>JBKJOO010000426.1:0-15146 GCA_046595615.1 Mycobacteriales bacterium | reverse complement strand
GCGGGTGCCAGAGGCGTCCACGTCGATCGCGGGGAAGATCCGCTTGTCAGCCAGCTTGCGGTCGAGCTTGAGCTCGGCGTTACCGGTTCCCTTGAACTCCTCGAAGATCACGGTGTCCATGGCGGAGCCGGTCTCGACGAGCGCGGTGGCAAAGATCGTCAGCGAGCCACCGTTCTCGATGTTGCGGGCGGCACCGAGGAAGCGCTTCGGCGGATACAGCGCGGCTGAGTCCACTCCACCGGTCAGGATGCGACCGGAGGCGGGGGCGCCGAGGTTGTAGGCGCGGCCGAGCCGGGTGATCGAGTCCAGCAGCACGACCACGTCGTGACCGAGTTCGACGAGGCGCTTGGCCCGCTCGATGCTCAACTCGGCGACCGTGATGTGGTCCTGCGGCGGCCGGTCGAAGGTCGACGCGATGACCTCGCCCTTCACCGAACGCTGCATGTCGGTGACCTCTTCAGGCCGCTCGTCGACCAGCACCACCATCAGGTGACACTCGGGATTGTTCGTCGTGATCGCGTTGGCGATCGCCTGCATCACCATCGTCTTGCCGGCTTTTGGCGGACTGACGATCAGCGCGCGCTGGCCCTTGCCGATCGGCATCACCAGGTCGATGACGCGTGTGGTGAGGATGCCCGGCTCAGTCACCAGCCGTAGCCGATCCTGTGGGTAGAGCGGCGTGAGCTTGGTGAAGTCCGGGCGCTTGAACGCCTCGGCCGGGTCCAGGCCGTTGATGGAGTCCAGCCGGACGAGGTTGTTGAACTTGTCCTTGCGCTCGCCCTCGCGCTGCTGGCGAACCGCCCCGGTCACCGCGTCACCTCGGCGCAGGCCGTACTTGCGAACCTGCTGGAGGGAGACATACACGTCACTCGGGCCGGTGAGATAGCCAGACGTCCGGATGAAGCCGTAGTTGTCCAGGATGTCGAGGATGCCGCCGACCGGGATGAGGACGTCGTCCTCGCTGATCACGGTGTCGGGGTCGCCACCGAACCGCTCGCCACCGGTTCGGGCGTTGCGGTTGCGGTTGCGGCCGCGTTCGCGGAACCGGCCCCGGCGGTTGCCGCCGAAGTCGTCCTCGTCGTCGCGCCGGGGTGCGATGTCGGCGCTCGGACCCTGGCGGGCCGGCCGGTCCTGACGGTCGCGGGCCGGCACGTCGCCGCCCTCACGGGAGGCCTGGCCCTCCCGGGGCGGCTGGCCCTCCCGGGGCGTCTGGCCCTCCCGGGGCGTCTGGCCTTCCCGGGGCGTCTGGCCCTCTCGGGGGGCGCGTGGCTCGCGGACCGGTCGATCACCGGTCGGCGTGTCGCTGTCGCCCTGCTGGGCAGCGCGCTCGGCTCGGCGGGCCTCGCGCTCCAGGAAGCGTTCCCGACCGCGGTCGACGCGCTCGGTCGGTCCGCCGTCCTCAGCAGCGCCGTCCTCCGCCGAGTCGGTGGCCGGGCTGGCTGTCTCCAGCAGCACCACGGGCGCCTCGTCAGGTGACGCGGCCGGGGTGGCCTGGCCGGCCGCGGAGGCCCGGGGGGTGCGGGCCGGTCGGCTGGCAACGATGCCACCGGACGCGGCGTCGCCGCTCGCAGCAGGGGGAGTTGGGGCCGTGCCGTTCGAGGCCGGGGCAGCGCTGCCCTGCCGCTCCTGGATGGCCTCGATGAGTTGGCTCTTGCGCATGCGCGCCAGGCCGCTGATGCCGAGGTCGCCGGCGAGCGACTGCAGCTCGGGCAGCACGAGCGAGGCGAGCCCGCCGCCCGAGGTGGCCCGGCGTCGAGCCCGTGGGGCAGCGGCGGGGGCGTCCTGTGCCGGCGCGTCGGACGCGGACAGCAGGTCGGTGGTGTCGGTCAAGGAGGGTCCTCCCGGTGGGCCGTCGTACCACGGACGCGGTACGACGGACAGGGTGCGCCGGCCGGAGCCGGTGGGCCTCGGCGCGCGTGGCGCGCGTCGAGGTGTCAAGGGGTGCCGTCCGCGCTCGCGTCTCGCACGCTCGGGGCGGCGCGACCGGCGCGGTACCGATGCTCGCGATGAAGCCGTCACGGTGCCTCGCGCCGGGTGGCCCGACGGGCAGGGAGCGGGCTCGGGCAGCGACACCATCATCGGAGGCTGCCCCGCAGCGAGCACCGGCCCCACATGGGGCGACTGGTGCACGCACAGCGTAACCACCCGCCGCCGGATCGGGCAACACCGGTACCCCGCGCCCCGCGATTCTCGCCCACCATGGACGCCGATCATGGAAAAAGTGCGGTCGCGTCACGCTCAGCAGCGCGGCACAAACTCCATGATCGGCGGGAAAAAGGGGGGCCCGGGTCAGCGCAGGGGCAGGACCGAGGCGCCGCCGGCATCGACGGGCAGCCGCAGCACCTGCCAGCCGCGGGGGTCCCGGGCCTGGACCGCGGCGGCGGTCAGGCCCGTCGCGAGGGCGAGCACGGTGGGGCCCGCGCCGCTGATGACGGCGGGGATGCCCGCCGCCCGCAGCTCACCGACCAGCGCGGCCGAGCGGGCCATCGCACCCGCCCGGTAGGACTGGTGCAGGCGGTCCTCGGTCGCGGCGAGCAGCAGCGTCGGCGTGGCCGTCATGGCGAGCGACAGCAGGGCCGCCCGCGCGCTGTTGGCAGCGGCTTCGCCGTGCGGCACCGATGCGGGCAGCAGCCCCCGGACCTTCCTCGTCGAGGCGCGGGTGGCGGGGACGAACGCGATCGGGACGATGTCGGGGTGCACGTCGGCGCGATGGACATGCACCCCGGCGGGGTCGGTCCAGGCCAGGGTGAGCCCCCCGCGCAGGCACGCAGCCACGTTGTCGGGATGGCCCTCGAGCCGGGTCGCGAGGTCCAGGGCGGCATCGTCGTCGAGGCGCTGGTCACCGCCGAGCACCAGCGCCCGGGCGGCCAGCACTGCCGCGACGATGGCCCCCGAGGACGACCCGAGGCCGCGCGACTGCGGGATCCGGTTCGCGCAGACCACCTCGATCCCCCGGGGTTGACCACCGAGCGCGTCGAAGCCGGCCCGCAACGCCTTGACGACGAGATGACGCTTGTCACGGGGCAGGTCGTCGGCGCCCTCCCCCGCGACGTCGACGTGCACGCCGCTTTCGGCGACCCGCACCACCACCTCGTCGTACAGCCCGAGGGCGAGACCGGCGCAGTCGAACGCCGGGCCGAGGTTGGCGCTGGTCGCCGGGACCCGGACGCGCACCGGTGCGGCGCGAAAGGACGGCACGCCCCTAGACCAGCCCGAGCGCCTGCGCCGCGGCCGGCGCGGTCGCGGCGACCGTCACCGGCTTGGGCGCCCCGGCAATGGCCCAGTCGGGGTCCTTCAGACCGTTGCCGGTGACCGTGCAGACGACCCGCTCGCCGGTGCCGATCAGGCCCTGCGCGTGCGCCTGCAGCAGGCCGGCGACACTCGCCGCGGAGGCCGGCTCGACGAAGACGCCTTCCCGAGTCGCGAGCAACTTGTAGGCGGCCAGGATCTGCCGGTCGGTGACCGCCTGGATGTCGCCGCCGCTCTCTGCCTTGGCGGCCAGTGCCTGCTGCCAGGAAGCCGGGTTGCCAATCCTGATCGCGGTCGCAATCGTCTGCGGGGCAAGCACTCTCGTGCCGGTCACGATCGGCGCGGCGCCGGCGGCCTGGAAGCCGAGCATCCGCGGGGTCGAGCTGGTGACACCGTCCGCGGCGTACTCGGTGTATCCCTTCCAGTAGGCCGTGATGTTGCCGGCGTTACCGACCGGCAGGCAGTGCACGTCGGGGGCGGCGCCGAGCACGTCGCACACCTCGAACGCGGCCGTCTTCTGGCCCTCGATGCGGTCGGGGTTGACCGAGTTGACCAGCGTCACGGGGTAGTCGTCCGACAGCGCCCGGCACAGGTCGAGGCAGTCGTCGAAGTTGCCCTGCACCTGCAGCAGCCGCGCGCCGTGCACCAGGGCCTGCGCCAACTTGCCCAGGGCAATCTTGCCGTCGGGGACGAGCACGGCGCAGGTGAGGCCGCCCTTGGCGGCGTACGCCGCGGCAGAGGCACTCGTGTTGCCCGTGCTGGCGCAGATGACGGCCTTGCTGCCGGCCTCGACGGCCTTGCTGATGGCCATCGTCATGCCGCGGTCCTTGAACGATCCGGTGGGGTTGGCGCCCTCGACCTTCAGCCAGACCTGGGCACCGACGAGGTCCGACAGGTAGCAGGCGTACACGAGCGGGGTCGCCCCCTCCTGCAGGGTCACCACCGGGGTGCTGTCGCTGACGGGCAGCCGGTCACGGTACTCCGCGATCAGGCCGCGCCACCCCGCGCGGGCGGCCACCGGTGCGATCACGGGCGGGACCGGATGGGTCATGTCGCCTCCACTCTCATCACCGAGGCCACGGCCCGGACAACGTCGAGGCCGCGGAGTTCCTCGACGACCGCCTGGAGCGCGGCATCGGTGGCCACATGGGTGACGACGACCAGTGAGGCGTCGTCACCGTGACCCTCCTGCCGGACCGTACGGATCGACACGTCGTGGGTCGAGAAGGTGTTGGCGACCGCGGCGAGCACGCCTGCCTTGTCGGCCACGTCGAGGCTGATGTGGTAGCGGGTGACCACCTCGCCCATGGCCCTGACCCGCAGGTCGGCGTAGGCCGACTCCCCCGCACCGCGGGCACCGGACAGGGTGTTGCGGGCGACCGCCACGAGGTCACCGAGCACCGCGCTGGCTGTCGGCGAGCCACCCGCGCCGCGGCCGTAGAACATCAGCTGTCCGGCCGAGTCGGCCTCGACGAAGACCGCGTTGTAGGCCTCGCGAACGCTGGCGAGGGGGTGGCTGCGCGGGATCATCGCGGGGTGCACCCGCACGCCCACGCCTGCGCCGTCGCGCTCGGCGATGGCCAGCAGCTTCACGACGCACCCCATCGCCTTGGCGCTCGCGATGTCGGCGGCGGTCACCTCGCTGATGCCCTCGCGGTGCACGTCGGCGGCGACGACCCGGGTATGGAACGCGAGCCCCGCGAGGATCGCGGCCTTGGCAGCCGCGTCGAAACCCTCGATGTCGGCGGTCGGATCGGCTTCGGCGTAGCCCAGCGCGGTCGCCTCGTCCAGGGCTTCGCCGAAGCCCATGCCGACCTCATCCATCCGGGTGAGGATGTAGTTGGTGGTGCCGTTGACGATCCCCATCACCCGACGGACGTTGTCCCCGGCGATCGACTCGCGCAGCGGCCGCAGGATCGGGATCGCCCCGGCGACACTGGCCTCGTAATAGAGATCGGCGCCGCCACGCTCGGCCGCGTCGTACAGCGTCGCGCCGTCCTCGGCCAGCAGCGCCTTGTTGGCGGTGACGACCCCCTTGCCGGCGCGCAACGCAGCCAGGATCCAGGACCTCGCCGGTTCGATGCCTCCGACCACCTCGACGACCAGGTCGATGTCTGCCCGCGCCACCAGACCCGCTGCGTCGGTGGTGAACAACGCGTCGTCGACCGGCAGGTCACGGGCCTTGCCGCGCCGGCGTACGGCGATGCCGGCCAGCTCGAGCGGCGCGCCGACCCGGGCGGCCAGGTCGTCGGCGTTGCTCGACAGCAACCGGACCACCTCGGACCCGACGGTTCCGCAGCCCAGCAGGGCGACCCGCAGCGGGGCGACCATCAGATGACCTGGACGGGATCGTGGACGGTGCTGGTGCAGCACGTGCAGGTGCGCCCGGCCGGCCGCGCGGCGGGCTGCCGGGAGCGGACCACCGCGCGGGCCCGGCGCACGCCGAGCCCCACCAGCAGCAGCACCACCCCGGCGTACGCCGTGACAGCGACCAGGCCGAAGGAGGCAACGACCAGGCCGAGGGCGAGCAGCACGCCTGCGGATGCGAGCAGGAACAGGCGCTGCAGCACGGGCGTCATCCGACGTCCAGGGCGAGCAGATCGTCCTCGGTCTCGCGCCGCACGAGCACCCTCGCCACCCCGTCCCTGACGGCGACGACCGGCGGCCGCGGCACGTGGTTGTAGTTGCTGGCCATCGACCGGTGGTAGGCGCCGCTGGCTGGTACGGCCACCAGGTCACCGGGGACCAGGTCACCTGGCAACGGCACGTCATGGACGACGATGTCGCCGCTCTCGCAGTGCTTGCCGCACAGCGTGACGTTGCGCGGTTCGGCGCTGCTCGTGCGGCTGGCCAGGACCGCGGTGTAGCGGGCGTCGTACAGCGCCGTGCGGATGTTGTCGCTCATGCCGCCGTCGACGCTGACGTAGGTCCGCAGGCCCGGCAGGTCCTTGACGGTGCCGACCTCGTAAAGCGTGACCGTCGTCGGGCCGACCACCGCGCGCCCGGGCTCGACGACGACCCGGGGGACCGCGAGAGCCGCTGCGGCGCACTCTTTCTCGACGATCGCCCGGAGCCCGGCGGCGTGGTCGGCGGTGCTCATCGGGTCGTCGGCCGCGGTGTAGGCGATGCCGTGCCCGCCGCCGAGGTCGAGCTCGGGTAGCTCGATGCCGTGCTCGTCGCGGACCGCCGCCAGCAGCGCGGCCATCCGGTGCGCGGCGAGGGAGAAGCCCCGGGGGTCGAAGATGTGGCTGCCGATGTGGCAGTGGATCCCGGTCAACTCGAGGGCCGGCAGCCCCAGCACCCGGCGGATGGCCTCCGCGGCCGTGCCGCTGGCGAGGGAGAAACCGAACTTCTGATCCTCCTGGCCGGTCTGGACGTATTCGTGGGTGTGCGCCTCGACGCCCGGCGTGACCCGGACGTAGACCCGCTGCCGCACCCCGGCCCGCCCAGCGACCGCTGCGAGCCGGACGATCTCCTCGAAGGAGTCGAGTACGACCGTCCGGACGCCGGCTGCGACGCCCCGCTCGAGCTCGGCGACCGACTTGTTGTTGCCGTGGAACCACAGCCGGTCCGGCGGGAAGCCGGCCGCCAGCGCCACCGCGAGTTCGCCGCCAGTGCAGACGTCCAGGCCCAGCCCCTCCTCGGCGACGATCCGGACGATGGCCTTGGACAGGAACGCCTTCCCGGCGTAGGCGACGTCGCCACCGGACGGCCAGCCGTCGAAGGCCTCCCGCCAGGCGCGGCAGCGGGCCCGCAGATCGTCCTCGTCGAGCACCAGCACAGGCGTGCCGAATTCGGCCGCGAGGTCACGCACATCGACCCCGCCGAGCTGGACGGCACCGTCGGCGCCCCGGACGGCCGTGCTGGGCCACACCCCCGGTACGAGGTCGGTGAGCAGGCTGGTCACATCCGCTCCGGGGCGGTGACGCCGAGCAGCGCCAGGCCGTTCTCGAGCACGGTCCGGGTGGCCCGCCACAGCAGCAGCCGGGGCGCGGTCGTCACGGCGACCGGCTCGTCGCCGCGCGGCAGCACCTGGCACTCGTCCCAGAACCGCTGGGCCGCCTTGGCAACCTGCTCCTCGAGGTAGCGGGCGACCCGGTGCGGCTCGCGCAGCTCCGCGGCGGTCGCGACGACCTGCGGGAACGCCGCGAGGGCCAGCAGCAGCTCGGCCTCGCGCGGGTGGCTGAGCAACGCCAGGTCCACCGATCCGGGATCGGGCTCGGCGACACCCAGCTCGGCGGCGTGCCGAAGGACCGAGGCGGCCCGCGTCGCGGCGTACTGCACGTAGAAGACCGGGTTGTCGCTGGTGCGCCGGGCCCACAGGTCGAGGTCGATGTCGAGCTGGCTGTCCGCGCTGGAGCGGGCCAGGGCGTAGCGGGCGGCGTCGACGCCGATCGCCTCCACCAGGTCCTCGATTCTGATGACGGTGCCGGCCCGCTTGCTCATCTTGAGCGGCTCACCGGCCCGCACCAGGTTGACGAGCTGACCGATGAGGATCTCCAGGTTGACCCCTGGCACGTCACCAAAGGCGGCGCACATGGCCATCAACCGGCCGACGTAGCCGTGGTGGTCGGCGCCGAGCATGATGATCACCCGGTCGAAACGGCGCTCGCGCTTGTCGAGGTAGTAGGCGAGGTCGCCGCTGATGTAGGCCGGCTCCCCACCGCTTTTGATGACGACCCGGTCCTTGTCGTCGCCGAAGTCGGTGGTGCGCAGCCAGCGCGCCCCGTCCTTGTCGTACATCCGGCCGGCCGCGTCGAGCCGCCGCACGGCCCGCGCGACCGCACCGGTCTCGTGCAGGTGGTTCTCGTGGAAGTAGACGTCGAAGTCGACCCCGAACTCGTGCAGCGAGGTCTTGATCTCGTCGAACATCAGCTGCACGCCGTGCGCCCGGAAGACCTCCTGCGGATCGGCCTGCGCCAGCGCGTCGGGGGCCAGTGCGAGCACCCGCTGGGCGATCTCGGCGATGTAGTCGCCGCCGTAGCCGTCGTCCGGCGCCGGCTCGCCGTTGGCCGCAGCCAGCAGCGACCGGGCGAAGCGGTCGATCTGCGCGCCGTGGTCGTTGAAGTAGTACTCGCGGGTCACCTTGGCGCCACTGGCCTCGAGCAGCCGGGCGAGCGCGTCCCCGACAGCCGCCCAACGCACCCCGCCGATGTGCAGCGGACCGGTCGGGTTGGCACTGACGAACTCCAGGTTGACGTGCTGCCCCACCGCCGCGTCGTTCCTGCCGTACGCCGCACCGGCGGCCACCACCTGCACCGCGACCTGGCCGAGGGCGTCCTGCGACAGCCGGATATTGAGAAACCCTGGCCCGGCCACCTCGACACTCGCGATCCCGTCCGCGAGCCGCAGCCGGGCAGCGACGAGATCGGCGACCGCACGCGGCTGGACGCCGGCCGCCTTGGCGAGCATCAGTGCGACGTTGGTCGCGTAGTCGCCGTGCTCTTTGACCTTGGGCCGCTCGACCACGACGTCTTCGGGCACGACGACGGTCAGCTCGTCGTTGTCCACGCAGGCCGCCACGGCCGCGCGCACCGCGCGGCGCAGGTCGACGGGGGTCATTGGTCGAGGTTATCGCGGCGCCGCGACCTACTATCTGTAGTGGGACTGTTCGACGCAGGCCCATGACGCACACGGACGGACGGACCGAGATGGCCCAGCGCACCCAGCCCGCACAACCCTCCGGCACCGGTCGGCCTCCCGCCGGCCGGACGAGCGGGTCGCGCGGGCGCAAGCCCGCGCCCGTCAAGCAGCCGTTCCCGGTCGCGCTCGTCCTGGGCAGCGTCGCGCTCGCCGCGGTGCTGATCGGCGTCATCGTGTTCGCCGTCGTCAACCAGGGCTCCGGCGCCAAGAACCCCCTGGCCCAGGCCGACAAGCTCAGCGGGCTCGTCAAGAGCGACACCACGAAGCTCAAGTCCGCGCACGTGACCGGCCCCGTCAGCTATCCCGACCAGGCCGGCACACCGCCGGTCGGCGGTAACCACAACGCCGTACCCGAGACCTGCGCGGTCTACAGCCAGCAGATCCCGAACGAGCACGCGGTGCACTCGATGGAGCACGGCGCGGCGTGGGTGACCTACCGCCCGGACCTGCCGGTCTCGCAGCTGGCGACGTTGAAGGGCGAGGTGAATGGCAATCCCTACCGGCTGATGAGCCCCTATCCGGCCCTGAAGAGCGCCATCAGCCTGCAGGCCTGGGGCCGCCAGCTGTTCGTCGACAGCGCGTCGGACAAGCGGGTGAAGGAGTTCCTGGGCAGCTTCACCAACGGTCCGACGACGCCCGAGAAGGGCGCGTCCTGCAGCGGCACCAGCCAGACCGGGACGACGCCGGGGGCGGCCCAGAAGTAGCTCAGCGTTCGGGCAGGCCCGCCAGGCGTCGTACCGTCGTGATCAGCTCGTCGGGGTCGAAGGGCTTGGTCAGGTAGGCATCGACGCCGATCCGGCTGCCGCGTTGCAGGTCGGCCTCCTGGGCCCGCGCCGACAACAGCACCACCTTGATCCCGGCTGTCTCGGGGTCGGCGCGCAACCGGCTGGCCGCGTCCCAACCGTCGAGCCTGGGCATCATGATGTCCAGCGTGATGACGCAGGGATCGACGTCCTTGACGATGTCCAGGCAGTCCTGTCCGTCGACGGCGGTCGACACCTCGAACCCCTCGAGCTCGAGGTTGACGGTGATGAGCTGGCGGATCACGTCGTCGTCGTCGACCACGAGGACACGACCGAGGTTGGCTGGCACCTAGGGAGGCTACCGGCGGGACCGGCCCGTGGTGGCCCGGCTGCTAACGTTTCGCCTGCACCCCGGGCCCCCGTAGCTCAGGGGATAGAGCGCTTCCCTCCGGAGGACGAGGCGCAGGTTCGAATCCTGCCGGGGGCACCAAATAACCGCAGGTCAGAGGGCCTTTCGGCCCCAAGAGGTGATCAATTTGGCCAGATTCTGGCCGGCTGGCAACGTCGCGCACGGAGCCTGGAGGACAGTCACGGAGTGATGCCTCGGCATCCCCGGTGAGCTGCTCGCCCAACTCCCCCCAATTCCGACCACCCCGCAGGCGACGCGGCGCCGCATGACGACGCCGGCCGGACCCTCGCTTGTCCTGAAGGAGTTCTGCACGATGGTCCCGTGCCTGCTCACGCCGGAATCGAGCCCATGCCGCTCGCGACCTTGATCCGGGACGAGGCGGTCACGGCGGCGCCGGACCGCCCGGCGAGGTGTCCTTTCCAGTTCGGCCTGATCCCGCGGCAGACTCCACTGCCGATCGGTCTGCTGGCGGGTGGTAGGCCTCCAGCAGCAGGCCAAGCTTGCTGCATCGTGGTCGATGCAGATATGATGTGGTAGTGCGCACCACCGTGGATCTGCCGCCAGCTGTCCACCGCCGCGCTCAGGAACTGGCGAACGCTCGGGGTCAGTCGCTGTCCGCGACGCTCGCCGAGCTCACGGCACGAGGACTGGGCCAACTCGACGAGCCGGTGATCGTCCGGACGGACCCCACCTCGGGTTTCCCGGTGCTGAGCGTGGGTCGTCGGGTCACCTCGGGTGACGTCGCCACCGCACTCGACGAGGAGTGACCACGTACCTGCTCGACGCCAACGTGCTCATCGCACTCACCGTCGAGGAGCACGAACATCATGAGCTGGTTGCCGCCTGGATAAGCGGTGTCGATCGCGTCGCCCTGTGCCCGATCAGCGAGGGCTCGCTCGTCCGCTTCCTGGTCCGCATCGGCGAGAGCGTCACCGTCGCAGCAGAGGTGTTGCGCCGGCTCCATTCCGACCCGAACTGCGAGTTCTGGCCGGACTCCGTGACCTACGCCGAGGCCGACCTCAGCGGGGTGCACGGACATCGTCAGGTCACAGACGCCTATCTCGTTGCACTTGTCACTTCCCGTCCCCGAGCCCGCCTGGCGACGCTCGACCACG
This sequence comes from Mycobacteriales bacterium, assembly GCA_046595615.1. Taxonomy (GTDB): domain Bacteria; phylum Actinomycetota; class Actinomycetes; order Mycobacteriales; family SCTD01; genus JAYSQK01. Next base: position 3,987 of record JBKJOO010000426.1, on the reverse strand, counting down.
CCCTGTCTCAGCTACGCCCAGACCTGACAGCCTTGATCGCAAAGCAATAGGGACCGGCTACTCCCTTTGCGAGCATGTCTGCCCTGTCGCGATTCCTCGGTGTATGCCTCGTGGCGGCGGGAGCGGTCGGCTGTGGTGGATCCTCCGCGAAGCCCGACGTCGCGGTTCACACGCAGTCCCTGTGGTCGTTCCGGTCGCCCTACGTGGGGGACAACTCCCGGGTAGCAGCCTTGGTCAGCGAGGTTGGTGTGGCACGTGCGGGCAGTTACATCATCAGCCTGCAGACCGCGAAGTCGCCGTACCGGCTGACAATCGCGTTGAAGGGCACAGGGAAGCCCTTCGCGGCCACCAACTTCAGCGAGCAGGCGACGCTCCTGCTCGGCTTGATCGGCAACCTCGACGAGGTCTCGATCTCCTCCGGGCCGAGCAGTTACGACCTGACAACAGGGGCTGCGTCCAAGAAGCTGGGGTACGACGTCAAGCGGCTGGGTCAAGACAAGGTGACGCTCTCTCAATATCTCGACAAGAGCAACGACTGACCGTAAAGCGGTGAGCGAGGCCACGGGCCCGCGAGTAGGGCCGTTCTTGCATGACATCACCATTGCCGCATGCCGAAGCGGCGTTTTTCTCGCGCCGCCGAAGGCAATGCGGCGCTACCGTCGGCCGCCCGGTGGAGAGGCGGCGCACTGCATTTGCTGTCCTGGTGGAACCACGGGGGCCTGTTGGTTGTCTTGTAGGCATGGATGGCACCCGGGTTCGTTCTCCTGAGCAGCTCTACACACAACTCTGGCCGCGACTGGTGCGGCTGGGTCGGCCGCTGACGGGGTCGCAGCAGCACGGTGAGGATCTGGCCCAGGAGGCGTGGCTGGGGCTGTTGCGCCAGGGGGACGTCGACAACGTCGAGGCGTACCTGCGGCGCAGCATCGTGAACCTGGCGATCACGTCGGGGCGTCGGTCGGTGCGGGAGCGGCGGTACCGGTCGACGTTGCGGTCAGACCACGTTCCGCCACCCGAACCCGATGGCTTGTGGCCGTTGATCGTCAAGCTCCCAGTGCGGCAGCCAGCTGTGCTGGTTCTGCGCTACTACGAGGACCTCAGCGAGGCGGAGATCGCCGCCGTCCTGGGCTGTCCACCAGGCACCGTGAAGTCCTTGGCCAGCAGGGCGTTGGACAAGCTCAGAGACGAGGTAGACCGATGACCGACCTGGAACAGCGTCTGCGGATTTGTCTGCAGGAGGTCGCCGACACGACGTCCGTCCCTGACATGCCGATGCCGATGCCAGCGAACGCGCCGCCGCGGCGCTCCCGATGGTCCAGACAGTGGCTGGTAACCGGCGCTGTCAGCGTGGGTGTGGTGGTGGCCAGCGGTGGCTTGGCTGTGGCCGGTGACCCGCTGTACGGCACGTTCAACGTGTTCGGCCACACCCGGGTCCTACAACCCTCTGCCCGGAACTGAGCGGCAGTTGCTGGTCACGGACGGACCGGAGGGGATTCCGCTAGTGCTGCGGTACGCCGACGCGACCGACCACGGCTACTGCGTGCAGTTCGCCGGGCCGGGTACCGCGACGCCAAGGAAACCGACCGACGATGGCGGAGCGTGTGGTGGACCTGTCGGCGGGTCGTCTTGGCGGCGCTTCGGGGGCGACCAGGCCGGCGTAAGCGGGGAGATCGTCACTGGGCATGGAGTCGTCCAGCTGTACGCCGTGCACGTCCTCGGGGCCGTTAGGGTCGCCGTCGTGTTCTCCGACGGCACGACCAGGCCGTCGACCCTTGGGCAGGACTGGACCGCAGGCTGGCTCACAGCCGAGCAGGCGGCGCTGGATCCCGTCCTGGTCGGGTACGACACCGCCGAAACGGAGATCGGGCGAGGGTTCGCGCTGCCCGTACTCAGTGCGGATTGCCCGCGCTAGCGAAAGCGATCAGGAGACCCCTTGCAGGTGAGAGAAGGTGGCGTTCTCATCGATCGAGAACCGGACTAGCGTCTCGGCGGCGTGTCACGGGTTAGCGTGCGGGGTGGCGCTGGCGGCTGATGGCGTGTGGTGGAGGTACGGCCGTGGTCCGTGGCTGCTGCGGGACGTGAGCGTGTCGGTGCCGGCCGGGTCGGTCTTGCGGGTGGTCGGGGGCAACGGCAGCGGGAAGTCCACGCTGCTGGGGCTGCTTGCTGGGTGCGCGGTCCCCTGGCGGGGTTCGGTGGCTTCGGATGGTCGGGTCGGGTACCTGCCGCAGCTCGCACGAGGTCTGCCCGCCGTGCCTACCCGTCTCTTGCTGCGGGCCCTGACCGGTCGGGTGAGGCCGGACGACGAGGTCCTGACCGCTCATGCGGGCGTGGCTGCTGACGACCTCAGTGGCGGGACGGCTCGCCGGCTGCTGCTGGAGGCGGTCCTGTCCTTTGATGCTCGGGTCCTGGTGCTCGACGAGCCCGCCGCGGGCCTGGACGCGACCGCGGTCGCGCGGCTCGCCGCGGTCCTACGGGCCCGCCGCGAAGCCGGTACCGCGGTGGTGATCGCCGACCACAACGAGTTGGAGCACAGCCTGCCGGCTGATGCCGTCCTGGACCTTGGAGGACTATCCCCCACCACGCAACTTCGGGTCATCCTTCGGGGCGAGGGATCTTTGCGTGGGAAGGTCGCGACCCACGGCATGTTGGAGCTCGTCATCGCCGACTCTGATGTCCTGCTGCAGGAGGCCCTGGCCGCAGGCTGGTCCGTCCTGGCAGTGGAACGCGCGCTGTGACACCGCTGGTGCCGTTGCGGCGCGCGGTCCGGGTGGGCTTCTTGACCGCCATGGGGAGCCGGTCCGTGCTGGCCGCGTCGTTGACGTGGTTCGCCGTCCTGTTCAGCAGCTACGCCAGCGACGCTGGTCCACAGTTGGCGGCCATGTGCTTCACCGCCGCCATCATGTTCCCGATCGCCGCCGCAGCGACCACTGCGCAACTCACGGCCATGAGTCCGGACGTGCGCATGCTGCTGACCGCTGCCTCCGGTCGGCGGCAGGCGTTCCTTGCCGACCTCATCCCACCAATGGTGTGGGTGACTGTCGCGTCACTGATCGGGTTCGTGGCGAACCAGGTCCTGGGCGCTCATCCTTCGGGGGTGCAGCACCCACTGGTGTGGCAGCGCCGGCTGCTCGGCCTGGTCCTGCACGTCGTGGCGGGTGGCAGTGGGGTCGGTCTGGCGCTGGCGGCCCACGCACGAGGGTTGACCCGCGGTACGACCGCCCTGCTGGTGCTCAGCGTCGCGATCTTGAGTCTCCTTGTCCCGCTGGTGCCACCGGAAGGGCCAATCTTGAAGGCCTGGGGCGACGCCCAACGCCAGCCCACGACAGTCCAGCAGGTCTGGGCCCTCACCGGACCGCTCCTGGCCGCGGCAATGCTCCTGACGAGGGCATGGATGTGGCGACGACGCAGGCTCTAGGGGCGAGAGGCGGCGCTTATCTGTGACGGCCCGGCGGGATCATGTCCGAATGTCGGCTGGACGTAGACCGGGAGCGCGTCAGGGTGGACAAGAAAAATCTTGGTCAGACCGTCCTGCTGGTGCTGGCAGAGTGGCTCGGGCTTCTGCTTGTTCTCGGTGTTCTATCCCAGCTTGCACTCGCACATCACGTCCCGAGCGGCCACTGCGAGGGCATCGGGTTTGGCTGCAACCTCACCCCGGCCGACACGGCCTTCGTCGGGATCCTCCTCCTCGGTCTTATTGGCTCGCCTATCGTCGTCATTGCGTGCATACCTCTGGCGCTGTTCTGGTGTCGCCGGTCCTCGCGGTTCCGCGCCCGGAGTGCTTGGGTGCGTGCACTGTCGATCAACGGATGTTTCGTGGGTCTGGTTCTCGCGTTGTTGGTACTGGCAGCGACCAGCCACGCTTGAAACAGGGACGGCCAAGCCGCCCGGTAGAGGAGCATCGCTATCGTCCGGCGCCGAAAAGTGTCGAAGTCCCAGTTCTGGACGCAGCCCATCGCTGTCGATATGGGGAGGGCTCCACCTACGTTTGCG
>JBKJOO010000283.1:0-3414 GCA_046595615.1 Mycobacteriales bacterium | reverse complement strand
CACGCCAGCCACGAGACATCGAACGGCTCAGCCCTGAGGCCTTCACCAAGATGTGGATCGGCCTGATCGAACGCGACCCGAGCCGGCAGATCCTCACCGCCTGTATCGCGAAGGAGGAACTCCGCAAGCTTCTCGCGCTGGCCAAGACCGGAGGCGTCCGCCACGACCTCGCCCACTGGCTGTTCCGCTTCTACAGTTGCTGCCCCCGGCTCGGGTGTCCCAGAACTCGAACGGCTGGGCGGCACCATCAAGGCATGGGTGTCCCGAAGTTCTGGGCCTCCTACAGACCGGCGTCACGAACGACGGGACTGACGTTCCGCACTTCTCGTCCGGGATATCTCGGTGATTACGTGAGCTGCGTGTAGATGCTCGGGGCGATGTTCAGGAGTTCGAGGATCTGTTCTTGTTGGGCGGTGAGTTCGGGGTGGAAGGTCTTCATGAGGACGCCGTCGTGTTGGAGCTGGTGGCGGCTGACGGTCGCGAAGATCTCCAGGATCCGTTCGGTGGAAGGCGATGTGCAGTTCCGGAACTCGGGGTAGAGCCGGATCTGGGTGAGGTCGGTCTGCTGCATGCGGGTGCGGACTTCACGTTCGATGAGGGCGCTGATGAGCAGGGCCAGGAACTGGCAGCAGAACAGCGCCTCGATCCTGGCGGGGCTGTGGAGCAGCACGGGAGCGGCGTCCTGGACGCTCTTGAGCAGGTGGTGGCGGCGTTCGAGGTTCGGCTGGTAGCGGTAGGCCGCCAGCACGTCGGCGTCGCTGAGGTCGTGATCGTTGCTGATGAGCGGGTAGCAGCCGTCGCTGGCTGCGTCGTAACGGATCACGTCGAGCTGGATGTCGTGGCTGACGGTGAAACGGGTCTTGTTGACTTCGCGGTAGTTGGTGTTGGGTCCTGGTCGGCCGGCCTTGGCTTGCTTGTAGCTGGTGGTCGTCGTCTGGCTGACGGTGTAGCTGACCCACCGATCAGCGCCGATCTCGGTGAGGGCTTCGGTCGCGGCTTCCTCGATCGCGACGCGGGTCTTCAACCTGCTCCTGGGTCCGGCGAGTTTGGCGTCCAGGGCTTCGATCGCGGCGACGCCGGCGTCGATCCGGCGGGCCCGGGTGTGGGCGTCGCGGCTGGCTTTCGCGGTGGAGTGGATCCACGCGATCCGATACCCCTCCGCCGACGGTAGGGGCGCGGGGGTCGTGGAGTAGACCTCGTCCGGGTCGCCGAGTCGGGCGCCGGGGCGCCGGATGGCTTCGGTCCAGACCGGCGCGTGGGTTTGCAGGTGTTTGCGGAACGCGCCGTCCTCCGCGCGGGAGCGGGGCAGCACGGTGACGAACCGGCCATGGTTACTGGCGATGTGGCCCATGGCCTTGCGGGAGCACAGCTTGGAGTCCGCCACGTAGAGGAAGTCCGTCCGCCCGAGGAGCCCGACCAGGCCGTCCCAGGTCGGCACGTGCGTCGGGTCGTCACTGGTGTTGCCGTCGGCCAGGCGGTAGGTGATCGGGACCGCGCCGTCGGCGCTGACGGTGAGGATCCAGACCAGCTGCTTAAGGTCGGGACGGTGGTCCTTGCTGTGTCCCCACGTGATGACCGGGGTGGGCTTGCCGCCCCGTGGTGCGCCGACCGCATCTCGGTAGACGCCGTGCACCGAGATCGACGTGGAGTCGTTGTGGAGCTGGCGGGTGTCGATGCTGAACTCGCTGATCGCGCGGAGCACGACCGCGGTGAGCAGACTTGCCCGGTCGGCGTCGAACAGCGCTTCCAGCGCGCGCCCGACCCGGTCATCGTTGAGCACGCTGACCTCGCTGGGCGTCAGGCCCAGGAGGGCCGGGTCGTAGCGGGCGGCCCACTCACCCAGGCCGTAGAGCGGCTCCCGACCGAGCACCAGGTTCGTCACGACCAACCTGATCGCCGCAGCCGCGCTGACCTTCACCCGCGCGTCACCGTCGGGCAGGGCCGCGGCCAGCAACGCGGGCAGCCCGAGCCGGTCGGTCACCGCGTTGATGATCGGCAACCCACCCAGCACCTGAGAGACCAACCCCAGATCGCTCGGGTCAGTTGGCTCGGTCATCTCCACACCCTCCAGTTGAGGTTGCGTTCAGCACAACCCACGGTATCCTTCGGTTGCCAACCGAAAGACATGACACGCGGAGGAGACCATGGCTAAACGGCAAGCACGGCAAGCAGCGCAACAGCCCGCGGCGCCCGCCCCCTTGGCCGCCGTCTTCACCGAGACCGACTACGCGCTACCGGGAACGCTGGCCCGCCGCTTCATGCGCTGCGGCAAGCCGAACTGCCGCTGCAAAGCCGAGCCACCCGTTCTGCACGGCCCTTACTGGCACTGGACCCGGACCCTCGCCGGCAAGACCCACAGTCGCACCCTGACCGAGGAACAAGCCCAGCGTTACCAGCCCTGGTTCGACAACGCCCGCCGCCTCCGCGAGCTCCTCACCGACCTCGAGGAACGCTCGCTACGCGCCTTCCGCGACGCCGAAGACCCCGCCCCGTAATTGCCGAGATATCACCGAGGAGATGTGCGGAACGTCAGGCCCCGGGCGTCCTGACGAGCCCAAGCAGCCGAACACCCGCTCGCCCACCTCCTCGATCGGCATCGGTCACGAGGTACCTCGAGAGCCCCCGTGCCGGGGACAAACGCCGAAGCCGGCCACCACCTCGAGGTGGTGGCCGGCGATCTTCGTCGGCGTCACGACGCCCCTTGCTGAGCCGCAGCGGCCTGACAACCCGCAGGATCTCGTGATGGACGCCAGCGATCACGACTCCCTTTCTAGGTACGGCGGGACCGCAAGCCGGTCTGGCCGGTGTTCCGCGCAATACCGGGGCGCTCGCTGCCCCAGCACGGGCTGACCCGAGCGGCGCGCCCGATGACCCGGGTCCCACGGCCAACAGCCACGGCCGTCTGCCCACACGAGCTGCAGAGCCCGCACGGCGGAGCCGAAGAGCTCCTCGGCCACGAACAGGTAGTCCTCCGGTCGCTCGACCTCGACGGCTTCCAGCACGAACTGATCGGTCTCGAGGGTCTCGCCCGGCAGCACCAGGCTCGTGTCCAGCACGTACTCGCCCCAAAGCCGCAGCAGCTTGGCCGCTTCGTCGTGCCGGCGGCCCATGACGATCAGCTCCGGGAGGCCATGGGCAGTCAGCCCGATCGTGTAGCTGAACTCGCTGATGTCCCTCGATCCTCCTACGGACTGCACGAGGAGCCGGCAGTCACGCAGGCGCTCGCGGATCCTCTCGGCATGGGCATCCGGAGTCAGGTTCGGGTCGTTTCACAGGTCGCACACAGTGTCTCCTCAGGGGTCGATGAGTGCACCGTCGACCCCGCCACCGACAGAGCTGCAGGCTCGGGCCGAGAGCCTGTGGACAGCACACAGGCTGGGCACACAAGGGCAGACGACGGACCATCGGGCGACA
>JBKJOO010000238.1:0-13122 GCA_046595615.1 Mycobacteriales bacterium | reverse complement strand
GTGGAGGCGCCGGCTGCCGGGGACGACGGCGTGCCCGTGACGGTCCAGGCCCCGGAGGCGTGCGACCGCTACGTCGCGCGGCTGGTCACCGGCCTGGACCCGGCAGCGCCCTCGCCGGCCTGGCTGCAGCGCCGGCTGGTGCTGGCGGGGATGCGCCCGGTGTCGCTGGCCGTCGACATCACCAACCACGTCATGCTCGAGCTCGGCCAACCCCTGCACGCGTTCGACCAGAGCACCCTGCAGGGCGCAGTCGTCGTACGCCGGGCCAGGGCGGGGGAGCGGTTGACGACCCTCGACGGGGTCGACCGGGCTCTGGATTCGGGTGATTTGGTGATCGCCGACGACAGCGGACCGGTTGCCATCGCCGGGGTGATGGGCGGCGCCTCGACCGAGGTGACGGCGGCGACGACCGGACTGCTGCTCGAATCGGCCCGGTTCGAGCCGGTGTCGGTGGCCCGGACCGCCCGCCGGCACCGGCTGCCGAGCGAGGCCAGCAAACGCTTCGAGCGGGGGGTCGACCCGGCCCTCGCCCCGTCCGCGGCCGAGGCGGCGGTCCGCCTGCTGGTGGCGCTCGGCGGCGCGACCGCCGGGGCCGGCACCGACGTCGACGCCCGCCGGCCGGCCGTCGCGGTGCCCCTGCCGATCGATCGGCCGGGGCGCGTCGCCGGTCGCCCCTACGCCCCCGAGGTGGTCCGCCGCCGGCTCGAGGACGTCGGCTGCATCGTCACCGGCGACGATCCGCTGCTGGTCACCCCACCGCCGTGGCGACCGGATCTGACCGGCTGGGCAGACCTCGTCGAGGAGGTCGTCCGCCTCGAGGGGTACGACACCGTCCCGGTCGCCCTGCCGAGCGCCCCTGCCGGCCGCGGCCTCACGGGCGGTCAGCGGCTGCGTCGTACGGCGTCCCGGGCGTTGGCCTCGGCCGGTCTGGTGGAGGTCGTCACCCCGCCGTTCGTCGCCGAGCAGGTCATCAGCGCCCTGGGTCTGGACGCTCACGCAGCACCGCGGCTGCTCAACCCGCTGTCGGAGCACGAGGCCCTGCTGCGGCCGTCGCTGCTCCCGGGCCTGCTCTCGGCCCTGCTGCGCAACACCGGCCGGGGGCTGGCCGACGTGGCGCTGTTCGAGACGGGCGCGGTGTTCCGTGGCTCGGGCACCCCGGTGGCTGAGCTGCCCAAGACCTCACAGCGCCCGACCGAGCAGGAGATCGCCGGGCTCGACGCGGCGCTCCCCGTGCAGCCCCGCCTCGCCGGCGTGGTGTTCGCCGGCAGCCGAGCCGGCCGGCCCGCCGAGGTCGGCGACGCCACCGAGGCGCTGCTCGCGGTCGGCCGGGCGCTCGGGCTGACCCTCACCGTCGGCCGGGGGGGCAGCGACGGGCCGTACCACCCTGGCCGGTGCGCCGAGCTCAAGCTCGATGGCGCTGTGGTCGGCACGACCGGCGAGCTGCACCCCCGCGTCGTCCAGGCCCTCGACCTGCCGGGACGCACCTGCGCCGGCGAGGTCGATCTCGACGCGCTCGTCGCAGCGGCCGTGGCCCGCGGTCCGGTTCGCGCGCCGGTCGTCTCGGCCTACCCGCCGGCGACGGTCGACATCGCTGTGGTCGTCGACGACGCCGTGCTCGCGGGCGAGGTCGAGCAGGCCCTGCGGGAGGGTGCCGGGCCGCTGCTGGAGTCCCTGCGGTTGTTCGACGTCTACGCCGGTCTCCAGGTCGGGCCGGGCCGCCGGTCGCTGGCCTTCGCCTTGCGGTTGCGGGCCACCGACCGCACCTTGACCGACGCCGAGGTGCTCACCGCTCGCAACGCCGCGATCGACCTGGCCGGCCGCCGCACCGGCGCGGTGCTCCGCTCCTGAGACCGGTCGCGGGCGGCAAGGGTCCGCTCTGCATACTCATGCAGTCTGCTGTATGTTAGTCGGATGGCAATGACCGCGGCGGTGGCCGGCGCGAGTGGGTACGCCGGGGGAGAGCTGCTCCGGCTGCTACTCGCGCATCCCGAGTTCACCCTCGGCCCGCTCTGCGCCGGGGCCAGCTCGGGCGCGGCGCTCACCGACCTGCACCCGCACCTCCCGCAGCTCGCCGACCGGGTCTTCGAGCCGACCTCGGCCGAGACGCTCGGCCAGGCGGACGTGGTGTTCCTGGCCCTGCCGCACGGCGAGTCCGGGCCGCTCGCGGCCCAGCTACCCGGCGACCTGCCCGTCATCGACCTCGGCGCCGACCACCGCCTCGTCGACCCCGCCGACTGGTCCCGCTGGTACGACGGACCGCACGCCGGCTCCTGGACCTACGGTCTGCCCGAGCTACCCGGCCAACGCACAAAGATCATCGGCAGCCGGCAGGTGGCCGCGACCGGCTGCTACGCCGCGGCGATCACCCTCGCGCTCGCCCCGCTCGTGGCAGCCGGCGCGGTCCACCCCGACGACGTGGTCGTGGTGGCGAGCAGCGGCACCAGCGGGGCCGGCCGGTCGGCGACGGCGAACCTGCTCGGTACGGAGGTGATGGGCGACCTGTCGCCGTACAAGGTCGGTGCCCACCAGCACGTCCCGGAGATCAAGCAGGCCAGCGGCGCAACCTCGCTGTCGTTCACGCCCGTGCTCGCGCCGATGCCGCGGGGAATCCTCGCGACGGTGACCGCGAAAGCCCGGACCGCTGACCCGCGGTCGGTGCTCGAGACCGCCTACGCCGACGAGCCGTTCGTGCATGTCCTGCCGGTCGGTCGCTGGCCGCACACGGCGGCGACGTACGGCTCCAACGCCTGTCACCTGCAGGCCGCCGTCGACACCGACTCCGGGCGGATCATCGTCGTCAGCGCGCTGGACAACCTGGGCAAGGGCGCAGCCGGCCAGGCGGTGCAGTGCGCCAATCTCATGTTCGGGCTGTCGGAGGGCGCCGGGCTGTCGGCGAGCGGGGTCGCGCCGTGAGCGTCACCGGCCCTCGCGGCTTCCGGGCGGCCGCCGCGACAGCCGGGTTCAAAGCCAGTGGGGCGCCAGATGTCGCCCTCGTTGTCAACGACGGACCCTCGGCGGCCGCCGCGGCGGTCTTCACCAGCAACCGCTTCAAGGCCAATCCGGTGCTGTGGAGCGAGCAGGCCGTCCGCGACGGGCGGGTCAGTGCCGTCGTGCTCAACTCCGGCGGGGCCAACTGCGGCACCGGTCAAGCCGGGTTCCAGACCACCCACGCGACCGCGGAAGCTGTCGCCACGCAGCTGGCGCTGGCCGCCGGTGACGTCGTCGTGTGCTCGACCGGGCTGATCGGCCCGCTGCTGCGCCGCGAACGGCTGCTGGCGGGGATCACCGCGGCCGTCCCCGCGTTGTCCGCGACCGGCGGACCGGCAGCCGCCGAGGCCATCATGACCACCGACAGCATCAGCAAGCAGGCACTGGTGGGCGTCGACGGCTGGTCGGTCGGCGGCATGGCCAAGGGCGCCGGGATGCTCGCGCCGGCCCTCGCGACGATGCTCGTGGTCCTCACCACCGACGCCGACGTCGACGCCGCGGCGTGCGCCCGCGCCCTGCGGGCAGCCACCAGGACGACCTTCGACCGGCTCGACTCCGACGGTTGCCAGTCGACCAACGACACGGTGCTGCTGATGGCCTCCGGCGCGACCGGCGTCCGGCCCGATCCGGCTGGCTTCGACGAGGCGGTCCGCCAGGTCTGTGCCGACCTGGCCCGCCAGTTGCTCGCCGACGCGGAGGGCTCGGCCCATGACATCGCCATCGAGGTGGTGGGAGCGGGCAGCGAGGACGACGCCGTCGAGGTCGCCAGGTCGGTGGCGCGGAGCAACCTGTTCAAGTGCGCCGTGTTCGGCGAGGACCCCAACTGGGGGCGGGTGCTCGCCGCGATCGGCACGACCTCGGCGCCGTTCGACATCTACGCCGTCGACGTCCGCTTCAACGGCGTGCAGGTCTGCCTGGCCGGACAGGCCCATGACGATCCGGCCACCGTGCGCTTCGACGGCCGGGCCGTGCACGTGCTGATCGACCTGCATGCCGGCGGCGCCACCGCGACCGTCGTCACCAACGACCTCACGACGGCCTACGTCCACGAGAACTCGGCCTACAGCACATGACCGCCGCGCGGGGGCACGCCGCCCTGTCCAAGGCGGCCGCGCTCGTCGAGGCGCTGCCCTGGCTCAAGACCTTCTCCGGCCGGACCGTCGTGGTGAAGTACGGCGGCCACGCCATGACCAGCCCCGAGCTGCAGCAGGCCTTCGCGGAGGACGTCGTCTTTCTGCGCTATGCCGGGGTGCGGGTCGTGGTCGTGCACGGTGGCGGCCCACAGATCACCGCGCACCTGGACCGGCTCGGCGTCGACAGCGAGTTCCGCGGCGGGTTCCGGGTGACCACCGCAGAGACCATGCAGGTCGTCCGGATGGTCCTCGTCGGCAGCGTCAACAGCGAAGTCGTCGGCGCCATCAACGCGCACGGCCCCTTCGCGGTCGGCCTGTCCGGCGAGGATGCGCACCTGTTCACCGCCGAGCGGAGGGACGTGCTCGTCGACGGCGAGCCGGTCGACATCGGCTTCGTCGGCGACGTTGTCGACGTCCAGCCGGCGATCCTCGACGCCCTGCTCGACGAGGGCAAGGTGCCGGTCGTCGCGACGGTGGGGCGAGGTGAGGACGGCGAGATCTACAACGTCAACGCTGACACCGCCGCCGCCGCCCTGGCCGTCGCCCTCGGCGCGGAGAAGCTGGTCGTCCTCACCGACGTCGAGGGTCTGTACGCCGACTGGCCGGCCAGCGACGAGGTCATCAGCAGCCTCACCGCCGGTGAGCTCACGGTCCTGCTGCCGGACCTGAGTAGCGGCATGGTGCCCAAGATGGAGGCCTGCCTGCGGGCGGTCGAAGGGGGCGTCGCACGCGCCCACGTGCTCGACGGCCGAGTCGCGCACTCGCTGCTGCTCGAATTGTTCACCGACGAGGGGATCGGCACGATGGTGCTGCCCGGATGACCACGCACACCCACACCCAGCAATGGCAGGCCCGCTGGGACGCCGCCCTGATGGACAACTATGGGACCCCGCCCGTCGTGCTCGCCCGCGGGCAGGGCGCCACCGTCTGGGACGTCGATGGCAAGGACTATCTCGATCTCGTCGGCGGTATCGCGGTCAACGTCCTCGGCCATGCGCACCCGGCGGTCGTCGAGGCGGTGACCCGGCAGGTCGCCACCCTCGGCCACACCAGCAACCTGTCCGCGCACCGACCGGGGATCGAGCTCGCCGAGCGGCTGCAGGCGCTCGTCGGCGGGCGAGGCAGTCGGGTGCTGTTCACCAACTCAGGCGCCGAGGCCAACGAGGCCGCGCTCAAGTTGGCCCGTCGGCTGCGCCCCGGAGGCGGCTGGGTCGCCTGCGAAGGCGCCTTCCATGGCCGCACGATGGGCGCGTTGGCGATCACCGGCCAGCCGGCCAAACGTGCGCCGTTCGAACCGCTGCCCGGTCCGGTCACATTCGTTCCGTACGGCGATGCCGAGGCGCTGCGGCGGGTGGTGGACACCGGCACGGCCTCGGTGATCCTCGAACCGGTGCTCGGCGAGGCCGGTGTCGTCGAACCACCGCCGGGCTACCTCGAGGCGGCCCGCGAGATCACGACGGCCGCGGGTGCGCTACTGCACCTCGACGAGATCCAGGGCGGCATCGGCCGGGTCGGCCACTGGCTCACCAGCCGGGTACTCGCCCCCGGGGTCGAGGCCGATGTGCTGACCCTCGCCAAGGGCCTCGGTGGCGGGTTGCCGCTCGGCGCCGTGGTGGCCAACGGGGCGGCCGCGCAGGCCCTGCGCAAGGGCGATCACGGGACGACCTTCGGCGGCAATCCGGTGTCCTGCGCCGCCGCGCTCGCCGTCCTCGACACGATCGAACGCGACGGCCTGCTGGCGGTCGCGACCCAGCTGGGTGATCGGCTGCGAAACGGGATCACCGCGCTGCAGGACCCGTTGGTCGACCACGTTCGCGGCCTCGGGCTGTGGTTGGGGATCGTCCTCACCGAGCCGCGTGCCGCCGAGGTCGAGAAGGCAGCGCGGGCAGCTGGTTTCCTGGTCAACGCCGCGGCGCCCGAGGTGATCAGGCTCGCCCCACCGCTCGTGCTCACAGGGGCGCAGGTCGACGCGTTCATCGATGCGCTTCCGGGCGTGCTGCACGCGGCTAGGGTCTCGGCCATGCCTGCCGGAGCACTGTCGTGACCGCCACCCGGATCCTGGTCGTCGAGGACGACCCGAGCGTGCGCGGCCTGCTGCACACCCTGCTGACGGCCGAGGGTTACGACGTGACCACCGCGTCCGACGGCCTGGCCGGCCTGGGCCAAGCGACCGCCACCCAGCCAGCGCTGGTGCTGCTCGACTTGATGATGCCCGATCTCGGTGGGGTGCGGGTCCTCGAGGAGTTCCGGGAGGACCCCGCCCTCGCCGGCATCCCGGTTGTCATCCTGACCGGCCGGGTGGACGCCGTGCCGGCCATGCGCGACCTGCTCGGTCAGGACTCGGTGTTCGTCAAGCCGTTCGCGGTCGCCGAGCTCCTCACCCGGGTCGGCGAGATCACCGGCGGACCAGAGGGTGTGGCCTCGTGACCCGCCACTTCCTCGCCGACGACGACCTCACCCCGGCTGAGCAGGCGGAGGTGCTCACGCTGGCCGCCGAGCTCAAGGGCGACCGCTTCGGGCGCCACCCGCTGGCCGGGCAGGCGATCGCGGTGGTGTTCGAAAAGCCGAGCACCCGCACCCGGTTGTCCTTCGAGATCGGCATCGCCGAGCTCGGCGCGCACCCCGTCATCCTGGACGCCCAGACCACCCAACTCGGCCGCGGCGAGACGATCGAGGACACCGCGAGGGTGCTGTCCCGCTACGTCTCGGCGATCGTCATCCGCACCTTCGGCGACGACCGCATCCAGGCCCTCGCCGAGGCCAGCAGCGTGCCGGTCGTCAACGCCCTCACCGACGGTTGGCATCCGTGCCAGGTGCTGGCTGACCTGCAGACGATCCGTGAGCGGCAGGGACGCACCCACGGGCTGGTCCTGACCTACCTCGGCGACGGCGCGAACAACATGGCCAACTCCCTGCTGGTCGGCGGTGCGATGGCCGGCATGGAGGTCCGCATCGGCGCCCCCGCCGGCTATCAACCCGATCCGCAGGTGGTCGCCCGCGCCGCGGCGTACGGCACGAAGGTCGTCGTCACCGAGGATCCGGACGAGGCGGCGAGCGGCGCAGACGTCCTGACGACCGATGTCTGGGTGTCGATGGGGATGAGCGGCGCCGAGCAGCGCATCGCCGACCTCACGCCCTACGCCCTCGACGACCGTGCGGTCGCCGTGGCCAAGGACAGCGTGACGGTGCTGCACTGCCTGCCGGCTCACCGCGGCGAGGAGATCGCCGCCTCGGTCATCGACGGGCCGCGGTCGGCGGTCTGGGACGAGGCCGAGAACCGCCTGCACGCGCAGAAGGCCCTGCTGACATGGCTGCTGGCGCAGGCTTAGCCGTGGCGGGGCCGTCGGCGCAGGTGCCGCTGACCAAGGCCGCCCGGCACGCGCGGATCGTCGAGTTGCTCGAGACCGTTCCCGTCGCCAGCCAGACCGAGCTCGGTCGGCTGCTCGCCGGCGCCGGCGCCGGCGTCACCCAGGCCACCGTCTCGCGGGACCTCGAAGAGCTCGGCGCCGTCAAGGTCCGCACTCCCCAGGGCATGGCGTACGCCGTACCGCCCGAGGGCCGGCCGCGTCCCGGCACGCCCGAGGCCGTCGACGCCCGCCTCGGCCGGCTGCTGGAGGAGTTGCTCGTCAGCGCCGAGGCCACCGGTGGCCTGGTCGTGCTGCGCACGCCCCCCGGCGGCGCCCACCTGCTCGGCTCGGCGCTCGATCGCGCCGGCCTGCCTGAGGTCGCCGGCACCGTCGCCGGCGACGACACCGTCCTGCTCGTCACCCGGACCGCACCCACCGCCGGCTCCGACGCTCTCGCCACCCGGCTCCTGCGGCTGGCCGAGGGCCGACCCCTGGAAGGAACGCTGTGAAGGACCGGATCGTCCTCGCCTACTCAGGAGGGCTCGACACCTCCGTGGCCATCGGCTGGATCGCTGCCGAGACCGGAGCCGAGGTCGTCGCTGTGGCGGCCGACGTCGGCCAGGGTGGGGAGGATCTCGACGTCATCCGCCAGCGGGCCCTGGACTGCGGCGCGGTCGAGGCGGTCGTCGCCGACGTCCGCGACGAGTACGCCGACGGGTATTGCCTGCCGGCCCTGCAGAGCAACGCCCTCTACATGGGCCGCTACCCGCTTGTCTCGGCGCTGTCCCGGCCGCTGATTGTCAAGCACATGGTCGCCGCCGCCCGAGCGTACGGCGCGACGACGATCGCGCACGGCTGCACCGGCAAGGGCAACGACCAGGTCCGCTTCGAGGTCGGGATCGGCGCCCTGGCACCCGATCTGCATGTCAGCGCCCCGGTCCGCGACTCGGGCATGACCCGGGACAAGGCGATCGCCTTCGCCGAGGCCAAGGGCTTGCCGATCGACGTCAACAAGCGCTCGCCGTACTCCGTCGACCAGAACGTCTGGGGCCGCGCGGTCGAGACCGGTTTTCTCGAAGACCCCTGGAACGCCCCGATCGAGGACGTCTACAGCTACACCTCGGATCCGACCCTCGGGCGGGCCCCCGACGAGTTGGTGCTCAGCTTCGTCGACGGCGTCCCGGCGACGATCGACGGCACCAAGGTGTCGGTGCTGCAGGCGATCGAGCAGCTCAACGCGCGGGCCGGCGCTGCCGGGGTCGGCCGGCTCGACATGGTCGAGGACCGCCTGGTGGGCATCAAGAGCCGCGAGGTCTACGAGGTGCCCGGTGCCCAGGTGCTCATTACGGCGCATCAGGAGCTCGAGAACCTCACCATGGAGCGTGATCTCGCCCGTTACAAGCGCAGTATCGAGCAGCGCTGGGCGGAGCTGGTCTACGACGGGCTGTGGTTCTCGCCGCTCAAGCGCGCCCTCGACGAGTTCGTCCGGGCCAGCCAGGAGCACGTCACCGGCGAGGTCCGGCTGACCCTGCACGCCGGCACCTGCACCGTCACCGGGCGCCGCAGCGAGGCGAGCCTGTACGACTTCGATCTGGCGACCTACGACGAGGGCGACACGTTCGACCAGTCGCTGGCCAAGGGTTTCGTCGAGTTGTGGGGGTTGCCGAGCAAGATCGCCGCCAAGCGGGACCTGAAGCTGCAGCGGGACCCGAACCAGCGCCGTGGCTGACCGGACCTCCCTGTGGGGCGGCCGGTTCGAGGGCGGTCCCGCCGAGGCGCTCGCCCGGCTGTCGGGCAGCGTCCACTTCGACTGGCGGCTCGCGCCGTACGACCTGCTGGCCTCCAAGGCGCACACCCGCGTGCTGCACCGCGCCGGGTTGCTCGACGACGACGAACTCGTCCGGATGCTCGCTGCCCTGGACGAGCTGACCGTCGAGACGCGGGAGGGCACCTTCGCCCTGCGGGTCGAGGACGAGGACGTCCACACCGCACTGGAGCGTGGGTTGCTCGACAAGCTCGGCCCACTGGGCGGCAAGCTGCGTGCCGGCCGATCGCGCAACGACCAGGTCGCCACCGATCTGCGGCTGTATCTGCGGGACCACGCGCGCACCGTCGTCAGGCAGCTGGCCGGGCTCGAACAAGCGCTGCTGGAGCAGGCGGCGGATCACCTCGACACCCCGGCGCCGGGCATGACCCACCTGCAGCACGCCCAGCCGGTGCTGTTCGCGCACCAGTTGCTCGCGCATGTGCAGGCGCTCGCCAGGGATGTGCACCGGCTGCGCGACTGGGACCTGCGGGCGTCGGTGTCGCCGCTCGGCTCGGGCGCCCTCGCCGGGTCCTCGCTGCCCGTTGACCCGGTCGCCACCGCGGCGGAGTTGGGCTTCGCGGCGGCGGCAGCCAATTCGATGGATGCGGTCTCCGACCGTGACTTCGTCGTGGAGTTTCTGTTCTGCGCCGCCTTGCTCGGCGTGCACCTCTCGCGCTATGGCGAGGAGGTCTGCCTGTGGAACTCCACCGAGTTCGGCTGGGTGACCCTCGACGACGCGTTCTCGACCGGCAGTTCGATCATGCCGCAGAAGAAGAACCCCGACATTGCCGAGCTCGCGCGTGGCAAGGCGGGTCGGCTGATCGGCCACGTGACCGGCCAGTTGGCGATGCTCAAGGGTCTGCCACTCACCTATGACCGGGACATGCAGGAGAGCCAGGAGCCGTCCTTCGACGCCGTCGAGACACTGCTGCTCGTCCTGCCTGCCCTGGCCGGGATGACGGCGACGATGACGGTGCACGCCGACGTCCTGGAGGCGTCCGCGCCGCTCGGTTTCGCCCTCGCGACCGATGTCGCCGAGCTGCTGGTCAACAACGGCGTGCCCTTCCGCGACGCGCACGAGGCGGTCGGTCACCTCGTCATGTGGTGCACCTCCCACGACCGACAGCTGGACGAGGTCAGCGACAGCCAGCTCGCCGACATCTCACCGCATCTCACCCCGCAGGTCCGCTCGGTGCTCGACGTACGCGGCGCCATCGCCTCGCGCGCCGGCCATGGCGGCACCGCGCCGGTCCGGGTCGCCGAGCAGCTCGAGGCGTTGCGCGACCTGGTCGCGGCCCACCTGCGCTGGGCGGCCAGCACCCCATCGTGAGGCTCGACGCAGCCGTCACCGAGGTCGCGCCGGCGCTGCTCGGCGCCCTGCTGGTCGGCGGAGGCGTCACGGTCCGGCTGACCGAGACCGAGGCGTACGCCGGGGCAGGCGATCCCGGCTCGCACGCGTTCCGCGGCCGCACCCCCCGCACAAAGATCATGTTCGGGCCTCCCGGCCGGCTGTACGTCTACTTCAGCTACGGCATGCATTGGTGTCTCAATGTCGTCGCCGGACCCGACGGCGAGGCCTCGGCCGTGCTGCTCCGGGCGGGGGAGGTGCTCGACGGCGTCGACACGGCACGCGCCCGCCGCCCGGGCGCGGGCGACCGCGACCTCTGTCGTGGCCCGGCCCGCCTCGCTAAGGCCCTCGGCATCGACGGCCGCTGCCTGGGGGTGGATCTGCTGGACCCGACCGCCCCGGTGCGCCTGCTCCCCGGCGAGCAACCGACGCCGGCAACGGTCCGCTGCGGCCCGCGGGTCGGCGTCGCCGGGGCCGGCGCGGCGACGCCCTGGCGGTTCTGGCTGGCCGGCGAGCCGACCGTCTCGGCGTACCGCCCGGCATCGCCCAGACGCCGAACGTCTGGTGCGGCACCATCGACGCCGTGACCGCCGCTCCTGCCCGCGAACTCCCGACCGTCGCGCCCGTCGACGACGTCCTGGTCGACTTGCAGTGGCGCGGCCTGCTGGCCCAGACCACCGACCGGGATGCACTCGCGCGGGACCTGGCCGCTGGCCCCGTGACGCTCTACTGCGGCTTCGATCCCACGGCGGACTCGCTCCACATCGGCAATCTCGTGCCCTTGTTCGCCCTCCGGCGGTTCCAGCTCGCCGGCCACCGGCCGATCGCGTTGGCCGGTGGAGCGACCGGTTTCATCGGCGATCCCGGCGGCCGCAGCAGCGAGCGCACCCTCATGGACGCCGCGACCATCGCCACTCGGGTGGTCAAGCTGCGCGCCCAGATGGCGCGGTTTCTCAGCTTCGACGACGGGCCTGGCGGCGCGATTCTCGCCGACAACCTCGACTGGACCGCCGAGCTGTCGGTCATCGACTTCCTGCGCGACGTCGGCAAGCACTTTCCGGTCAGCCAGATGCTGGCCCGCGAGTCGGTCAGCGCCCGGCTCGAGGCCGGTGGCTTGTCGTTCACCGAGTTCAGCTACCAGCTGCTGCAGTCCCTCGACTTCGTCGAGTTGCACCGGCGCTTCGGCTGCACGCTCCAGGTCGGTGGCAACGACCAGTGGGGCAACATCACCGCCGGCCTGGACCTGTTGCGCCGGGTGGACCGCGCATCGGCGCACGCGTTGACCTTCCCGCTGGTCACCGACAGCGCGGGCGCCAAGCTCGGCAAGAGCACCGGCGGCGGCGACGTCTGGCTCGACCCGGCCATGACCTCGCCGTACGCCCTGTTCCAGTTCGCTTTGAACGTCGACGATCGCGACATCGGCGCCTACCTACGGCTCCTGACCTTCGTCGGGCGGGTCGAGGTCGAAGCCCTCGATGTCGACACCGAGGAGCGGCCACACCAGCGAGCCGGGCAGCGCCGGCTGGCCCGCGAGCTCGTCGCGCTCATCCACGGCGCCGCCGAGGTCGACCGGGTGCAGGCCGCGAGCGCTGCGCTGTTTGGGTCGGGCGCGCTCGAGCAACTGGACGCGCCGACCTTGGCCGCCGCGCTCGCGCAGGCGCCCAACGTGGCCGTGACGGGACAGTGCCCCTCGTTCGTCGAGTTGCTGGCGGAGGGGCTGGGCATGTCCCGATCCGATGCCCGTCGCGCCATTCGCGAGGGCGGGGCCTACCTCAACAACGCCAAGGTGACCGACGAGTCGACCGTGCCGTCGGACGCCGACTGGTTGCACGGTCGCTTCCTCGTCCTGCGTCGCGGCAGGCGCGCCGTGGTCGTCGTCGAGCGAGACAGACACCGCTGACGGTGTGCACGGGGGGTGAATCCTTCGTACGCCGGGACTGCGGGAGGACCGATCCGGTCCTCCTCGTGCCCAACCGTGCTCGGGCGGCGGTGCGCCGGACCTCCGGGAGGTCCTCGGCGCGAGGTCCGGCGCACCGACGGGGGCCGCGGATTTGACTCGGCCCTGTCGGATCTCCTAACTTCTCCCTCGCCCCCGGAGCACCGGACACCAGCGGATCGACTCGCTGGAGCACGGTTCGCGGGCCCCCGTCGAAGGAAATGACGCGGCATCGCCGTGTCCGACGCCGGGGTTGTCGGTGGGTTGCCGTCGAACCACACAGGTTTGACACCCCCACGGGACAACAGCTAGGTTAGGCGAGTTGCCCCGCGAACGGCCGAAAGGCTGCGAGCGGTGAGCGCCCGTTCCTTGAGAACTCAACAGCGTGCCAAAAGTCAGTGCCAAGAAATACCCCGTGCCACGGGGCGTGCTCAACCCATCCGGGTTGGTTCTCCCCATGGCCGGATTCCTTTGGTGAACAGATGGACAGAAATGTCAGCAGTCTGGTCGCCAGAGATCAACAGCTGACCACTCGCCAAGGGTGGCAGCGACTCTCTAGTCGG
>JBKJOO010000467.1:0-9139 GCA_046595615.1 Mycobacteriales bacterium | reverse complement strand
CTCAACGACACCTCCGGGCATGCCGCCGGAGACCGGGTCCTCGCCGACTTCGGGCTGGTCCTGCGGACTGGACTGCGTGCGCAGGACTACGCGGCCAGGTACGGCGGCGAGGAGTTCGCCCTGGTGCTGTCGGGCCTCAGCCTCGACCAGGCTGCGCTCACCGTCGCCCGCCTGCGAGCGCAATGGACGACGCTGCACCCGGCGGTGACGTTCTCCGCCGGGTTGGCGGCGATTGCCGACGGTGCGGCGGGTTTCGTGGCCCTCGCGGCTGCGGACGAGGCGTTGTACGAGGCGAAGGCGGCTGGACGCAATTGCGACCGGCAGGCGGCGCAGCTCGAGGACAGCCCGCCCAACAGCCGCCCGACAGCAGACCTGGAGCCGGTTGTCAATAGTCAGTTGGAGTGATGACAGCTGATCATTGCGGATGAGCCGGGCACTTTGTGCCAGCTGATCTGCACGGAAAGTGGCCATCGGGCCCACTCGGTGTCACATTTGGCTGACACAGTCCGGGTCAAGGCACCGGGCGGAGCGGGGCACCCCTTGATGCGGCTGGCTGGTCGGCGTGGTCTGGCGGTTGCCGCTGCCACGATCGCCGTCGCCGGGCTGTCGGTTGCCCTGCCTGCCTCGCCTTTGTCCGCCCAGGCAGTCGGGCGGACGGGTGGAGAGCGGGTCCTCGTCCGCGCCATGCCGGGTCGTGGTCCCGCCGCCGCCGCAGCTGCCGTCCGGGCGGTCGGCGGCCGGATCCTGCGTCAACTGCCCATCGTCGACGGGGTGGCCGCCTCGGTGCCGACCGACCGGCTGGGCGCGCTGTCCCGTAGCCGGTGGATCACCGCCGTGACGCCCGACGCCGCCGTGCAGCTCAGCACCGCGTCGTACGGCGGGACACAGGTCGCCTCCACCTATCCGGAGACCTCCGGCGCCAGCGCGGCCTGGGCCGTCGGCACCGCCGGCGCCGGCGTGACGGTGGCCGTCCTCGACACCGGCGTGAGCCCCGTGCCCGACCTGGCCGGTCGGGTGGTGGCCGGACCGGACTTCTCCGGTGAGCACGACAGCACCCACGACTCCTACGGCCACGGCACCGTGATGGCGGGGATCGTCGCGGGAGATGGCACCACCTCCCGTGACCTGCCGGGCGGCGCCTACGTCGGGATGGCCCCCAAGGCCAAGGTGTTGTCAGTCAAGGTCGCCGGCCGCAACGGGGCCACCGATGTGTCGACGGTCCTCGCTGCCCTGCAGTGGATCACCTCGGCCGCCCCGGCGTACGGCATCCGGGTCGTCAACCTGTCCTGGGGCACCTCCTCGCGGCAGTCCGCCGTCGTGGACCCGTTGGACTACGCCGTCGAGCGGGTGTGGCGCAGCGGCGTCGTCGTCGTGGTGTCGGCTGGCAACACCGGCCCGGTCTCCGGGACCATCGCCAAGCCTGGCGACGACCCGATGGTCATCACCGCGGGTGCCTACGACGACGGCCACGACACCAACCTGGACAACGACGCGGTCACCGCCTGGTCCTCCCGCGGCCCGACGGTCGACGGTGTCAACAAGCCCGACCTGGTGGCGCCCGGCCGCACTCTGGTCAGCACGGTCGACCCGCACTCGTTGATCGCCAAGCAGCACCCGGAGGCGCTCGTCGGGCGTGGCTACATCGTGGGCAGCGGCACCTCCCAGGCGGCGGCCGTCACGTCCGGCGCTGTTGCGCTGTTGCTGTCGGCCAGGCCGGACCTCTCGCCAGACCAGGTCAAGGTCGCGTTGCGCTCGACGGCGGTGCGCATCACCGACACGCCGCGGAGCGTCCAGGGCAAGGGCCGGGTGTCCCTCGACGCGGCGCTCTCGGCGACGGCGTCGTCCTCCGTGCAGACCGGCCGGGCGACGGGCCTGGGTTCGCTGGAGGCCAGCCGCGGCGACCGGCACCTGCTGACCACCTGCCCGGGCACGTCGGAGCCCCGCGCCATCACCGGTGAGATGGATGCACTCTGCCGGCCCTGGAACGCCGACAGTTGGACCGCTGACTCCTGGACCGCTGACAGCTGGACCGCTGACAGCTGGACCGCTGACTCGTGGACCGCTGACTCGTGGACCGCTGACTCCTGGACGGCTGACTCCTGGACGGCTGACTCCTGGACCGCTGACAGCTGGACCGCTGACTCCTGGACGGCTGACAGCTGGACCGCGGACTCCTGGACCGCTGACAGCTGGACGGCGGACTCGTGGACCGCTGACAGCTGGACGGCGGACTCCTGGACGAGCGCGTTCTGGGGGCAGCAGACGCCGTGGTGGCAGCCTCTACCGGGAGAGCGGTCCATGACCAGAGGTGTCCGGCGGCCCGGGTGACACACCCGGCGGAGCGGCTGCCGACCCGGGTCCGATCGCTGATCGCAGCGACCGGCTTGGCTGGTCTGGCCATCTGCTCCGTCGCCTGGGTGGTCGCCTGCGGCGCCCCGATCTCCGATCAGGTGCTCGGCCGGGCGGCTGCGGTCGCGGTGGTCGTCCTCGTCGGGGACGTGGCCCTGCTCCAGATCCGGCTGGGCCGCAATGGCAACGGGTTCACCTGGGCGGAAGCCGCGCTCGTCGTCGGGGTGGCCATCGGCGGCTGGGCCTGGCTGATCGCGTTGCTCGGCCCGGTGATCCTGCTGCGTCAGCTGGCCGCCCGCCGGCCGGTGCACAAGGCGGCCTTCAATGCCTCGAGTGCGGTCGTCGCCGCAGCACTTGCCTGGCTGACCTACGGCGGGGTGTCCGGGCAGTGGGCCGGTGTGGCCACGCCGGTGACCTGGCGGAGCGCGCTGGGTCTCGCCGCCGCCGCCGGGGTCTACTTCCTGGCGATCAGCGTGCAGGTGATGACCGCGGTCGCGTGGGCCCAGGGACTGGGCGCCTGGAAGGTGTGGTCTCGCGGTTCGCGGCTGCGCATCGTGATGTTCCTGGGCAACAGCCTGGTCGGGCTGACGGCGGTGCTCGTCGGGCAGTGGAACCGACCGACGATCCTCGTCCTGCCGTTCTTCCTGCTCCTGCTCTACGGCTGTTACAACAGTGCGTTGAAGGCTCAGCAGGAGCGCGACCTGTGGCAGGAGTTGCATGCCGCGACGCTCAGCCTGAATCGGGTCGAGTTGCCGGCGGTGCTCACCGCGCTCCAGCACGGGGCCGGGACGCTGTTCGGCTCGGAGTTCACGACCCTGCTGCTCGCCGACGACATCGGGCACGGCGGGGCGCTGTCCCCGGCGCTGCTGGCCCTCGGCGCCGACCTTGCCTCGCCGGCCACCGTGGACCTGCGCACCGGGTCCGAGTCGGTCGTCCAGGAGCTGCAACAACTCGGGTTGGCCACCGCCGCGCTCGCGCCCCTGGTCGGCGGTGGGCGCACCCGAGGCGCCCTGCTGCTCGGCTTCAAGGCTTCGGTCCGGCTGAACCGGCGCGAGCTGCAAATGATCGGCACCTTCGCCGACCAGGTGTCGATTTCGCTGCAGCACGCCTTGCTCTTCGACGAGATCGACGCGCAGCGCAGCCGGCTGCGCGTCATCGTCGACAACGCCTCCGACGGCATCCTGCTCGTCGATGCCGACGGCACGGTCCGCTCGTGGAACCCGGCGATGGAGATGATGACCGGTCGCACCGAGCACCAAGCCGTCGGTGCTCGGCTCGAAGCGGTGTTGCCGGGCAGTCTCGACAGCGGTGAGGCGCTCACCGGGGAGCAGTTGTTCGCGCCCGGACCCGCGGAGGTCTTCGGCCGCATCGTCGCTGCGGACGGAGGGGAGCGCGACGTCTCGCTTGCGCTGGCGACCGTGGAGGCCCCCGATGCGGCGTACGCCGTGGTGGTGGCCCGTGACATCACCGCGCAGCGCGAGGTCCAGCAGGCCAAGGAGGACTTCATCGCGACGGTGTCGCACGAGCTGCGGACGCCGTTGACGCCGATCAAGGGCTACGTCCGGCTGATGCAACGGCCCGGTTTCTGCGACGATCCGGTACGCCGGGACGAGGCGCTCGCCGTCCTCGTCGAGCAGGCCAGCCAACTCGAGCGGTTGGTGGAGGATCTGCTCAGCGTCTCGCGGATGCGGCACGGCCAGTTCGATGTGGAGCCCGAGGTTGGCGACGTCGACGAGATCGTCGCCCGGGCGGTGCGCGACCTGCGGGCGAGCAGCCCGCGGGAGGTACAGCACACGCCGGCTGCCTCCTCGCCGACCGCGAGGTGCGATCCGGCCCGGCTGCAGCAGGTGGTGGCCAACCTGCTGTCCAACGCCGACAAATACTCCCCGCCCACCGAACCGGTCGTCGTCACCGTGCAGGACGCGACCGAAGGCGTCGTTGAGATCACCGTCACCGACCGCGGTACGGGCGTCCCGGTCGAGTCGCGTGAGGCGGTCTTCGAGCCGTTCCAGCGCCTCGGGCACCACCTGACCCGGCGGACCCGCGGGACCGGCCTGGGGCTGCACATCGCCCGGCGGCTCGTGGAGGCGATGGATGGCCGGATCTGGGTGGACGGCTCGACCGGCGGCGGGGCCACCTTCCACGTGACGGTGCCCGCCGCCGAGGTCAGCGCAGCGGCGGCGGGCCCAGCGGAGCGCACCCAGTCCGCCTACGCCGCCACCCGTAGCGCCTGACCCACGACCCCCTGGTCGGCCCTATCGCAACCTCGGTCCACCCAGTACCTTGCGGTGCATGCAACCCGGCGGGACGCGGATCGCCCAACTCCGCCGTGGGGTACTGGAGTACTGCGTCCTGGCCCTGCTCGGCGAGGCCGAGCTCTACGGCTTCGACCTGGTCCGGCGGCTCAGCGAGGTCGACGGCCTGGTCACCAGCCAGGGCACCCTGTATCCGCTGCTGTCCCGGCTGCGCCGCGACGGTTGGGTGACCACCACCTGGGCCGACTCCGACGCCGGACCACCGCGCCGCTACTACGCCCTCACGGCCGACGGGGCCCGCGCGCTCGCCGGGTTCACCGAGGAGTGGGAGCGCTTCTGCTCCTCCGTCGACACGCTGCTCGCAAAGGGGAAGCCATGACCACACCGAAGGTCGACTCGCTGGTCGAGGACTACCTCGAGCGGCTGCGCACCGCGGCGCAGCGCCTTGCACCGGACCGTCGCGAGGAGTTGATCGAGGGAATCACCGAGCACCTCCAGGCCGCTCGCGCGGCGGGCGCGGCAGCCGACGAGGCGGCCGTCCGGACGCTGCTGGACCGGCTGGGCGAGCCGGAGGAGATCGTCGCCGCGGCAAGCGAGGACGGCGCGCCGACGGTGGCGTACGGCCCGGCGTACGGGCCGGCGTACGGGGCATGGAGCGCGAGCGCGGCCGGCGCTGTCCCGGCCGCGCCGGGGACCGGGCTCGAGGTGGCGGCGCTGGTGCTGCTCACCTTCGGATCGTTCATCCCGCTGTTCGGCTGGCTGGTGGGCGTCGTGCTGCTGTGGACGAGCACGCGTTGGCGGGTCTGGGAGAAGGTGCTGGCCACCCTCGTCGTCCCGGGCGGACCGGGCACGGTCCTGTTCCTGGGCGGCCTGGTGGGCGGCCGGTCCTGCAGCGCAAGCTCGTCGGTCAGCAGCGACGGGATCATCGTGCAGTCGGCCGAGACCTGCTCGGGCGGGTTACCCCCCGGCATCGGGATCCCGCTGTTCATCGGTGCGCTCGTTGCGCCGTTCCTGGTTGCGGCCTGGCTGTTCTCGCGGGCCAGGGCCCGGGCGGCCCTCGAACCGCCGGTCTGGCGGGCCGCGCCGCCGCCGGGGCGCTGGGGCGGCCTCGAGATCGCCGCCGTCGCGCTGCTCAGCGTCGGCACCTTCACCCTGCCCGTGGTCGGTCCGATCGTCGGGCTTGCGCTGCTCTGGAACAGTCAGCGCTGGAGCTCCCGTGAGAAGACGATCGCCACCGTGCTGGCCTGCCTTCCCCTGCTGCTCCTCTCGGTGCCGGTGATCGGCCTCCTCGTCGTTCGGATTGGACTCTCATGAGCGGTCTGTTCGCGCTCGTCCTGCTCGGGGCGCTCGGCCCCTGCCTCGCTGCGCTCTATCTGTTCGTCGTCCTCAACGCCCGCCGCTGACGTTCCGGCTAGAGGGCGAGGACGGCCCTGGCGAGCGCCGGCAGGTCGGGTCCGGTGACGTCGGGCGGGAGGAACGCCTCGGGGTAGGGCACGCCGCTGCGGTCGAGCCAGGCCGAGCGCATGCCGGCCCGCTTCGCGCCCTCGGTGTCCCAGGGGTGGACGGCGACCATGCACATGGCTTCGAGCGGTACGCCGCACTGCTGCGCGGCGTAGCCGTAGGACTGCGGATGCGGCTTCCAACGGCCGGCGTCGTCGACCGACAGCCGCCGCTCGACCAGCTCGGCGATCCCGGCCGCGTCGAACAGCTTCGCGGCGAGGGCTGCCGACCCGTTGGTGAGGGTGACCAGACGCAGCCCCGCGTCGGCCAGCAGACGCATGCCATCGGCGACGTCGGGGTGCAGCGAGAGTGTCTGGAAGCCCGCCAGCACCGAGTCGACGATGTCGTCGATGGGCCGGGAGAGCTTCGGTTCGAGGGCGAGCACGGACCGCATCGCGCCGGCCGCGACCTGCGGGAACGACGCTGCCGAGCCGGCGGCAGCGAGCGCGAAGCCGTCCCGCAGGGTGCCGGCGAACCAGGTCTCGAGCAGCGTCCCGGGGGCGCCGGCGGCGACGAAACGCTCGCGCAGCGGCGTCATGTCCGACAGCGTCTCGTTGACGTCGAAGACGACGACCCGCACCTGACCGGCCATCAGCCACCACCTTCCCCGGCGCCCGGTGCGGGCGCACCCTGGTGAGCACGGTAGGGCCTACCCAGGTTGCCATCGCCGGATTTGGGCCCCTGGTGGCCGTGTTGCGTTGACGTCGCGCAGTATGAGGGCGTCACGTCCGGAGGCTGTCGAAGGAGTTCCCCATGAGCGCCCCCCCAGAGGTTGCCGGTGTCGAGGTCCGCGCGGAATGGCGCGAGGGCTACGACCAGGTGCTCACGGCCGAGGCCCTCACCCTGCTGGCCCGCCTGCAGCGCGAATTCGGTCCGCGGCGGACCGAGCTGTTGGCCCTGCGCGCCACCCGCGACGCGGAGCTGCAGGCCGGCGCCCTCCCTGGCTTCCTGGCCGAGACAGCCTCGGTGCGCGAGGCCGCCTGGCAGGTGGCGCCGGCGGCGCCCGGGCTCGTCGACCGGCGGGTCGAGATCACCGGCCCGACGGACCGCAAGATGGTCATCAACGCGCTGAACTCCGGGGCCCGGGTCTTCATGGCCGACTTCGAGGACAGCAACAGCCCGACCTTCGACAACCTGGTCGTCGGCCAGCGCAACCTGCGCGACGCCCACCTACGACAGCTCGACTTCACCTCGCCGGAGGGCAAGTCCTACGCACTCGGTGAGCAGCTCGCCACGCTCGTCGTACGGCCGCGGGGTTGGCACCTGACCGAACGGCACCTGTTCGTCGACGGCGAAGCGGTGTCCGGCTCGCTGTTCGACTTCTGCCTGTACATGACCACCAGCGCCAGGGTGGCGATCGACAAGGGCTTCGGACCGTACTTCTACCTGCCCAAACTGGAGAGCCACCGCGAGGCGCGGCTCTGGAACGACATCTTCGTGACCACCCAGGAGGCGCTCGGTATCCCGCGCGGGACGATCCGCGCGACGGTGCTCGTCGAGACGATCACCGGCGCCTTCGAGATGGAGGAGATCCTCTACGAGCTACGCGAACACTCCGCCGGACTGAACGCCGGCCGGTGGGACTACATCTTCTCGATGATCAAGAAGTTCCGGTCGCGGGGCGATGAGTTCCAGCTGCCCGATCGGGCCGACGTCAAGATGACCGTGCCGTTCATGCGGGCCTACACCGAGTTGCTGGTCAAGACCTGTCACGCGCGCGGTGCGCACGCCATCGGCGGCATGGCCGCGTTCATCCCCAACCGCCGCAACGCCGAGGTCAACGACGCAGCGCTCGCCGCGGTCAAGGCCGACAAGACCCGCGAGGCCGACGACGGGTTCGACGGTTCGTGGGTGGCCCACCCCGACCTGGTGCCGACCGCGATGGAGGTCTTCGACGCCAAGCTCGGCGACCGGCCCAACCAACTCGACCGCCGCCGCGACGAGGTGACCACGACGGCAGCGGATCTGCTGAACGCCAAGGCCACCCCGGGGCACATCACCGAGGCCGGCGTGCGCAACAACGTCAGCGTCGGGATGCAGTACCTCGAGTCGTGGCTGCGCGGCTCTGGCGCCGTCGCGATCTTCAACCTGATGGAGGACGCCGCGACCGCCGAGATCAGCCGGTCGCAGATCTGGCAGTGGGTGCACAACGGCGTGACGACCGAGGAAGGCACCGCGATCACCGCCGAGTGGGTCCGCCAGGTGGAGGTCGAGGAGCTCGAGAAGGTCCGCGAGGCGGTCGGCGACGTCGCTTACGCCGCAGGACGGTACGACGAGGCGCGGGAGCTGTTCGACCAGGTCGCCCTTGCCGACGACTTCGTGGAGTTCCTGACCCTGCCGGCCTACGAGCGGATCGGCTGACATGACTGCCGTCGTCGAACACCCGACCACCCCTGTCGTCGAGCGCCTGTCGGCGCAGTTGCGGGCTGCCCTGGGCCCCGACCGGGTGCTGACCGACCCGGGGCAGTTGCGCACCTACGAGTGCGACGGCCTGGCCAACTTCCGCGTCTCGCCCGGCGTCGTGGTGCTCGCCGAGAGCCGGCAGGACGTCGTCGAGACGGTCCGGCTCTGCGCCGAGCACGGCGTCCCGTACGTCGCACGGGGCTCGGGCACTGGCCTGTCCGGTGGCGCGCTGCCGGTCGCCGACGGGGTGCTGATCGTGCTCTCCCGGCTCCGGCAGATCCTCAGCGTCGACCCGGACAACGCCCGCGCGGTGGTCGAGCCCGGCGTCATCAACCTGTGGGTGACGCGGGACGCCGCGCCGTACGGCTTGGCGTATGCGCCGGATCCCTCCTCCCAGCAGGTCTGCTCCATCGGCGGCAACGTGGCGGAGAACGCCGGCGGGGCGCACTGCCTGAAGTACGGCTTCACCGTCAACCACGTGATGGGCGCCGAGGTGGTGCTCTCCGACGGCTCGGTGGTGCATCTCGGCGGTAGCGCCCCCGAGCACCCCGGCTATGACCTGCTCGGTGCGTTCGTCGGCAGCGAAGGCACGCTCGGCGTGGCGACGGAGCTGACACTGCGGCTGGTGCGGG
>JBKJOO010000371.1:0-3375 GCA_046595615.1 Mycobacteriales bacterium | reverse complement strand
CAGCGACGCGTTCGCCTACGAGGTGCAGTTCCTGCTGCGGGACGCCTCCGCCGTCGCCGAGGCTCCCCAGCACCTTGGTGAGGATGCTGACGGCGGCGGCGGAGGCGTCCCGCAGCAGGAACTGCACCTCGTAGGCGAACGCGTCGCTGCCGGCTTCCCGGGCGGCAGCCAGCCCGGACCGGTCCCGGGCCACGAGCAGGCCCGGTGCCGGCGCAGCAGCCCGGCCGGTGACGACCGCTTCGAGCGCTTCGAGCAGCACGCACAGCCCGCGACCGCCGGCGTCGACCAGCCCGGCGGCCCGCAGCTGCGGCAGCAGGTCCGGGGTGCGTGCGAGCGAGGCGGCGGCGGCCTCCCGAGCGACGGTGACCAGGGCCCCGAGCCGCGCCCCCGGTACGGCGTACCGGGCCTGGACGGCTTCGGCGGTCTGCCTCGCGACGGTGAGCAAGGTGCCCTCGACGGGGATCGCGACCGCGGCGTAGGCGAGCTCGGCGGCGCGGGTCAGCGCCATCGCGAGCTCGGCCGGACCGGCGGTGTCCAGCGGCCCGAAGACCTCGGTCACCCCCCGGAGCAGCTGGCTCAGGATCACTCCCGAGTTGCCGCGGGCCCCCATCAGCGCGCCGTGCGCCATCGCCTTGGTCGTGCCGGCCATGTCGGTCGGCGCAGCGGCGATCGCCTCGACCACCGCGGTCATCGTGAGCTGCAGGTTGCTGCCGGTGTCGCCGTCGGGCACCGGATAGACGTTGAGGTCGTCAAGCTCCTGCCGCGCTGCGGTGATGGCCTCGAGGCCGCGCGTGCACCAGCGGCGCACGGCGGCGGCGTCGAGCTCGGCCAGCACGGAGGTCCCTGTCGTCGGAGGGGGACGAGGCTATCTCGGCTGCTACGCTCGTTGGGTTGCCCGGCGGTGTCGGGCCTTGCGATCGATCATCACCTGGAGTGTTCCGTGGCTGCCAACTGCGACGTCTGTGGCAAGGGGCCGGGCTTCGGCATGTCGGTCAGCCACTCCCACCGGCGCACCCGCCGCCGCTGGAACCCCAACATCCAGACGGTCCGCGCGATGGTCGGCCGCACGCCGAAGAAGCTCAACGTCTGCACCTCGTGCATCAAGGCCGGCAAGGTCGTCCGCTCGGCCTAGTGCTCCCCGTCCCAGGCGCGGTCCTCGGCGGTGATCCGCTCCTCTCGTTCCCGGACGCTCTGCAGCGCCTTCGCGGCGGCGTCGGCGCTCGGATACGGGCCCAACCGCACCTCGCCGCGGCAGCCGGCATCGGAGCTCGCGGAGCCCTCCACTTGCTTGTGGTCCAGGCAGTACCAGAAGGCCATCCGAGCAGGATGCCACGATGCGGGCCCATCAACCATGAAGGAGCGGCAGTGGCTGTCTACGCCCTCGGGGACCGTGTCCCCGACATCCACCCCGACGCCTACGTCCACCCCGATGCCAGCGTCATCGGTGACGTCCGGATCGGGGCTGGGAGCACGATCTGGCCCGGCGCCGTTCTTCGGGGGGACTACGGCACGATCATCGTGGGGGAACGCACCAGCATTCAGGACGGCACGGTCGTGCACGCCACCGCCGAGCAGGCCACCACCATCGGCAACGACTGCGTGGTCGGCCATCTCGCCCATCTCGAGGGATGCACCGTCGAGGACCGCTGCCTGATCGGCTCCGGGTCGGTCGTGCTGCACGACGTCGTCGTGCGCAGCGGCGCCCTGGTGGGTGCCGGCGCCGTGGTCAGCAACGGCACGGAGGTTCCTTCCCACGCGATGGCGCTGGGCATCCCGGCCAAGATGCGGCTCGATGCGGTGCCCGAAGGGGCCTTCGAACCGGCGGTGGCAATGTACGCCGACAACGGCCAGCGCTACCGCAAGGAGCTGCGGCGGCTCGACGAGGCGGGCTAACGCGCCAGGGCGTGGTACTCCTCGTTCGGGATCATGTTCGTGGCCATCGCCATCCGGTTGGTGAGGTTGTACATCGCGGCGAGTTCCGCGACGTCCCAGGCCTCCTCCTGCGTCAGCCCGACGGCCAGCAAGGTGCCCAGGTCGTCGCGGGTCATCTCGACCGGGGTGCGCGTGAGCTTCTCGGCGTAGCTGCAGATCGCCGTACGACGGGGATCGAGGCCGGCCCGGCGCCAGTCCAGGGTGATCCGGTCGCCGAGCACCGGGTCGCCGAGGGCCTCGCGTAACGCGGCGCCGTGCGCGACCAGGCAGTACAGGCAGCCGTTGGTCATCGACACGACGACCGCGACCATCTCGCGGTCGGCGGCCGACAGGTGCTCGGTCGGCACGTGCAGGCTCTTGAAGTGGGCGAACCAGGTGCGCAGCCGATCCGGCCGGTAGCTGTAGGAGCGGAAGACCTGCGGGACGAAACCCAGGTTGTCCTTGGCCTTGCGGAACAGCCCTTGCAGGTCCTCCGGCAGGTCCTGCTCGGCCGGGACGGGGAACCAGCTCAGCTCGTCCACTTCGGCGCCCGCTTCTCCAGAAATGCCGCGATGCCTTCCTGCGCGTCGGTGCTCTGGCTGGCGCCGGCCATCACCTCGACGGCGTAGCGGTAGGCGTCGCCCTGGCCCATCGAGGTCTGCGCGTAGAGCGCCTGCTTGCCGAGCGCCTTGGCGGCGCGGCTGCCACGGGTCGCCCTGGTCAGCAGGTCCGCGACCGCAGCATCGAGTTGGTCCGCGGGCACGACCCGGTTGACCAGGCCCCATTGCAGGGCGGTGCCGGCGTCGATGACGTCGCCGGTGAGGGCGAGCTCCATCGCCCGCTTGCGCCCGACGTTGCGGGCGATCGCGACCATCGGGGTATGGCAGAACCAGCCGCCCTTGCCGCCGGGCGCGGCGAAACCGGCGGTGTCGGCGGCCACCGCGAGGTCGCAGCTGGCGACGAGCTGAGCGCCGGCGGCGGTCGCGAGGCCGTGGACGCGGGCCAGGACGACCTGCGGGACGGACTGGACGAGGTCCATCAGCTCAGCGCAGGTCAGCAGCAGCCGGCGCACCGCGTCCAGGTCAGCCCCAGCGACGTCGCGGAAGTCGTGCCCGGCCGAGAACACCGGCCCCTCGGCGGCCAGCACGATCCCGGTCGCATCGCTGTCACCCACCGTCTGGAAGGCCGCCAGCAACTCGGTGAGGTGCTGCAACGACAGGGCGTTGCGCTGCTCGGGGCGGGACATCGTGATGGTCGCGTGATCACCGTCTCTAGTGACCCGCACCTGCGCTGCGGTCATGGCCAGGACGCTACGCCCGGCCGGGTGGCTGGTGCAGCCGCCAGCCGTGGTCGACCGGGCCGTGCCCGGCGCCGAGCCCCGGGGCGGCGGCGATCGCGCCGGTCACGTAGTCCTTGGCGAAGCGGACCGCGGCCGGCATCTCGTCGCCGAGCGCAAGCCGGGCA
>JBKJOO010000345.1:0-13033 GCA_046595615.1 Mycobacteriales bacterium | reverse complement strand
CGGGGAAACGGTCCGCTACCTGAAACTGACCGGCCGCAGCGATGACCAGCGGGCCCTCGTCGAGGCGTACTGCAAGGAGCAGGGCCTCTGGCACG
The DNA here is from genome assembly GCA_046595615.1 of Mycobacteriales bacterium. Taxonomy (GTDB): domain Bacteria; phylum Actinomycetota; class Actinomycetes; order Mycobacteriales; family SCTD01; genus JAYSQK01. Next base: position 12,938 of record JBKJOO010000345.1, on the reverse strand, counting down.
ACCCGGCCGCGGAGCCGCGCTTCTCCGAGCACCTCGAGCTCGACCTCTCGACGATCGTGCCCTCGATCGCCGGCCCGAAGCGCCCGCAGGACCGTATCCCGCTCTCTCGCGCCCGGCAGACCGTCCGCGCTCTGCTGGCCGGCCGTACTGTCGACGCCCCGCCAATCGGCCTGGATGAGGCGTCCAGCGAGTCGTTTCCGGCCAGCGACCCGGTCGCGGTCGGCCACGACCATGCCGGTGACCAACCGGCGAATCGCGACGGCTGGGACACGCCACGGGACTGGCCGTCTTCTCCGGTGCCGGTGACTCTCGACCGCGGCACCTTGACCGAAATCGATCACGGGCACGTGGTCATCGCCGCGATCACGTCCTGCACCAACACCTCGAACCCGGCACTGATGGTCGGGGCCGGACTGCTGGCGAAGCACGCCGTCGAGCGCGGGCTCGCTCCCAAGCCGTGGGTGAAGACATCACTGGCCCCAGGGTCGCGTGTGGTCACCGACTACTACGACGCTGCGGGCCTCACGCCGTACCTGGACAAACTCGGGTTCAACCTCGTCGGCTACGGCTGTACGACGTGCATCGGCAACTCCGGACCACTGATCCCGCAGATCGCCCAGGCTGTGACCGAACATGACCTGACGGCGTGCTCCGTGCTGTCGGGGAACCGTAACTTTGAGGGCCGGATCCACCCCGAGTGCAAGATGAACTTCCTCGCCTCCCCGCCACTGGTCATCGCTTATGCCCTCGTCGGCAGCCTGCACGCGGACCTGCTCGGTGAGCCGCTCGGCACCGGCAGCGACGGGCAGCCGGTGTTCCTGCGTGACATCTGGCCCACCGCCGAAGAGGTGCAGGAGGTCGTCGATGAGCACGTGCGTTCGGAGATGTTCACCGCCGGCTACGCCGACGTCTTCACCGGCGACGAACACTGGCGCGGCCTCGAGGTGCCCGCCGGGGACCGCTACGCGTGGGACGACACCTCCACCTACATTCGCCGTCCGCCCTACTTCGACGGCATGCCCGTCGATCCCATCCCCCTGACCGACATCGTCGGCGCACGGGTGCTCGCGCTGCTCGGAGACTCTGTCACCACCGACCACATCTCACCGGCCGGGTCGATAAAGGCGGACTCCCCCGCCGGGCTCTACCTCACCGAGCACGGCGTGCAACGAAGCGACTTCAACTCCTACGGGTCACGTCGCGGGAACCACGAGGTGATGATCCGCGGCACGTTCGCCAACATCCGGTTGCGTAACCAGCTCGTGCCCGGGGTCGAGGGACCTGTCACCAGGCACCTGCCGAGCGGGGAGCAGACGAGCATCTACGACGCCGCGCAGCGCTACGCACAACAGGCCGTTCCCCTCATCGTGATCGCCGGGACAGAATACGGCTCCGGCTCCTCCAGAGACTGGGCCGCCAAAGGCACGTTGCTGCTCGGGGTCCGCGCAGTGCTCGCCAGCTCCTACGAACGCATCCACCGGTCCAACCTCATCGGGATGGGCGTCCTCCCGCTGCAGTTCGTCGCCGGTGAGAGCGCGCAGTCGCTCGGACTCACGGGTGAGGAGACCTACACGATCCTCGGACTGGCCGACCCCGAGGGCGTCCCGCACACGGTCACGGTCCGCGCCGACAGCCCCGACAGCAGCCAGGAGTTCACAGCAGACGTACGCATCGACACCCCTGCCGAGGCTGAGTACTACCGCCACGGCGGCATCCTGCACTACGTCATACGCCAACTGCTCCGCTCCTGACACCCGTGAACCAACAACGAACGAGGCCTTACATGGCAGTTGCCAAACGCCCAGCGCCAACCGTCCGGTCGGGCAATCTCGCCACGCAGAGAGAATACAGATCATGAGCGACGTCACGCGGTTCGAACTCGACGCGGAGGTCCGTTGCAGTGACGGTCCCTGCGGACATCTGCGGCGGGTGGTCGTCGACCCGGTCGCGCGGGCGGTGACCCATCTCGTGGTCGAACCCGACCAGCGGTGGGGACTCGGTCGGCTCGTTCCGGTGGAAACGGTGGAGACGGCGAACCCGCAGGTCACCCTGAGCTGCACGCGCACCGAGTTCGACGACTTCGAGCACGCGGAGGAGTCTCAGTTCCTGCCCGGAGCTAGCGGCGAGATGGGGTACGGGTCGGAGCAGATGCTCTTCTGGCCCTACTACGGCCTCGATGGTCTTGCAGGATTTGGGGGCAACGCGTTGCAGCCGGTCTTGCACGACAAGGTTCCTGCCGGTGAGGTGGAAGTGCGCCGAGGCGACCAGGTGCACGCCACCGATGGCAACATCGGGCGAGTGCAGGGCCTGGTCATCGATCCGAAGGATGACCACGTGACGCATGTGTTACTCCAGGAGGGGCACCTGTGGGGGCGCAAGCAGGTCGCGATCCCGATCTCCGCGGTCGAGACCGTCGAAGACGGGATCCGGCTGACGCTCACAAAGGACGACGTGCAGAATCTGCCGGAGGTGGATCTCGATCACGGGCCGCTTGGATCCTCGGCTCCCTTGCCTAACTGATCACCGACTGATGCAGGGCTGTGTCACCTCGCCAACGGGACGGCTCGCTCCAGCAAGTGTCCTTCGCCCGACGCCACGTTCTCCCGAGTGCAACTCATCGCGAACGGCTGCTGAGGCGGCGTGCGACGGCCACAGCCCCGAGAGCAGACAGCAGCACGATGCCCAGAAGCGGCATCGCCGGGGGCGAGCCCGTTGCGGCCAACCCTGTGGGAGAGGGAGCCTGCGGCGGGGCGGCAGCCGGAGGCTTCCCTAGGGGCGTGACGGTTGCCGCCGTGGTCTTGCAGCCCGCTCGGATGTCCTCGCAGCGCTGCATGGTTCCTGCGCGGTCGGGGAAGGCGCGTGCGTTGCGGAGGTAGACGCTCATCTCGGGACGGTAGGAGCCATCGGAGAGCAGGCGAGCGTCGGCGTCGGCGTAGCCCGGCTCCTTGGGCGCCTTGAGCCAGCGGTCGAACCAGGCCACCGCGTAGTGCTGCGACATGGCGGTCCCGATGGACCAGGAACGGTTCGGGAACCCCGGCAGCTGGGAGAACTCGTAGTGCGTGCCACCGCGGATCTGCACCTGCGCCGTCGGGACGCCGGCCTTCACCCAGCGGCGGAACCCCTCCTTCTTCAGCTCCGGGTCCGGTGGGGCGACGAGGGGGGTCGGTACCAGGAAGTAGTCGCCGGCCTGGCCCATGGCGGGCACGCGAGGGGCGACGCGGGCGGTCTGGTCGGCCAGCAGCAGCAGAGCGTCCAGGGTCGCGGCGACCGGGAGGCTGTTGAGCACCCCTGCCGGTACGGGGTTGAAGAAGCCGCTGTCGCCGGCGTTCAAGCCAAGGTTGTCCAGAGCGACGACCGCCTTCACCGGGTTCACGTGGTCGAGCGCCCCGGGCCAGTCGGCGTCGCTGTAGCCCTGCACCAGCGTCACGGCGATCGCCCCGGCGGAGTGGCCGGCGATCCCGAGCCGGTCGGGCTCGGAGAACGCGTACAGGGGGTTGAAGGGCGTGGTGGGGGTGCTGAGCGGCCGGGTGGGCGGGTGCGGGTAGGGCCTGGCCGGCGTGGAGCGGAAGAAGTCGATGGCGTCGACGAGGTCGTCGGGGAAGACCTGGAGGTTCGCGTTGCTGCCGAGCTCCCCACCGGGGGTGGCGGCGTCGGATCGGCCCTGGCCACGGGGGTCGTACGTCAGCACCGTGTAGCCGTCCCGTACGAGCGCCTCAGCCAGCCACCAGTAGACGGTTTCCGGTGCCCCGACGCTGCCGTTGGCGATGACGACTCCGGGCAGCCGGACGCCTGCAGGGACCCGCTTCGGTGCCCAGACCCGACCCGACAACCGCGCGCCGCCACGGTCGGTGAACTCGACCGGCACGACGGTCGCCGACTTGTAAAAGGGGTCGACGTCGGGGAAGCGGAACGGGTCACCGGTGCACGGCCCGGACCAGGTCGCGCAGATGTTGCTCTCCTCCACGAACGAGGGGTTCGTGACCTGCCGAGTGCCGAACTCCGCGAAGTTCGCGGCGCTCTGCTGCGCGAACCGCTGCACGAAGGCCGGATTTTTGAGTTGCTCAGATGCTGACTCACCGGTCAAGGCGAAGTTGGCGGCCTCCCGGGCGGTCCACTCCTCCGACGGAAACGGCGGGCCCTCCGGAACTGCCACGGCCGGGCTCCCCGTCCCAGCCAGCAAGAGCACCGCGGCGACGAGCAACGCGAACCGTGTCGGCCGTCCGGCAAGATGTCCCATACCGCGATCATAGGTAGCCGCACGAGAGCGACGGACGTGGAGGAGCGCTGGATGAGGACCTACGAAATGGCCGGCAAAACGGTGGCGGTGACGGGCGGAGCTCGTGGGATCGGTCTTGCAATCGCCCGCGCCTGCAGCGACGCAGGCATGTCGGTGGCCATCGGCGATCTGTCGGCCGACGCCAGCACGGCTGCTGCCCAGTCGTTGTCCGGGCCAGCGATCGGCCAGGTGCTGAACGTCCGTGACCGTGCGTCGTTCTCGGCCTTTCTCGAACGCGCCGAGAAAGAACTCGGACCGGTGCATGCACTGGTCAACAACGCAGGAGTCCTGCACATGGGTCCGTTCGCTCAGGCCCGCCCGGCTGACATCGCGCTGCAGGTCGAGGTGAACCTGGGCGGCGTGCTGACAGGCACCCAGCTGGCGCTCCAGCGGTTCCTGCCTCGCGGGAGCGGGCACATCCTCAACCTGGCGTCCACAGCAGCCATGGTCGCCTCCCCGAACGGCGCGACCTACTCCGCGACGAAGCACGCTGTGCTGGGGTTCACCCGAGCCCTTCGCGGTGAGCTCAGGGGATCTGGGGTCCTGACGACGGTGGTCCTCCCAGGCGTGATCCGCACCGACATGACCGGTGAGTTCAAGACAGCGCTGGGGGTACGGACCGTCGAGCCCGAAGCGGTCGCCAACGCGGTCGTGGCGGCCTTGCGGCACGGCACCCCCGAGATCTACGTACCCCGTGAGGTCGCGCTCCAAGGACGGCTCTTCACGATCCTGCCGGCGAAGGTCGCCGACCTGCTGTCGCGGCTCAGCGGCGCCGACCGCGTCATGCACTGACCCCACAGTCGCTGCGAGGCCTCGCGCCCGGACGCTCACAGACCTGCGTGGCGGGGCGGCGCGGCGTACCGTGACAGCGCACCCAAATCCGCGACCGAGGAGTTTTCCGTTCCCGCCATTTCTGGCATCGACCACATCGCCTTGACCGTGAGCGACTTGACGATCAGCCTGGCGTTCTACGAGTCTGTCCTTGGACTCACTGTGGTCGGCACGATGACGGATGGGTCGTTCACACGGTGCGTGCTGGCCTTGCCGGGTCCTACGCATCTGGGGCTGACTCAGCACCACACCAGTAGCGGGCGCGGTTTCGACCCCACGACCCCCGGCCTCGACCACCTCGGATTGGCCTGCGAGTCCCGGGCCCACCTGGCGTCCTGGGTCGAGCATCTCGACAGCCTCGGCATCGCTCACAGCGGTGTGCAGGAGGCGGCCTACGGAAGCGCACTCAGCTTTCGCGACCCGGATGGCAACGCTCTCGAGCTGTTCACGTCCGCTTGAGATCAGTGCTTGCGGACCGGCAGGGTTGCGGGCTCCCGCAGCGCGCACAGACCGGCTCCGGCGGCCCGTCGACAAGCGCCGCAGTCGGCGCCGACCCGCTCGAGCCACCAGACCAAGTCGCCGCCCTCCTCGCCGCCCGCAGACCTGCGCGACAGTGACCGGTCGCTCTCAGCTTCGCTCATGGGCTGCAGACCTTCTCCCTGCCAGGGTGGAGGGGTAAGTGCGCTGCGCATGCGACGCAGTTCGTCCCGGTGCAGGGCTGACAGCAGGCCGGCGCACGCACACTCGCAGTCGTGAGCACGACCCGCACGACGCGTGCGTCGTCAGGGTCATAGGCACGCGCGACCAGTCCTGCTGCTGCGCGCGGTTGACGAGCTCACAGACAAAATGGTGCTTGAGTTGCAGCCTTCGGCAACCTCCTTGGCCGTCGCCCACTCCCGACCGGGGAAACCCGCAAGGGACAGCACGAGTTGGTACTGCTGCAGGCTGACGCCGTGAACCCGAACGGTGCACCTGATCATCACAGCTAGCGACGTCGACGGCATGAGGGCTCCTCGAACGCTTCTCTGCCGTCGGCCCAACTGTCGGGCTCACGGGTCCGCCTCGTCTTGCCGCCGCACTCTTCACGGGTATATCGTGACGCGATATACTCGTGAAGGTTCAGGTGACGTCGTGAACAAGTCTGGTGCGCATCAGCTTCAAGTGCTCGAGCAGGCCACGAGACGCCGTCACGACATCGGCGCTGTTCAACAGCCAGCCGTGACGCATCAGGGCCGTCGGCAACGCCGTGCGCATCTGCACCGAACCGCGCAGCCCACGGCGACCCGTGCACAACCCCTCTGAGCGTTGAGATGCCCGAGAACGTGACTGGAGATGGACGCAATGACCCCAGAATCAGGAGATCGCCTCGTGATCACCGACGGGTTGCCTAGCCAGGTACCCGACGTAGATCCGACCGAGACCCAGGAGTGGGTCGACTCGCTGAACGGGGTGGTAGACCATGCTGGCCGTCCGCGGGCCCGCGCATTGCTGCTGCGGGTGCTGGAGCAGGCCCGGACGCGTAACGTCGGTGTGCCGAGTCTTCAGGGCACCGACTACATCAACACGATCCCGACGGTATCCGAACCGCCGTTCCCCGGCGATGAGCACATCGAGTTGCGGCTCCGTGCCTACAACCGGTGGAACGCCGCGATGATGGTGCACCGGGCGCAGCGCCCCGGAGTCGGGGTCGGCGGGCACATCTCTACCTACGCTTCGGCTGCGGCGCTGTATGAGGTGGGGTTCAACCACTTCTTCCGCGGTCACGATGCCGAGGGCGGCGGCGACCAGATCTTCTATCAGGGCCACGCGTCGCCGGGCATTTATGCCCGCGCGTTCCTGGAGGGCCGGTTGTCCGAGCAGCAGCTCGACGGGTTCCGCCAGGAGTTCTCCCACGTCGGGTCCGACGCGGGCCTGCCGTCCTACCCCCATCCCCGGCTGATGCCGGACTTCTGGGAGTTCCCGACCGTGTCGATGGGCCTGGGCCCGCTCAATGCGATCTACCAGGCCCGGTTCAACCGCTACCTGCACGCCCGCGGCATCGTCGACACCAGCGGTCAGCGGGTGTGGGCGTTCCTGGGCGACGGCGAGATGGACGAGCCTGAGTCGCTGGGCGCGATCGGCGTGGCCGCCCGAGACGAGCTGGACAATCTCACCTTCGTCATCAACTGCAACCTGCAGCGCCTCGACGGTCCCGTCCGCGGCAACGGCAACATCATCCAGGAGCTGGAGGCCTACTTCCGCGGCGCGGGCTGGAACGTGATCAAGGTGATCTGGGGTCGGGAGTGGGACCCGCTGCTCGCTGCCGATACCGACGGTGCGCTGCTCGCGTTGATGAACACCACCCCGGACGGGGACTACCAGACCTTCAAGGCCGAGTCCGGCGCGTTCGTGCGCGAGCACTTCTTCGGCCGCGACCCCCGCACCGCAGCCATGGTGCAGCACTTGTCCGACAAGGAGATCTGGGGCCTCAAGCGGGGCGGCCACGACTACCGCAAGCTGTTCGCGGCCTACACCGCGGCGACCTTGCACACCGGACAGCCGACGGTCATCTTGGCCAAGACCATCAAGGGCTGGACGCTGGGCTCGCACTTCGAGGGCCGCAACTCCACCCACCAGATGAAGAAGCTGACCCGCGCCGACCTGCTGGCCTTCCGCGACCGGCTGTTCCTGCCGATCCCTGACGACGCCCTCGATGAGACGCTGCCCCCCTATTATCGCCCGCCCGCGGACTCGGCCGAGCTGGACTACCTGCACGAGCGCCGTCGCGCACTGGGTGGCTACCTACCGCAGCGCCAGGTCCGCAGCGTCCCGCTGGTGCTGCCCGGTGACTCGGCTTACGCGAGCGCGCGACGCGGGTCGGGCAAGCAGGAGGCTGCGACGACCATGGCGTTCGTGCGGCTGCTCAAGGACCTGATCAAGGACCCCGAGATCGGCCCTAGGTTCGTGCCGATCATCCCCGACGAGGCACGCACCTTCGGGCTCGACGCCCTGTTCCCTACGCAGAAGATCTACAACCCGCATGGTCAGCGCTACCTGTCGGTGGACCGGGAGCTGATGCTGTCCTACCAGGAGGATGCCCACGGCGTGCTGTTGCACGAAGGCATCACCGAGGCCGGATCGGTGGCGTCGTTCATCGCTGCGGGCACCTCCTACGCCACCCACGGCGAGCCGATGATCCCGATCTACATCTTCTACTCGATGTTCGGCTTCCAACGCACCGGCGACGGGCTGTGGGCCGCCGCGGACCAGATGACCCGCGGGTTCCTGCTCGGCGCCACCGCCGGCCGGACCACCCTGAACGGGGAGGGCCTGCAACACCAGGATGGCCACTCGCTGCTGCTGGCCTCCACCAACCCGGCGTGCGTCGCCTACGACGCCGCCTACGGCTTCGAGCTCGGCCACATCGTGCGTGACGGTCTGCGCCGGATGTACGGAGAGCCGAAGCCGGGCGAAGACCCGAACGTCTACTACTACCTCACCCTGTACAACGAGCCGATCCTCCAGCCCGCCGAACCCGACGACACCGACGTCGAGGGCATCCTCGCCGGGATGCACCGCCACTCCCCCGCCCCGCCCGGTCCGGGACCGCGGGCGCAGGTGCTGGCCTCGGGCATCGCCGTCGGATGGGCGCTGGAGGCCCAACGGCTGCTGCACGAGGACTGGGGCGTACACGCCGACGTGTGGTCGGTGACCTCCTGGACCGAGCTGCGTCGCAACGCCCTCGCCGTCGAGGAGTGGAACCGCAACCACTCCCGGCAACCCCGCCGAACCGCGTACGTCACCCAGCGCCTGCAGGACGCGCCCGGCCCGGTGGTCGCCGTCTCGGACTGGATGCGGGCAGTGCCCGACCAGATCGCGCCGTTCGTGCCCGGCGACTGGACCTCGCTAGGCACCGACGGGTTCGGCCACTCCGACACCCGCGCTGCACTGCGCCGCCACTTCGGGATCGACGCCCCCTCGATCGTCCTACGCGTGGTCGAGCAGCTCGCCAACCGGGGTGAGCTCGACGGGTCGGTGCGTGACGCCGTGATGGAGACCTACCGCCTCGACCCGGCACGAGCAGCGCAGGAGTGAGCGACGACAGTCTCGTCCGCCTGAAACTCCCTAATGGTCGACGACGCGTCGCCCGGCACCGACCGGCCGGATGCGATGGGCGACACCACCCTGCTGGCCGCCGCAGAACTGGCGAGGCGGACCGTGTGGTGCTCGGTCGCGGCCCGATGCCCGGCGCACCGGGACGCCGCTGCTGATGCCTGAGCTGCCCGAGGTGGAGACGTTACGCTGGGGGCTGGAGACCACGGTGCTCGGCAAGCGCATCGAGTCCGTGTCGGTGTTGTGGCGCCCGACCTTCGACGTGGACCCGGACCGGATCCAGACTCTCGTGGTCGGGAATCGCATCGTCGGGGTCCGACGCCGCGGCAAAGTCGTCCTGATCGACCTCGACGGCGAGCAGCACCTGCTGCTGCACCCAAAGATGTCCGGTCAGCTCGTCGTCGCCGAGCACGGCACCAGCGTGTTCGCTGGCGGCCACCCGTCGCGGGCCATGCTCGGGCCGATGCCGAACGCCACGACCCGAGTGGTGTTCACCCTTAGCGCCGACACAGTGCTCTACTTCAATGACGCGCGGAAGTTCGGCTGGATCAGGCTTGTCGACACCTCCTCGCTGGCGAGCGAGGAGTTCCTGGCTCGGCTCGGGCCGGAACCCTTGAGCGACGCCTTCACCCCCCGCTCCCTGCGCGAGCGGCTGGCACACCACCAAAGAGCGTCGATCAAGGCCATCATCCTGGACCAGTCCACGGTCGCCGGCGTCGGCAACATCTACGCCGACGAAGCCCTGCACCTGGCGCGGATCGACCCTCGTCGTAGTGCCGGTGAGCTCAGCGCCGCTGAGGTGACTCGTCTGCACACCGCGATCAGATCGGTGCTCGGTGACGCCGTGAGGCACGGCGGCACCAGCTTCGTCGACTACGTCAACGCCTTCCGCAGCACCGGCACCTACCTGGTACAGGCCCGGGTGTTCCAGCGCGCCGGGCTGCCCTGTCCGGTGTGCGCCACTCCCATCCAGCGCATCCGGGTCGCCGGTCGCGGGACCAACATCTGCCCACGCTGCCAGGTGTAGGCGGCGAGGCGGCCTTGTCAGGTAGCCGGTTCCTCGGGTCCTGTCCGCTTGTCTGCCTCCTCACCGGCATCGATGTGACCGTCCTGGCTGTTGTGACAGGAATGGCGGTCTACACGATCGGGCACTCGACCAGGGAACAGCCCGAACTGTTCACCCTGTTGAGGCGCAACGGGGTCACCTTGCTTTGCGATATCCGCACCTACCCGTCCTCACGGCACTGCCCGCAGTGGAACCAGCAGGCGATCATCGATGGCCTGCCAGCCGACATCGGCTACCGCCATCTTCCTGCGCTGGGCGGGCGGCGAGCGGCGTTGCCCGTCAACGAGAGCATCAACGGCGCATGGCGCAACATCTCCTTCCGGGGCTACGCCGACTACATGCAAAGCCCCGCGTTCGGGACGGGGCTGGCGGAGCTGCTCCAGCTCGCGGCCCGCCACACCGTGGCGATCATGTGCGCGGAGGCAGTGCCGTGGCGCTGCCACCGTTCACTGGTAACCGACGCATTGATCGCACACAGTGTCCCGGTGTGCCACATCATGTCGTCGAACACAACCACGCCAGCGACGATCCATGCGTTCGCCCAGGTGCTCGACGAGCACGTCAGCTATCCGACCGCACCATCGGGTGCCGAACCCGGGTGAGGAACCCAACGCGCCACACGCAGGTCGACCCGACCACCGATCATCGGTGTCGCCTCCCTCGACAGCAACACCGGCGCCTGCCCGCCGTGACAGGACGCCGGTGTGCCGTCCGCCCGGACCACCCGATGCCACGGGACACCGCCCTCGAGCATCCCCATCGCCCGGCCGACCTGACGAGGCCCGACCCCGAGCACACGAGCGATGTCGCCGTAGGTCGCGACGCTGCCCGGCGGGATCAGCACCACCGTCGCTCGAACCTCGCCGATCAAATCCTTCATCGTCATCTAACCCACCTTCTCACCCAAGGCGTCGGCCCGGAAGCACTGCTGTGACGGTGCCCTCCCGTGCGTTCTGACCCTGGCAGGGGCTAGGTGGGAGCACGAGGGCCATCATCTCCGGAAAGCCTCGTCACGGCTTCGTGAGCGGGCTTCGACGTCAGCGTCGGAGCAGAATCCCGTCCTTCGTTGCTTGTGGCAGATCAGGCCAAGGAGCGAGCCGTCGGCGTCGACCACGGCGAGGCGGCGCACGCCTTGACCGAGGAGCACACCGTTTACTGCAGTCGCCGGAGTGTCGGGCGACACGGTCCGACCCGTGAGGGTCGACCAGGCCAGGGCCGGAGCGACGGTCCCTGTCGGGGGGAGGTCGGTCCGCGTCAGTGTTCCGACCAGCCGCTGACCCTCGGTGAGAAGCACCAGGTGCACGTGGTCGTTGCTCAGCGCCGCCCGAGCCTGCGCGAGTGAGGCATCCGCGGGAAGGGTCTTCGGGTGCCGGAGCATGACCTCGCGGACCGTTGGCTCAACGATGCTCGCCGACAGGCACCCCAGGGACGTCATGAGGAGATCTGGTCCCAGCCACGCCGGGGCCGGTGGCTGCCGAGATGGTCATCGCGGCTGCGGTAGACGATGTAGGGACGGGTCAGGTAGCCGACCGGTGCACTGAACACGTGGACGAGCCGGGTGAACGGCCACAGCGCGAACAAGCCGAACGCGACCAGAGCGTGCAGCTGGAAGCCCAACGGGGCCTTCGCCATCAGGTTCGCGTCGGGTTGGAAGGCGAGGAAGGAGCGGTACCAGACCGAGACGCCCTCGCGGTAGTTGTACTCACCGCCGATGGTCAGGATCGAGCCGGCGACGGTGTTCCACATCCCGAGCACGATCACGACCGCCAGGAACGCGTACATCACCTTGTCCATGACCGTCGTCGCGGAGAACACCGGACCTACGGTGCGGCGGCGGTAGATCAGGATGACCATCCCGACCAGCGTCGCGGCGCCTGCGAGCAGGCCGCCCGCGCCGGCCACCACGTGGTAGGCGTGCTCGTCGATCCCGACCGCGTCCGTCCACGACTGCGGCACGAGCAGGCCGATGACGTGCCCACCGACTACTCCGAGCATCCCGAAGTGGAAAAGCGGGCTCCCGATGCGCAGCAGCCGGTTCTCATACAGCTGGCTCGACCGGGTGGTCCACCCGAACTTGTCATAGCGGTAGCGCCAGAAGTGTCCGATGACGAAGGCCGTCAGGCAGACGTAGGGCACCACGACGAACAGGAGCTCGTTCATCGGCGTGCTCCGGGGAAGGACGGCATGGACAGCAGGATGGGCTCTGGCGCCGCGCCAGGGCTGAACTGTGGGGCGGCGAACGGCGCCAGGCCCACCTCTTCCTCCGGGGGGCCTTCGGCGGCGAGACGGCGTACGGCGTCTCGCTCGTCACCGCGGAGCGCCGGCAGGGTCGCCGTGACCACATCGATCAGAGCCGCCCAGGGAGAGGACAGGTCAGCAAGGGAGATGCGCAACAGCTCGAGCCCCGCCCGGTGATCGAGCATCAAGCGGCGGCCTCGCTCCTGGTCCACGGTCGCCGCGAACTCCAGCACCACACAGAGGTGGTCGGGGAGCTCGGCGTCATCGAGCTCGTAGCCGGCGCTGAGATAGGTCTGCTTGAACCGCAGCAGGGCCATCCCTCGTTTGCGGGTGTCCCCGTGGGCGAAGTACGTCAGGAACAGGTTGCACCGGCGGCGGCTGTCGAACGTCTCGACGTACTCGGCCTGCAGCTCCGGCAGGGGCGTCTGGTCCAGG
>JBKJOO010000234.1:0-19161 GCA_046595615.1 Mycobacteriales bacterium | reverse complement strand
TGGATTCGTACAGGAGTCGACATGACCGAGCTGGGACACCTCGTAGTGGTGGCCGACAGCGCCTGCTCCTGCCACGCGGGCAGCGCATCGGCGCCGTCGGCCACCACTACGAGGTGTCCCAGCTCGGTCATGTCGACTCCTGTACGAATCCATTCGTGCCCGCCGCGACTGCGCCGGACCTCGTGTCACCGGCAGGAGTGGCACAGGGACCACCCGCCGGGGGGAACGACACGGATGGAATTACACGCGTGTCGTACGCCCACGTCAAGCGAGTCTCTGGTATCCGCGATCGGCTGACCCGGCCGGAACGATGTGCTACCGAAGGTAGGCGACTGGTCGCCCTGGGCAATATCGTCGCTCCGGGAGCGCCTCCGTCCCTCCCCACCGCGCCGGCGTGACCCGGTCGCGCCGGCCCCGCCCCGCTGCCCGCACCCCGCGAGCCCAGGCTCGCCGATGACCCGACGTACCGGCCCCTCCCGTCTCGTGTCGTGATTTGGGGGTCCCCGAAGGGCCGGAAATCACGACACGAGACGGGAGGCCGAGGGTGGGCCGTCCGGTGCGGCGTCGGGCCCAGGCTCGCTGATGATCGTTGTACGCCGGCGACCGACGGCGCGCCTGCCCGACGTACAACGATCACTGAGGCGGGACGACCTGCCGGCAATGCGGCGCGGCCGTGGTAGGACTGGATTCACCTGTTAGGGAGTAGGTATCGATGAGCCAACCAACGATGGATCCGACCTTCTACCGCACTGCTGCCGAGGCCATCGCGGCCCCGACCGAGAAGCTGGCCTACGTCGTGGCGTTCGACCGCTCGGGCGAGCGTCCGGACGCGCTGACCGTCATCGACGTCGACGAGATGTCGGCCGACTTCGGCACTGTGGTCGGCTGGACCGACCTGCCGACCCGCGGCGACGAGCTGCACCACTTCGGCTGGAACGCGTGTTCCAGTGCGCTGATGCACGCCGGGCACGACATGGGCGCGGAGGGCTTGCAGCGGCGCTACCTGCTCCTGCCCGGGATCCGCAGCTCCCGGATCCACATCTACGACACCCAGCCCGACCCCCGGTCACCGACGTTGCACAAGACGATCGAGGCGTCCGAGCTGGCTGACAAGGCCGGCTACTCCCGCCCACACACCCTGCACTGCGGGCCCGACGGGATCTTCCTCACCTGCCTCGGCGGGGTGGACGGCACCGACGGCCCCGGCGGGATCGCGTTGCTCGACCACACCACCTTCGACGTGCTGCGCGCGTGGGAGACCGATCGGGGCTCGCAGCGCATGGCGTACGACGCTTGGTGGCACCTCAATCAGAACACCTTGATCACCAGCGAGTGGGGCACCCCCTCGATGATCGAGGACGGGCTGGTCCCGGAGTTGCTGCTCGGCCAGAAATACGGTCACTGCCTGCATTTCTGGGACCTCGCCGAGGGTCGCAACCTGCAGACGGTGGACCTCGGCGCGGAGCACCAGATGGCGCTGGAGCTGCGCCCGTCGCACGACCCCGATGCGACCTGGGGATTCGTCGGGGTGGTGGTGTCGACCGCTGACCTGTCGGCCTCGGTGTGGCGCTGGTACCGCGACGGGTCGGACTGGAAGGTGGAGAAGGTCATCACCATCCCGGCCGAGCCGGCAGACCCGGCCGACCTGCCGCCCGCCCTCAAGCCGTTCGGCGCGGTCCCGCCGCTCGTCACCGACATCGACCTGTCCGTCGATGACCAGATGCTGTACGTGTCCTGCTGGGGCACCGGCGAACTCAAGCAGTACGACGTCTCCGACCCGGCAGCTCCGAAGCAGGTGGGGTCGGTCCAGCTCGGCGGCATCGTCCGGCGGGCCGCGCACCCGGCAGCGCCGTCGGAGCCCCTCGCCGGCGGTCCGCAGATGGTCGAGGTGAGCCGCGACGGCCGCCGCATCTACGTCACCAACTCGCTCTATGGCGCCTGGGACGACCAGTTCTATCCCGACGGCGTCGGCAGTTGGCTCGCCAAGATGGACACCGACCCGGTCCACGGCGGACTCACCCTCGACGAGAAGTGTTTCCCGCATGGCGATGCCTTCCGGGGGCTGCGGGCGCATCAGGTGCGCCTCCAGGGCGGTGACGCGTCCTCCGACTCGTACTGCTACCGCTGACCGGCCAATGAGGACGTGACCGGGACGGGCCGGCTTTGGGGCGCCGTCGGGGCGGTTCGTGGCAGGCGGGATCCGCTGCCGGCCTCGGCCCGGTCGAAGAGCACCAGGCGGTCTTTCCCATTGGCCTTCGCCTGGTACATCGCGCTGTCGGCGTCGCGCAGGGTGGCCTCCGGGTCGTCGCCGGCGCGCGCGAAGGTCGCGCCGATGCTGACGGTGACGATGTGCGCCGTGCCGTCGATCTCGATCGGTTGGCGCAGCGCCTGGGTGATCCGCCGGGCAATCATCCTGGTGGCAGCTCTCGGGTCCGCCGGCCGGTGCTCGACGGCGTCGGCGTCGCGTCCACCGGGGGCGAATCGGCTCCGGGTCGGCCGTAGGACGATGACGAACTCGTCACCGCCCACCCGGGCAACGGTGTCCTCGGGTCGCAGCACGGCCTTCAACCGGCTGGCGGTCGTGGTCAGGACGACATCGCCGGCCGAGTGGCCCGCGGTGTCGTTGACGTGCTTGAAGCCGTCGAGGTCGCAGAACAGCACAGCGATCTGCTCGCCGGTGCGGGTGGCGCCGGTCAGGGCGGCGCCGAGCCGGTCGGCCAGAAGCCGCCGGTTCGGCAGCCCCGTCAACGGGTCGTGCAGGGCGACGTCGGTGAGCCGTTGCTCGACCTCGACCGTCTCGCTGATGTCACGGGCAATGCCCAGCAGTTGGCGCACCCCGCCGGCATCGTCACGGGAGAACGGGGTCACCCGTCGGGAGTACCAGCAGTACTGGCCGTTGCCGCCCTTGAGCCGGTAGCGGATCTGCAGTACCTCCCCATCCGCGAGGGCGCCTGCGGCCGTCGTGGCGGCGACCACGTGCTCGGTGTCGTCGGGATGCACCAGCGCAGCGACGACGTTCTCGCCCAGGTCTTGGAGTTGTTGTTCGGTGAAGCCGAGCATCTCGGTCAGGTTGCGGGACGCCCACTCGACCGCGTTGCTGACCGCGTCGATGATGTAGATCATGTCCGGGCTGGCGGCCAGGACCGCGTCGTGGAACGCCACACCGTCGCGGAGCCGATCCTGGATGGCCCTTTCCGAGGTCACGTCGGTCAGCGCCGACACCGCCCCGAGCAGGCGTCCGTCCGCGCCGTGAATCTGCCGCGCAGTGACGACCACGTCGTGCAGCGGCGCGCCGACCGGCCCGATCTTCAGTGCCAGATCGGTGACGTCGTCGCCGGCCAGGGCGCGGGTCAACGGCCACCGATCCGGTGGCAGGGGCGTGCCGTCGGCGCGTAGGACCTGCCGGCCGGACTGCGGATTGGGGCCGGAGCCGACGCCGGTGATCCTTCGCTGCGCGGCATTGCGCAGCACGACGGTCCCGTCGGCGTCACACGCCAGCACCCCGGCCGTGACGACCTCCAGCACCGCCTCGTCGAAGCGGCGCTGATCCGCGAGCGCCGCCAGCGCCGTCTGGAGCTCGGCCTCACGCTGTTTGAGCATCGTCACGTCGTGCGATGCGGTGACCGCGCCGAGCACGGTGCCGTCCTCGGCCTGGATTGTCCGGCCGTGCACGACGAGGTGTCTGGGCGGCCGGCTACCCCTCGCGACCACGAGCTCGGCGCCGTGCAGCTCGCCGTCGGCCAGCACCCGGGTGATCGGCACTTCCTCGAGCGACAGCGGGGTCACGCCGTCCGCGCGCAGGAGCGAGAACCGTCGCGGCACGTCCTCGGCGCGGCACCAACCGCCACCGGGCACCGACCCGGGCTCCCTTACCCCATCGGTGACCGAGCCGTGCAGCTCGCGGGTCAGCCGGTTGAACATCGTCGGCCGGCCGGTCGCGTCCGTCGCCATGATGCCGACGTCCAGGGTGTCGATGAGAGCGGTCAGGAACTGCTGACTGGCCGAGACCGCCGCCAATGCGGCCTCTCGCTGCGCCACAGTGACCGCCAGGGTGAGCACGACCAGCGCGCTCGCCAACAGGAACAGCTGCACCAGCCCGGCGGAGATCCCGGGCGCCCCCGGCTGCCCGGTCCGCACGAACGGCCCGCCGCCCTGGGCGGTCATGACCGTCACCAGCACCCCGACGACGGCGAGCTGGGCTGTCGCGGCCCGGACGCCGAGCCGCAGGCCGGCCCACACCAGCACCGGCACCGCGACGAACGCGAGCGGGAGTCGCTGGCCCGGCGAGAAGACGAACCCCACCACGAGCAGCACCGCAACCCATTGCGCCGACGACTCCCACCGGCGCCGGTCCCGGGCGTCGGCCGGTGCGCGCATGACCAAGGGGACGATCACCAGGGTCGCGGCGCTGTGCGAGGCCGCGACCGACAGCCAGGTCGACCACAACATGCCGCCCAGGAGCAGCCAGACCGAGGTCGCCGCAAGCAACCCCGCCAGCAGCGCGCCCGCGGCCGCCGCCAGCAACAGCCGGCCCAGGTCGAGCATCGTGGTCAACCCGGGCCGTCCCTTCCGGCCGAGCCAGCAACCTGCGAGCGCCGCCTCAGCGGTGTTGGCGAGGGCGAAGCACCCGGCGAGCGCCAACGGCCGACCACCGACCAGGTTCGCCGACAGGCTGGCCAGCGCGACGGCGAGCAGGAGCAGCCGCCGGCGGGTACCCCCGGACACCGCGACCGCAGCCACCGAGACCCCTGCCGCCGGCCACCACGCGGCGACGTGTGATCCCGGCGGGGCCAGCGTCACGGCCAGCAGCGCCAGGGCGAACACGGCGATCGCCACGCCGAGCACCCAGCAGGCAGTCCTCGCCCGGTCGGTGCGCGCGACACAGGACCAACCTGCGATGCGGCGGGCGGCGGCAGACATCAGGCTCCAGATCGGCGGCGGCGGACCGGCCCGTGCTGCTGGTCCGATCGTGACGAGTCACCTGTCGTCGCTTTTTGCTGCGCCCTTGAGGTCGACGGTGGCCGGGTCCATCGCGTCCAGTCGGCGCTCGATGCGTGCCCCGGTGGCAAGGAGTGCGCGGAGCTGGTCACGGGTCGTGTGTGCGCCGTCCCGGGCCAGGGCTTCGAGCCGCTCGGCCATCGCGTCGAGGGTGTCCTCCAGGACGGCCATTCGGGCTTCGAGCGCCGCTCGGGCCTCGCCGGTGGCCGCCTGCGCTGCGGCGGTGCGCTCGGCGTCCTGCCGCTCAGCCGTCACCAGCCGCCGCAGGTCGCCGCCGAGTTCGGCGACCCGGCGTACGACGGTGCCGGTCTCGATCCGGCTCGCCGCGACCGCACCGGTCAGCCGGACCGACCATCCGTCGAGCTCGGCGCGCAGGGCCGCCAGCTCGCCCCGTGGGCCACCGGGATCGCCGCCGGTGGGCTCGTCCCGGTCCAGGGCAACCAGGCGCTCGATCCGCGTTGCCAGGCTCTCGGCTTCCATGACGCACGCCTCCTCAGGTCGCCAGCGAGGGTAACCGCGTCAGACGAGCGGGAGCGCCACCCGGTGCAGTTCGGTACGCCGCGCCGCCGCGAGCCGCTCCGGCCCGACCGCGGTGTACGTCGTGGTGCGTTGCCGCGGGGTCCGGTCGACCGAACGCACCAGTTGCTCCAGGTCCTCGACCGACTTGCGGGAGCCGTGTTGCGATCCGGCCATCCGGCTGATGGTTTCCTCCATCAGCGTCCCGCCGAGGTCGTCGACGCCGCCGAGCAGCACCTGCCTGCACTGTTCCGGGCCGAGCTTGACCCAGCTGCACTGCACGTGGTCGATGGCGCCGGTCAGGACGAGCCGGGCGACCGCGTGCCCCGCCCGGTTGTCGCGCAGCGTCGGGCCGGGCCGGGCCACGCCGGCCAGGTAGATCGGGCTGCTGGTGTGCACGAACGGCAGCGGCACGAACTCAGTGAACCCACCGGTCTGCGCCTGCAGCTCCCTGAGCAGCACCAGATGCGCGGCCCAGTGGCGGGGTTCGTCGACGTGGCCGTACATCATCGTGCAGGTCGTCGGCAGGCCGAGCCGGTGCGCGGTGGTGACGACCTCGATCCACTGCGAGGTGGGCAGCTTGCCCTTGGTGAGGACCCACCGCACCTCGTCGTCGAGGATCTCCGCAGCCGTCCCGGGCAGGCTGTCGACGCCGGCTTCGGCTGCGGCGACGAGGAACTCAGCGATACTCACCTGCATCCTGGCGGCCCCGTTGACGACCTCCATCGGGCTGAACGCATGCAGGTGCAGGCCCGGCGCGCCACGCTTCACCGCACGGGCCAGGTCCAGGTACGCCGTACCGGGCAGCTGTGGATCGATGCCGCCCTGCATGCAGACCTCGGTGGCGCCGACCTCCCAGGCCTGCGCCGCTCGTTGCTCGACCTCCTCGAGCGACAGCGAATAGGCGTCGGCGTCGGTGCGCCGCTGGGCGAAGGCACAGAAGCGGCAGCCGGTGTAGCAGACGTTGGTGAAGTTGATGTTGCGGTTGACGACGTAGGTGACCGCGTCGCCGACGGTGTCGCGGCGCACCTCGTCGGCCAGCCGGCAGACCTCCTCGAGGTCGGCGCCGTCCGCCGTCAGCAGGGCCAGTGCCTGGGTCTCGGTCAGCTCCCCCGGCCGATCCTGCGCGACCCGGAGCGCTGCGGCGACGTCGCTGTCGGTACGTCGGGGCGCGGGGACGGACTCGCGCACCGCCTGCCAGTCGCCGTAGACCTCGTCGAAGTCGCTGCGCCGATCGGCCACCCGCCCGGTGGTGTCGACGGTCGCGTGCAGGTCGGTGCGGCCGGTGTTCATCAAGCCGCCGTCCGGCTCCTGCCATGAGATCGGTTGCGGCAGCACGTCTCTCGCGAGGCCCACGGGATCGCGGAGCGCCGCCACGTGCGACCGGAGCCGGGGATCGAGCCAGGGCTCGTCGAGATAGGGCGGGTAAGCGGTGAGGCGCTCGGTCAGGACGAACCCGCTCGCGGCGCTGGCTGCGGCGAGGGCGTCGAGTGCCGGCCAGGGCCGCTCGGGGTTGACGTGATCCGGGGTCAGCGGGGAGACGCCGCCCCAGTCGTCGACCCCGGCGCCGAGCAGGGCGGCGGTCTCGGCCAGGTCGACGAGATTCGGCGGCGCCTGCACCCGCATCCGGGGCCCCAGCACCAGCCGGGTAACGGCGATGGCAGCGCGGAACTCCGGCAGGCCGGCGTCGGGCCGCTGGCGCATCGCCGTGTCGGGCTTGGCCCGGAAGTTCTGCACGATCACCTCTTGGACGTGACCGTGCCGACGGTGGCTCGCCCGGATCGCAAAGATCGTCTCGGCCCGGTCGGCGAGGCTCTCACCGATCCCGATCAGCAGCCCGGTGGTGAACGGGATCGAGTGCCGGCCGGCATCTTCGAGGGTGCGCAGCCGCACCGCCGGCACCTTGTCGGGGCTCCCCGCGTGGGCCGGCACGTCGGCGGTCGTCTCGAGCATCATCCCCATGCTCGGCGCGACCGGCTTCAGCCGCTGTAACTCCGCCCAGCTCAAGACGCCCGGGTTGAGGTGCGGCAGCAGACCGGTCTGTTCGAGCACCGCCACCGCGCAGGCCCGGAGATAGGACAGCGTGTCGTCGTAACCGGCCGCGTCGAGCCACTCGCGGGCGGCGGGCCACCGCCCCTCCGGCCGGTCGCCGAGGGTGAACAGCGCCTCCTTGCAGCCCAGCGCCGCCCCGCGCCGGGCGATGTCGAGCACCTCGTCCATCGACAGGTAGGCCGCCGGCAACCGGCCCGGGACGGTCGCGAAGGTGCAGTAGTGGCAACGGTCGCGGCACAGCCGGGTCAGCGGGATGAACACCTTGCGGCTGTAGGTCACCGTGCCCGGCCGGCCGGCGTCCACGAGTCCCTGGTCGCGGACCCGCGCGGCTGCCCCGCAAAGATCATCCAGGTCGGCACCGCGCGCGCCCAGCAGCACCGTGGCCTCGGCCACGTCGAGTTGCTTGCCGCCCATGGCCCTGGCGAGCGCACGACGCATCCCGGGCTGCTCCACCCGTCGACCCTACGTCCGCACTGCCGGTCTGGCCGATCCTGGCAGACTGACCCGATGAGGATCGTGGCGCTCGCCGGCGGCATCGGCGGGGCGAGATTCCTGCGTGGCCTGCAGCACGCCGTCCCCGACGTGGCGCTCACCGTCATCGTCAACACGGCCGACGACATCAGTCTGTACGGCCTGCGGATCTGCCCCGACCTGGACACCGTGATGTACACCCTCGGCGGCGGTATCGACGAGGAACGCGGTTGGGGCCGTCAGGACGAGACCTTCACGACCAGGGGCGAGTTGATGGCGTACGACGCGCCGGCCGCCTGGTTCGGGCTCGGCGACCGCGACCTGGCGACCCACCTGGTCCGGCGGCAGATGATGGACGCCGGCTTCCCGCTCAGCGCGGTCACCGCGGCCCTGTGCGAGCGGTGGCAGCCGGGGGCGACGCTGCTGCCGATGAGCGACGACCGGGTCGAGACGCACGTCTCGGTCGACCTGCCGGGTGGCCGGCGGGCGATCCATTTCCAGGAGTGGTGGGTCCGGCACCGGGCGGCGCTGCCGGCGCACGCCATCGTCGCCGTCGGGGCCGAGACCGCGACCCCGGCGCCTGGGGTGCTCGACGCGATCGACGGCGCCGACATCGTGCTGCTCCCCCCGAGCAATCCGGTGGTGAGCATCGGCACGATCCTGCAGGTGAAAGGCATCCGCGAGGCACTCGAAGGCAAGCGGGTCGTCGGTCTGTCGCCGATCGTCGGTGGCGCGCCGGTGCGGGGCATGGCCGATGCGTGCCTCGCCGCGATCGGGGTCGAGACGAGCGCCGAGGCGGTCGGCCGGCACTACGGCAGCGCCTTGCTCGACGGCTGGCTCGTCGACACCGGCGACGCGGGGGCGTCCGTGCCCGGGGTCGAGGTGCGGGCCGTGCCCCTGCTCATGCACGACCTCGAAGCGACCGCCGCGATGGCCAGGGCGGCGCTGGACCTCGCCGGTGCCTGACGGCTACGTCGTCCTGCCGGTGCGCGGTCTGCCCGACGTACGCCCCGGCGACGATCTCGCCGAGCTGCTGGTCCAGCAGATCGCCCTGCAGGACGGCGATGTCGTCGTGGTGACCAGCAAGGTCGTGAGCAAGGCCGAGGGTCGCCTGCTGCCCGCTGGTGACGACCGGGAGGCAACCCGCCTCCTGGCGGTGGCCGCCGAGACCGCGCGCGTCGTCGCCCGGCGTGGCACGACGACCATCGCCGAGACCCGGCACGGGTTCGTCATGGCCGCGGCCGGGGTCGATGCGAGCAACGTCCGGCCGGACGAGATCGCCCTGTTGCCAGTCGATCCCGATGCAAGCGCCCGGCAGCTGCGCGACGATCTCGGGCGGCTGTCCGGTTGCACGGTCGCCGTCGTCGTGAGCGACACGATGGGCCGGGCCTGGCGGGTCGGGCAGGTGGACCAGGCCATCGGCAGCGCCGGCCTCGCCCCGATCAGGGACGCGCGTGGCACCGACGACACCTACGGACAGGTCCTGGAGGTCACCGAGATCGCGGTCGCGGACGAGCTGGCGAGCGCCGCGGAACTGGTCAAGGGCAAGGCCGACGGGGTCGCGGCTGCCGTCGTACGCGGGCTGGCCCTGCCCGACGACGGTCGCGGCGCGTCGGCACTGGTGCGGCCCGCCGGACAGGACTGGTTCCGGCTGGGCACCGCTGAGGCCCAGCAGCAGACCGTCGCGCTGCGGCGCACCGTCCGGGCCTTCACGGCGCGGCCGGTCGACCGGGCCACGGTGCTGCGCGCTGTGGCCGCGGCCGTCACCGCCCCGGCGCCGCACCACACCACGCCGTGGCGGTTCGTCCTGCTCGAACAGCGCCGGACCGAGCTGCTCGACGCGATGGCCGCCCAGTGGGCGAGCGACCTACGGGCCGATGGGTTCTCGGCTGACAGCATCGACAAGCGGCTGCGGCGAGGCGATGTGCTGCGCCAGGCGTCGTACGTCGTCGTGCCCTGCCTGGTCCGCGAGGGCGCGCACGACTACCCCGATGCGCGTCGCAGCGCCGCCGAGGAGCGGCTGTTCGTCGTCGCCGGGGGCGCGGCGGTGGAGAACCTACTGGTGCAGCTGGCTGCGGAAGGCCTGGGGAGTGCCTGGGTCAGCAGCACGATGTTCTGCCCCGAGGTCGTCCGCGAGGTGCTCGACCTGGACCCCAGCTGGGAGCCACTGGGCGCCGTCGCCGTGGGCCATCCGCAGGGGCCGCCGCCGGAGCGCCCGGCCCGCGACCCGGCCGACTTCGTGCTGCTGCGCTAGCGCCCACCCAGGTGATCATCAGGACATCGCTGCGGGACACGCGCGGCGAGTCGCGCAGCGATGTCCTGTTGATCACGCAAAGGGGGGGCTGGGTCAGTGCCGGCGGTGGTCCTGCACGGTGAGCTTCGGACCGAAGCGGGGTTTGGCGAACCCGCTCACCTCAAGCAGCCGCACCACCCGGTAGCGGTGCGGGCGCCAGGGCTCGAGCAGCGCCACCATGGCGTCGTCGTCGACCGGCCGGCCGAGCAGCGCCCAGCCGACGAACTGCGAGAGGTGGTAGTCGCCGACGCTCAGCGCATCGGTGTCGCCGAGAGCCCGCTGGGCGATCTCGGCGGCGGTCCACGCCCCGATCCCGGGAACGGCCCGGAGCCGTTCGGCGGCATCTCCCGGCGCCAGGTCCACCGCCTGTTCGAGCCGCTCGGCGACCCTGGCGGCCAGGCACACGGTGCGGCTGCGTTGGGGGTCGACGCCGGCCCGGTGCCACTCCCACGACGGGATGCGCCGCCAGGTCTCCGGCGCCGGCGGGACCCGCATGCCGGTCGGGGCCGGGCCCGGCGCCAGTTCGCCGAACCGGTGGACGAGCAGCGCGAACGACGCGCGGGCCTGTTTCCCGGTGACTTTCTGCTCCAGGACGGCGGGCACCAAGGCCTCGAAGACCCGCCCGGTGCGCGGGATACGCAGCCCGGGGTGCCGGGCATGGCTCGCGGCGAGCAGCGGATGCGCAGGCTCGAAGCCCTCATCCGGATCGCGCCCGCCGAGCAGATCGACGAGTCCATCGAGCACCCGCTCAGAGCCGGGACCCCATGCTGTACAGGTGATCTCGTGCAGACTCCGCTGCTCGAGCCGGTAGGTCGCCGGCCCGTCGACGGTCCTCGTCGTACGCCACAGGGCGCCACCTGCATCGACGGCGTGCGTCGGGTCGGCCCGCCCTCTGGACAACGGCGAGAGGGTGCGCCGCACGTCGACCGGATGACGGGGCCGCCAGACCGTCGCCACCTCCAACACGGGCCCAGGCTACGGTGCAGCCTGTGGACAAGGTCGTCGGCTCGACTGCCGAGGCAGTTGCGGGCATCGCCAGCGGCGCGTCCCTGGCCGTCGGAGGATTCGGGCTGTGCGGGATCCCGCAGGCCCTCATCGATGCGGTGCTGGCGACCGGCGCCACCGACCTGGAGACGGTCAGCAACAACTGCGGCGTCGACGAGTGGGGGCTGGGCTCGCTGCTGCGGGCGAAGCGGATCCGGCGGACCACCGGTTCCTACGTCGGGGAGAACAAGGAGTTCGAGCGGCAGTTCCTCGCCGGCGAGCTCGAGGTGGAGCTGGTGCCGCAGGGCACCCTGGCCGAGCGGCTGCGCGCCGGTGGCGCCGGCATCCCCGCCTTCTACACCCCCGGCGGCGTCGGCACGCAGGTCGCCGAGGGCGGCCTGCCCCTGCAGTACGACGGATCCGGGGGCATCGCCCTGGCCAGCGAACCCAAGGAGGTCCGCAACTTCGACGGGGCCGACTACGTGCTCGAGCGGGCGATCCGCACCGACTTCGCCCTCGTGCACGCCCGGTACGGCGACCGGCACGGCAACCTCGTCTATGAGAAGTCGGCCGCCAACTTCAACCCGCTGTGCGCCGCCGCCGGACGGATCACGATCGCCGAGGTGGAAGAGCTGGTCGAGCCGGGTGAGCTCGACCCGATGCTCGTGCACACACCGGGGATCTTCGTCCAGCGCGTGGTGCGGGTCAGCGCTGAGAAGCGGATTGAGAAACGGACGGTGCAGCGTGCTGACGCGTGACCAACTGGCCGCGCGGGTGGCCCGCGAGCTCACCGACGGGCAGTACGTCAACCTCGGGATCGGCCTGCCGACCCTGGTGCCGAACTTCGTGCCGGCCGATGTGCACGTCGTGCTGCACAGCGAGAACGGTGTGCTCGGCGTCGGCCCCTATCCGGCCGAGGATGCGGTCGACCCGGATCTGATCAACGCCGGCAAGGAGACCGTCACGGTGCTGCCCGGTGCGTCGTACTTCGACTCGGCAGCCTCGTTCGGGATGATCCGCGGTGGGCACGTCGACGTCGCCGTGCTCGGCGCGATGCAGGTCAGCGAGCGGGGCGACCTGGCCAACTGGATGATCCCCGGCAAGATGGTCAAGGGCATGGGCGGCGCGATGGACCTCGTGCACGGCGCGAAGCGGGTCATCGTCATGATGGAGCACGCCGCACGCGACGGCTCGCCAAAGATCGTCCGCGAGTGCTCGCTGCCCTTCACCGGCCGGGCCTGCGTCGGGCGGATCATCACCGATCTGGCCGTGATCGACGTGCAGCCAGTGGGTCTCGTGCTGCGCGAGCTCGCCCCCGGAGTCAGCCTCGACGACGTGCGGGCAGTCACCGAGCCCGAGCTGGTGGTCGCGCTGGCGGGCGAGGGCCGTTCGGGCTAGTCAGCCCGGCCGGGTCACGCCCGACGTCATGGACATGGACCGCGTGGACCGATGACAGCCCAGACCACCCCCGACGAGCAGGGGTGGTCGGCGCGACCGTGGCTGGCTCGCTGCTTGCGGACGCTGACGTTGCTGGTGCCGGTCGCGCTGGCCCCGGCGGTACTGCTGGGCGCGGCTGCCCTTGTACCCCGCCCGGCGTCCGGTTTCGGTCAGCTCGGTTGGCTGGCGGCGCTCCTGGCGGCGAGTTGGGCGGCGTCCTGGGGCGTGCACCGGGCACTGCAGCGGCTGCTCCCGCTGGCGACCCTGCTCGAGCTCTCGCTGTGCTTCCCGGACGGGGCACCGTCCCGGCTGCGCCTGGCCAAACGCGGCAGCAGCGCCTCGGCCTTGACCCAGCTCCTCGACGCGCCGGACGACGAATCGGCGCAGCAGGCCGCCGAGCGGATGCTCGTGCTCATCACCGCACTCGCCGGGCACGACCGGTCGACCCGCGGTCACGCCGAGCGGGTGCGCGCCTTCGCCGACCTCATCGCGCAGTCCGTCGGGCTCTCGGCAGTCGAACGGGACCGGCTGCGCTGGGCCGCCCTCCTGCACGACATCGGCAAGCTGCACGTCCCGGTCATCCTGCTGCACAAGGCGGGCAAGCCCGACGCCGACGAGTGGGCCGTCCTGCGCGAGCACCCGCGGATCGGCGCGGAGCTCGCGGCGCCGCTGATGACCTGGCTGGCGCCGATGCATCGCGTCATCGAGGAGCATCACGAACGCTGGGACGGCACCGGCTACCCGGCGGGTACGTCGGGGCAGGAGCTCAGCATCGGCTCGCGGATCGTGCAGGTCGCGGACTCCTTCGAGGTGATGACGGCCGCCCGCTCCTACAAGCGACCGGTGCGCAAGGACGCCGCGCTGCGTGAGCTCGTCCGCTGCGCCGGTTCGCAGTTCGACCCCGCGGTGGTCCGCGCGATCGTTGCGGTCCCCAGCCGGCGCCTGCTGTGGGCGATGGGTCCGACCGCCTGGCTGGCCGGGCTGCCGATGCTCGGCCAGAGCAGCGTCGCGCTTGTCAGCAGCACCGCGGGCCAGCTCGGTTCGGTCGCGGCCGGCGCGGCGCTGGTGAGCGTGGCCGCACTCGGTCCGGCGGCCGCGACGCTCGGACTGTCCCCCGACGGCAACGCCGCCGACCGCTACAGCGCCACCCACGACGTACGCCGGGCCGGTGTTGACCAGCCGGCGCTGCTGTCCACCACGCCCACCCGCGCACGCCCGGTGGCCGACGCGCCGACAGCCGAACGGCCTGCTGGCAGGGCGCCGCAGGGCGGTGCTCCCGGCGCGGCCGGAGGTCCGGGGCAGCCGACCGACTCCGGTGCGCGCAACCCGGCGGGCCCGCCGGCGCAAGCCCCCCCGGTCCCGACCAGGCCCGTCACGACGTCGCCGGCAGCCGCGACACCGCCGGCCCAGCCGAACACCGTGACCGCCGCCGCGGCCGCCGCCCTGCCGGTCGTCGGGACAGCGACGCAGGCCACCGTGACCGGGGCCGCCGCGCTACCGGTCGTCGGGACAGCGACGCAGGCCACCGTGACCGCGGCCGCCGCGCTACCGGTCCTCGCAACACCGGCGCAGGCCACCGTGCCCGCGGCCGCCGCCCTACCGGTCGTCGGAACACCGGCGCAGGCCACCGTGCCCGCCGCGCTACCGGTCCTCGCAACACCGGCGCAGCCGATCACCGTCGCCGCCTCGCTGCCATCGCCCGGTGCGCCTCGCTGAGGGAGCCGCTGGGTAGCCGCGCACTTCCCCCGTCGTACGACCAGCACGAACGGGTCATTGGTGTCCAAAAAGGGCCACCGCCATGGGGGAAGTGGCGCAGTCGCAGGACCAGGCGACCGGCACGCAGTTGTCGGACCGCGCTCCACTGGGCCGATCGGGGGAACGCGACCGGGCTTGTGCCCCAGGAAAGTGCGGCTGTCCGGGCGCGCGGCGGCGGGTTGCCGGCGCCGAAGTGTTAGGTATGCACCTCGTCATCGACCTCACCGGCCCGATCGCCACCTCCGCCACCCACGGCGACTGTGATTTCTGCTGCGCCCAAGCGCAGCTCTACCAGCTCCTGCACAGCTCACAGGCGCTCTGCGAGTCGTGCTTCGGGCTGGTCCACGCCTCGGCGTAACCCTTACCCGGCGCGCAGCCTGGCCCGCTTGCGGCCCTCGAGGCCGTACGCGACCGCGAGCCCGAGGCCCCAGGCACCGTTGAAGGCGGCCGGCAACGGCTTGTGCTTCAGCACGAACGCGGTGGTGATGAGCGCCATGCCGACCTCCTCGGCCGCGAACACCAGCGGCTCGCGCCTTCGCCAGAGCCGGTAGAAACCCGGCAGGTAGATCGAGAACGGCACCGCCAGCACGTTGCCTGCGACCAGCAGCACGGTCGAGGTCGTGTCATCACCCATGGCGGGCAGTCTGCCGCACAGCCATCAGGCCAGTCCGGGGTGCTGGGCCTGCAGCAGCGCGTGCAGGTCCTTGACCCGCTGCGCCTGATCGGCCGGCACGACCAGCGTCGCGGTCGGCGTGTGCACGACGACCAGCCCCTCGCAACCGATCAGCGTGACCAGGTGCGACGGGTCGGAGGACGCCACCACGCAATCCCTGCTGTCGACCACGACGGCGGACCCGGCCCCGATCGCGTTGCCGGCCGCATCACGACCCACTGCCTCGCCGTACGCCGGCCAGGAGCCGACGTCGAGCCAGCGGGCCGCCAGTGGCAGGGCGACGACGGTGAAGTCCGGCGAGGTCGACGCCGGCTCCATCACGCCGTAGTCGATGCTGACCTTGGCGATGCCCGGCCAGTCGGTCGCAGCCAGGCCCGGCCAGGCAGGCGTGCCGTAGGCGGCGCCGAGCGCGCGCAGGGCTGGCGCGGCGCCGGGCGCGAAGGCGTCCACCGCGCGCAGCAGGGTCGAGGCGCGCCAGACGAACATCCCGGAGTTCCACAGGTAGCGCGACGGCCCGGCGGCGAGGAACGACATCGCGAGCGTCGCCGTGGGCTTCTCCCGGAACGACGTGACGATCCTTGCAGCGCCGGTGAGCGAGTCGCCGAGCTCGAGATAGCCGAAGCCGGTGGCCGGCAGGTCCGGTACCACGCCGAACGTGACCAGGGTGTCGTCGCGGGCCTCGGCGAGGGCGAAGGCGTCGGCAAGGGTGGCCGCGAACACATCAGCCGGTTCGATCAGGTGGTCGGCGGTGAGCACCGCGACGACGGCGTCGGGGTCGGCGGCGGCGATGACCGCGCAGCCCAGCGCGACCGCCGGCAGGGTGTCCCGACCGGATGGTTCGACGATGAGCCGGTCGGCGCGCAGCCCGCCGACCGAGGACACCGCGGACCGTAGCTGCTCCCCCGCGCCGAGCCACACCTGCCCGGCCGGTACGACGGAAGTGGCCCGCTCGACTGCGATCTCGAGCAGCGACCGGCCCTGCAGCAGCGGGACGAGCTGCTTGGGCAGGGCCGCGGTCGAAAACGGCCACAACCGGGTGCCCGACCCGCCGGCCAGGATCAGGGCGTGCCGCATCAGTGCTCCAACAGCTCGGCCGAACGGGTCGGCGCGGCGCCTTCGCCGACCGAGCGCACCCGCTTGGCCAGCAGATACCGCGCCCCCAACCCGAGCGCGAGCAGGCCGCGCAGCACCGCGAACCGCGGTCCGGCGTACTGCCTGGACAGGTAGCGGTAGAGGGCCCGGTGGTGCTCGGCGAGCATCGCGGTGGCCACCCGCTCGGTGGCGTGCCCACCGGAGTGGGTGATCACCGCGCTCGGGACGTAGACCGACGACCAACCGGCCTCGCCAAGCCGGCGGCACAGATCCATGTCCTCGCAGTACATGAAGTACGCCGGGTCGAAGCCACCCACCTGCTCGAAGGCGGCTCGCCGCAGCAGCATGCACGAGCCCGACAGCCAGCCGGTGGCGCCCTCGACCGGGTCGCCCGCCTCGGCCCGGTAGGACCGGGTCCACGGGTTTCCCGGCCACCACCAGCCGCACAACGCATGGCCGATGCCCCGGCCGAGCGACGGGAAGGCCCGCGCCGACGGGTAGAGCCGGTCGTCCAGCGTGCGGATCGCCGGGCCGAGGCAGCCGGCAGCCGGCCACCGCTCGGCAGCGGCGAGCAGCTCATCCAGCGAACCGGGGGCCCACTCCAGATCGGGGTTCGCGACGACCAGCCACTCGCCCGGCGCCCCCGAGGCGCCGAGGTTGGCGGCCTTGCCGTAGCCGAGGTTGCCGCCGGTCCGCAGCAACCTGACGCCCGGCCCCTCGGCCAGCTCCACACTCCCATCGGTGGAGCCGTTGTCGGCGAGCACCACGTCGTACGCCGAGCCGGTCGTGGCCGTCGTCAGCGAGTGCAGGAAGCTGGCCAGTGCCGGGCCGGGCGACCAGGTCACGACGACGACCCGGACGGGTCGGGGGCTCACGAGCTGGCGGCGCGGGCGTAGCTGGCCAGGTGCGCCTCGGCGCTGGCGGCCCAGGTGAACTCGAGCGATCGCTCGTGGCCGGCGGCGGCCAGCTGCGCGCGCCTGGCCGAATCGTCGAGCAGCGCGGTCAGGCCGGCGCCGATCGAGGCCGGGTCGGGCTCGGTGTAGGCGACGGCGTCCCCGCCGACCTCGGGCAGGGACAGCCGGGGTGTCGTGAGCACCGGCGCGCCGCAGGCCATCGCCTCGAGCACGGGCAGGCCGAAGCCCTCGCCGTGGGAGGGGTAGGCGACGACGGTCGCGCCACCGAGAAAGCCGGGCAGATCGGTGAAGCGCAGGTAGCCGGGGCGCATCACCCGCAGGTGCGACGGGACTTCTGCGACGGCTCCATCGACGGTGTCGTCCCAGCCCGAGCCCCCGGCCAGGACCAGTGCCGGCGGGTCGTCCCGGCCCTGGCAGGCCAGCACCCAGCCGCGGATGAGACCCGGCACGTTCTTGCGCGGCTCGAGCATCCCGAGGAAGGCGATGTAGGTCTGGCCGGCCAGGCCGAGGCGGGCCTGCACCCGGGCCTTCTCCTGCTCGGACGGCAGGTGGAACGTCGTCTGGTCGACCCCGTGGTAGGCCACGTCGATCACCGTCGGGTCAGCGTCGAGGACCCGGACGACCTCGTCCCGAGTGGCCTTGCTCGGGGTGATGATCCGGGTGCTGCGGCGCAGGGCGGTGCGGGTGGCACTACGGAAGAACGTGCCCTTGACCGAGGTGTGCAGATCGGGCTCGGTGAAGAACGTCGCATCGTGGATCGTGACGACGACGGGTCGACCGGCCCGCAGCGGCATCGTGTAGTGCGGCGAGTGGACGACCTGCGCGCCGACCTGCTGGGCGACGAGCGGCAGGCCGGTCTGTTCCCAGGCCAGCCGGGCCGGACGGTGGGCGATGGCGGCGGGACCTGCGACGACCTGCGCGTGCGGCGCCATCCGGCCGTAGCGCTCGGCGTCGGCCCGTTGGCAGACCAGCGCGAGATCGGCCCCGGCGTCGGCGAGCGCCGAAACGAGGCCGTCGACATAGCGGCCCACTCCGCCCCGGTCGGCGGGCACGGCAGTGGCGTCGACGAGGACGCGCGGGCCGGGCGCAGAGGCCGCAGTGCCGGACAGGATGACTCCTTGTGGTGCAGTTGAGCAGCGGATCTTCGGTGTCACGCACTCGCAGTCGAGCCTACGCCGTACCGCCCCCGCGCACCGGCAGACGGGCCGGGCCGATTCAGACCAGCTCCGCGTAGGCGCGCCAGAGGGTCCTGGCGGCGCCCTCCCAGCTGTACGTCGCGGCCCGGACCGGCCCCGCCGCGCGCAGCCGGGACCGCAACCCGTCGTCGGTGACGACCGAGATGAGCCCGTCGAGCAGCGCGTCGAGGGGGACCTGCAGCGCAGCGCCGCCGGCCACCTCGACCAGGGCTGCCACGTCCGTGGTCAGCACCGGTGTGCCGGCCGCCATCCCCTCCAGCAGCGGCAACCCGAATCCCTCGGCCCGGCTCGGGACGATCAGGGCGGTGGCCCGGTGCAGCAGGACAGCCAGGTCGGGGTCGGCGACCCGGCCGAGCACCCGGACGTCGACGCCGAGCGAGGCGCCCAGCGCCTCGACGTCCAGCGCCGCGACGTCCTGCCCGCCCCAGCCGGGCTGGCCCGCACACAGCAGCGGCACCTTCGGGGCCGCCGGGTCGGCGAGGGCCCGGACGAGCTCGGCCAGCCCCTTGCGAGGTTCCAAGGTGGCCACGGTCAGCAGGAAACGCTCGGGCAGACCCAGCCGGGCGGCCCGCTCGTCCTCGTCGGGTGGCAGCGCCAACTCGGCACTGACGCCCTCGCCTACCACCTGCACCCGCGCGGTGAGCGCGACGTACCGGGCCAGTTCGTCGGCGACCGCCCGGGTGGGGACGACCAGCAGATCGGCGGTTGCGGCGGCCCGGGCGACGACCGCGCGGTGCCAGGTCACCCCGCGCGGGGTGAGGGTCTCCGGGTGGGTCCAGG
>JBKJOO010000176.1:0-2962 GCA_046595615.1 Mycobacteriales bacterium | reverse complement strand
GAACGCCCGGGCCTTCCAGCGGTCGACCAGGTCGGGCCCGTAGGTCTTGCCCTTGTCCGGGCTGATCCGGACGTCCGTCATGAGCCAGCGGCCGTCGTAGCGGTAGCGGTAGCGGTCCGTCGTGATCGTCGCGGTGTCGACCGGCCGGCGGCGGCCCTTGCCGATCACCGTGCCGAGCGCGTCGCAGTACGGCCCGACGGCGGCGTTCCCGTAGCTGTCGTAGCTCGACTGGCTCAGCGCGAACCGGTCGGCGTTCGCGTCCCGCTGGTAGCGCACGTACCCGTTCTTGCCGGTGAACGACGGGGCACGGCCGGCCATCACGTAGAGGTAGGACTGCTTCTGGGTCAGCGGGTCGGTGACCGTGAGGCGCTGGGTCTTCGTGACCCCCTTCGGCAGCGCTGCGGTGGCGGGTGCGGTTGCCCCGGCGTCGGCGGCCATGAAGGCCAGCTCGTCGTCGGTGTCCAGGCCCTTCACCGGGTCGGTCGCGGTGGGGGAGTCGGGCGTCGCGACGCAGGTGCCCTTGGTGTAGCGGAAGCCCTCGCGGTCGAAGGCGTACGAGGTGTGCTGGTCCTCGCCGCTGTAGACCGCGAAGCCGCTGGCGCTGTTGTCGAGGTAGCGGGTGAAGACCTCGTCGACCTGGAACGGCACCTCGGTGAAGTGCTTGCCATCCCACTTCCAGCCGGTGATCCGCTTCGCGTCCAGACCTTGCGGGGCGGCCAGGGTCGCGGTGTCGACCTCGGGCGTCGCGTAGTGGTTGTGCGCGCAGCCGTCGGTCGTCGCACCGATGCAGGTCAGGTCCGTGAGCGGCAGCTTTGCGGTGGCATTGCCCGGAACCGCCCAGGTCGCCAGGTCGCTGCCGTGCAGCACGACAGCCTCGGTGTCGCGCTGCTCAGCGACCGTGGGGTCGGGCAGCGGGGAGGCGCCGCTCGTCAGCGGGGTGAGGGCCCCGGCGAGCAGGGCGACGGCGAGGGACGGGCGAAGCAGGCGCATGTCCTCTGTGTTTCGCTGTTCATGGGCCAAGTCCTGCTGCCGACGGGAAGTTGACGGGTCCACGGGATAGGTTCGTCAGCAGGACCTCGTGAGCACAGTCGGGACCAGGGAGACAGCGATGGCAGGCAAGGACAGCGGCGGCCAGGAGCGCGCCGGCAAGAGCACCGACGAGGTCGAGGAGGTCGCAGCTGAGACGGCCACCGATGTGCACGCGCGCGTCGAGGAGCTGACCAGTGATGTGGACGACCTGCTGGACGAGATCGACGAGGTCCTCGAGAGCAACGCCGAGGAGTTCGTTAAATCGTACGTGCAAAAAGGCGGCCAGTGACAACCGTGTAGACATCATGCGCGAAGGCATCGACTACCTCGAGAGGACCAGGGCAACACCGTGGCAGAGGACTTCTCGAGGACCGGGCGTCTACCAGCTCACTTCACCGCGACCGGGAGCAGCAGCTTCGTCGACTTCCTCGGAGCGGCAGCACCTGATCTCCTCCCGTCGCGGCTGACGCTGCCGCCGGGGACCACGGTGGACGCGCCGCACGGCACCACGATCGTGGCGGTGACGCACGGCAACGGCGTCATCATGGCCGGCGACCGGCGCGCGACGATGGGCAACATCATCGCGCAGCGCGATATCGAGAAGGTCTTCCCTGCCGACGAGTTCTCCTGCGTCGGCATCGCCGGCACGGCGGGCCTGGCGATCGAGATGGTCCGGCTGTTCCAGGTCGAGCTCGAGCACTACGAGAAGCTCGAGGGGTCGACCTTGAGCCTGGAGGGCAAGGCCAACCGACTGTCCAGCATGATCCGCGGCAACCTGCAGATGGCCATGCAGGGCCTTGCGGTCGTGCCCCTGTTCGCCGGGTACGACGTCGGCGACGGCCTCGGACGGATCTTCAGCTACGACGTCACCGGTGGGCGCTACGAGGAGCACAGCTTCCACAGCGTCGGGTCCGGGTCGATCTTCGCCCGCAGCGCGCTGAAGAAGCGCTACCGCGAGGACTTCACCGAGCCCGACGCGATCCGCGCGGCGGTGGACGCGCTGTACGACGCGGCCGACGACGACAGCGCGACCGGTGGCCCCGACCTGTCCCGCCGCATCTTCCCGGTCGTGATGACCGTGACCGCCGACGGCCTGCGCCGCGTCCCCGAGGACGAGGTCACCTCCGTGGTCGAGGCCATCGTGGCCGAGCGCATGATCCGCCCCGGCGGCTGACCGGCTTTCGCCGTACCCCCAAGCCAGCAGGAGGAGAAAGACGTGTCCACGCCGTTCTACGTCAGTCCCGAGCAGATCATGCGGGACAAGAGCGACTACGCCCGCAAGGGCATCGCCCGCGGCCGGGCGGTGCTGGTCATGACCTACGCCGACGGGATCTTGTTCTGCGGCGAGAACCCGAGCAAGGCCCTGCACAAGATCAGCGAGATCTACGACAAGATCGCCTTCGCCGCGGTGGGCCGCTACAACGAGTTCGAGACGCTGCGCAAGGCCGGGATCCGCTACGCCGACCTCACCGGCTACCAGTACGACCGGTCGGACGTCACGAGCCGCGGGCTCGCCAACGCGTACGCCCAGCAGCTCGGGACGATCTTCACCGAGGCGGGCAAGCCGTTCGAGGTCGAGATCACCGTGGCGGAGGTCGGCGACAACACCAGCGACGACCAGCTCTACCGGCTGACCTACGACGGGTCGGTCGCCGAGGAGCACGGCTTCATCGTCATGGGCGGCAACGCCGACCCGATCGCGGCGGTCCTCACCGCCGAGCACGAGCCCGACGCGTCGCTCGACGCCGCCGTGCGGCTCGCGGTGAAGGCCCTCGCCACCCCTGCCGACGGCGGTGAGCCACGTACGATCGACGCAGCCAACCTGGAGGCGGCCGTCCTGGACCGCACCCGGCCCAGGCGGGCCTTCAAGCGCCTGTCGGCCGAGCGCCTGACGACCCTGCTCACCTCCTGACCCCTGCAGAACCGGAGCTCC
>JBKJOO010000151.1:0-13958 GCA_046595615.1 Mycobacteriales bacterium | reverse complement strand
GCGAGTCAAGGCTCGGACGCCGTACGACGGGATCCGGCCCGGCCGGTGCGGTGAGCGGCACCGCGGCCGGCAGCCGGTCGACCGGTGGCGGCGGGGGCGGGGTCCACGTCCGGACGACGGGCATCCCGGGACGGCGGACCCGGCCGAACCGGATCACGCCGGTGGTCCACACGACCCGCTCGACCACCTGACCGCGCGACGAGGAGGCATCGAGCATCGTCATGGGGCGGTCGGCTCCCGCAGCGAGGATCGACACGATGCCGACATGCGTCACCGGCGCACCGAAGAAGACGAGATCCCCCGGCAGCACCTGCTCACGCGGAATCGGCACCGCCCAGGCCTGCTGCTGGTCGGCGACCCGCGGGATCTCGGTGGCCCCGCCGATGGTTCGCCAGAGCACCGAGGTGAGGCCCGAACAGTCCCAGCTGGCCGGGCCGGTGCCACCCCAGAGATAACTCTGGCCGAGGTGGGTTCGGGCGGCGGCGACGACCGCGGCGCCGCGGCCGTCTCGACCGGATCCCCCGCTCGCAAACATGGTGGTCCCGGCCAGGCTGAGCCCGAGCAGCAGGCCGAACAGAGCGCGAAGCTGCGCCCGGACCGTCGGACGTCGGGCCGGCGGAGCCAATCCGGCGTGTTGCACGGCGCGCCTCCTGGGGCTGGTGGGGTTCTTGGTGTATGGCACCTCGGCAGCCCACCGTCAACTCCTGAGCGTCTGTCAAGCCTGGGAATCCTGCTCGTCCCCCGTTCGTTGGAACCTCTGACACCCTTGAAGCGGAGGCCCCCCATGAGTGACCGCGTCCTGCGAGGCAGTCGTCTCGGGTCGGTCAGCTACGAGAGCGACCGGCACACCGAGTTCGCCCCGCGCACCCTGACCGCCTACGACTGTGCCCGCGGGCACGCCACCTCGGTGCCGTTCGCCGCCGAGGCGGACATCCCGCCGACCTGGGAGTGCAAGGTCTGCGGCGGCACCGCCCTTCGTCGTGACGTCGAGCAGCCCGAGCCCAAGCAGGCCAAACACGTCCGGACCCACTGGGACATGTTGCTGGAGCGACGGAGCGTGGCCGAGCTCGAAACCGTGCTTGCCGAGCGGTTGGCGGTGCTGCATGAGCACCAGGGCCAGGTGCGAGCCGCGCTCAAGCTCGAGCAGAAGGCCAAGAAGAGCGCCTGAGCGCTCCCCCCGCGGTCATTCCGGTTCGACGATCTCCCCCTCGATCACGTCGTGCGGCGTCGAGGGTGGCCGCCCCGTTGGGCGTTTGGGTGCGGCGCCCCCGAGCAGCTGTCGGGTGGCGAGGCCGGTCAGCAACCGGCGCAGCACAGCCCGGGTCGGCGGCAGCAGGCACAGCAGCCCGAACACGTCGGTGACGAAGCCCGGCGTCAGCAGGAGCGCGCCGCCGAGCACGACGAGCGCGCCGTCGGCGACCTCCCGGCCGGGGACCCGCTGCTCGCTCAGCGCCACCCGCAACGCCTGCCAGGCCCGACGACCCTCACGCCGGACCAGCGCGGCGCCCAGCAGCGCATCGGCGAGCAGCAGGGCGACGGTCGGCAGCACGCCGATCGCCTGGCCGACGGTGATGATGACGTACAGCTCGACGACGGGCACGACCAGGAACGCCAGGACGACCAGCAGCGGCATCACGACCGCCGGGCGGTGCGCTTGGACCGGCGGGACCGCAGCCCCCAGACGGTCACCCGCCACAGCGCTTCGGCGACGATGGCCCGGCTCATCTTGGACTCGCCTCGTTCGCGCTCGACGAAGGTGATCGGCACCTCGACGACGCGGTGACCGGCCCGCCAGGCCTGCCAGATGAGGTCGACCTGGAAGCAGTAGCCCTGCGAGGCGATGTCGCCGGTGAGCAGCGTGTCAAGGACCGGCCGCCGGTAGGCGCGGTAGCCGCCGGTCGCGTCGGCGAGCGGCAGCCCCAGCATCAGCCGGGTGTAGGCGTTGCCGCCGCGCGAGAGCAACTCGCGCGAGCGCGGCCAGTTGACGACAGCTCCCCCTGGCACCCACCTGCTGCCGAGCACGACGTCGGCCTGCTCCAGCGCCGCCAGCAGTTCGGGGAGCTGCTCGGGGGCGTGCGAGCCGTCGGCGTCCATCTCGACGACGACGTCGTAGCCGCGCTCCCGGGCCCAGCCGAAGCCGGCGATGTACGCCGCGCCGAGGCCCTGCTTGCCGGTCCGGTGCAGCACATGGGCCCAGGGCTCACGCCCGGTCAGGATGTCGGCGATCCGGCCGGTGCCGTCGGGGCTTTTGTCGTCGACCACCAGCAGGTCTGCGGTCGGGACGGCGGCGTGCAGCCGGCCGGCGATGACCTCGAGATTGTCCCGCTCGTTGTAGGTCGGGACGATGACCAGCACCCGGCCGACACTCATCGACGGCGCCGCCCCGCGACGACGAGGGCCGCCACGCCCGACAGGACCAGCACCAGCTCGGGCAGCGCGCCGAGGCCGGTGGCGACGGTCGTGCCGCCGCGGACGGGGACCTGCGCCACGAGCAGCGCCCGGGTGAAGATGCCGGACCGCGCCAGCAGGGCCCCGTCGGGTCCGATGATCGCCGAGACGCCACTGGTCGCGGCGACGAGCACCGCGCGGCCGTGCTCGACGGCCCGCAGCCGGCTCATCGCCAGCTGCTGGCTGGTCTGGCCGCTCCGGCCGAACGTCGCGTTGTTGGTCTGCACGACGAGCAGCCTGCCCCCTGCGGTCACGACGTCACGCACGAGCCCGTCGTAGGCAACCTCGAAGCAGATCACGTCGCCGACCCGCACCGGACCGACCTGCAGCACCCCCGGCTTGATCCCGGCCGCGAAATCACGGGCGACGAGATCGACCTTGTTGCTGAGGTGCCGGACGAGCCCGCGCAGCGGGATGTACTCCCCAAAGGGCACCGGGTGGCGCTTGTCGTACGTCGCGCCGGGGCCGGTCACCGGGTCCCAGACGATGCCCCGGTTCAGCACGTGCCCGCGTGGGGCGTCGACGACCGCGCCGACCAGGACCGGCACCCCGATGTCGCGGACAGCGCTGTCGATCCGCTGCCGGGCGGCCGGGTCGGTGGAAGGGTCGAGGTCGGAGGCGTTCTCGGGCCAGATGACCAGCTCGGGCCGGCGGGTCCGACCGGCCCGGACGTCGGCCGCCAGCTGGTGGGTGGCGGCCGCGTGGTTGTCGAGCACCGCGGACCGCTGGGCGTTGAACCCCAGCCCCAGCCGGGGCACGTTGCCCTGGATGACGGCGACGGTCGCGAGTCGGCCGCCGGTCGGCACGGGCACCAGCGGCGCCGCGAGCAGCAGCGCGGCGGCCGGCAGCAGCCAGCCGAGGGCCCGGACCGCCGGCCGGCTGAGCAGCAGCGCGAGCGCGCCGCCGAGCAGCGCGACGGCGCAGGTGACCAGCGGGGCGCCGCCGAGCGCCGCCAGCGGTGTCAGCGGGGTGTGGCCCTGGCTGAAGGCGAGCCGCCCCCACGGGAAGCCGCCGAACGGCGCCCGGTCGCGCAGCGCCTCCTCCCCCACCCACAGCAGCGCCGACCAGACGGGCCAGCCGGCCAGCCGGGAGACCGCGGCGAGGGCGCCGCCGAGCAGCGCCATCGGCAGGGCCTCGATGAGGGCGAGCGCCAGCCAGGCCGCCGGGCCGGCGACGGCCCCGGTCCAGTGCAGCAGCGGGACGAACAGGGCGAGCCCGGTGAGCAGGCCGAGCAGCCCGCCTCGGCGTACCGACTGTTGCCGACAGACCAACGCCAACAGGCCGGCGCCGACCGGTGCGAGCGCCCACAGCCCGATCGGCGGGAAGGCCAACTCCAGGGCGAGCCCGGCCAGGACCGCGCCGGCCAGCCGAACGCCTGCCTGGTCGGGAGGTGCCGGGACAACCGGGTGTTGCACGGTCGGCTGGTCCTCGACCGTGTCGGTGTCCACACCGAGCAGTCTGCATCGGACGGCGAGCGCGGGGCCCGGTGACACCTTCGGACCGACCCGCAGGAGGCTGGTTGCCGCCGGCGTGCCGTTGTCTACTGGTCCACCGGGCCCCCGCCCGGGTCTGGATCCCCTACCGGCGCACCGGGCCGTCAAGGCCCCCGATCACCCACCCGGACCGACCTGAGAATGGAACGCCGGAGCGCGGTCCGGGTGCCTCAGGTCCTGTGGCGGGCGACCAGTCGTGCACCGGTCGTCCACGTGCAGACTGCAGGCTAGCGAGTGGCTCCCAAGGGCTGTCAACCAGCCCCTGACCTGCACCGATGCACTATCGCCGCAGGTCAGACCGGGTGCGGTCCGACGCCACCAATTTGCCCGTCGTAGACCTGTCGGCCACGCACCACGGTGGCGAGGCACCGCGGGTCGGGCCCGGCCAGATCGGGCAGGCCCGCGACGCCCGCGCGCGGATCGGTCGACCAGCCGGCGACCCGCTCGTCGGGGGTTTGCACGACCAGCTCGCCCTCGACCCGCCAGATCGCGAAGGTCGCCGGCGCGCCGGGTGCGAGTTCGCCCTCACCGTCGCGCCGGGCCGCCCGCCAGCCGCCGCGGGTGTGGGCGGAGAAGGCCGCCCGGGCCGATAGGCCGCTGCCGGGGGTGCGGTGCAGCACGGCGGCGCGCAGCGTTCCCCACGGGTCCAGCGGGGTCACCGGGCTGTCGCTGCCCAGGGCCAGCACCACGCCGGCAGCGGCCATCGCGGCGAACGGGTTCAGCCCGGCGGCCCGCTCCCGCCCGAGCCGCTGCGCGTAGGCGCCATCCGGCCCTCCCCAGCGCGCGTCGAAGGCCGGCTGGACGCTCGCCACCACGCCGTACGACGCCAGCGCGCCGATCTGCGCGGCGGTGATCAGCTCGGCGTGTTCGACCCGGTGTCTGGCGGCCCGCAGGTCGCCGATCTCGCGGGCGGCGCGGCCGAAGCCGTCGACGACCGCCTGCAGGGCTGCGTCGCCGATGGCGTGGAAACCGGCCTGCAGACCGGCGCGGGTACAGGCCGCGACGTGCCGGCCGATTTGCTCGGCGTCGAGGTAGGGATGACCGCTGGTCGGCTCGTCGAGGTAGGGCGCACTGAGGCAGGCGGTGTGGCTGCCGAGCGCGCCGTCGGCGAACAGGTCTCCACCGGCGCCGACCGCACCGAGCTCCCGCGCCCGCTCGACGGCGTCCAACTCGCCCCAGTAGCCGACCCGCTCGACGCCGTGCTCCATTGCCAGCAGGTCGAGCAGGTCCTGCTCGCTGGAGATGCTCGGGCCGGCGCACTCGTGCACGCAGGCGATGCCGAGCGACGCGGCCCGGTCCAACGTCGCCCGCTGCGCTGCCCGGCGCTGCGCCGCGGTGAGCGCGGCGTAGGCCGCGTCCCGGACGGCGTGGTGCGCGGCGGTCCGGACCAGGCCGTCCGACAGGTAGCCGGGCAGGGCCCGGGCCTCGGGACAGGCGGCCAGCAGGGCGCTGCTGGCGACCGCCGAGTGCACGTCGGTCCGGGCCAGGTAGACGACGCCGCCGTACGACGCGCGGTCGAGCTCAGCCGCGGTCGGTGGTCGCCGCTCCGGCCAGGCGGAGTCGTCCCAGCCGGTGCCGAGCAGGACCGCTCCACGGGCCGCGCGGGACGCGCGCTCGACCGCCTGCAGGGCGGCCGCCAAGGACGGGCTGCCGGTCAGGTCGAGCCCGGTCAGGGCCAGCCCGGTGCTGGTCGCGTGCACATGCGCGTCGACGAAGGCGGGCGCCAGCCAGGCATCGTCGAGCTCGACCGTCCGCTGCGCCGTCATCGCGTCGGCGGCGTCCTCCGAACCGACCCACACAACGGTGTCGCCGTCGACGAGCAGCGAGGTGGCGAACGGGTCGGTGGCGGACCGCACGCGGCCTCGGCGGTAGAGCGTGGTGGTCACGGCGACGACGCTAACCCGCCGCCGCGGGCCGGGAGGATCGCCCGTGCGATTGCTGGTCGACCGCACATTTGCCGTCTAACATGGCTCCATGACGACCACTGTTCCTGCCCCGCTCCGGCCGGCCGACGTGCACAGCACGCTCGCCCGGCACCTGCTCGTCGACGGCTTCGAGTTCGTCCTGGATGTTGCCGCGAGCCGGGGTGCGCGGCTCGTCGACGCCCGCGACGGCACGGCGTACCTCGACCTGTTCACGTTCTTCGCCAGCAGCGCCCTCGGGATGAACCACCCGGCGCTCGCCGACGACCCGGTCTTCTGCGCCGAGCTGCTCGAGGCGGCGCTGAACAAGCCCAGCAACAGCGACATCTACACCGTCGCGATGGCCCGCTTCGTCGACACGTTCGCCAGGGTCCTGGGCGACCCGGCGCTGCCGCACCTGTTCTTCGTCGAAGGGGGTGCGCTCGCCGTCGAGAACGCCCTGAAGGTCGCCTTCGACTGGAAGAGTCGATGGAACGAGGCGCACGGCATCGACCCTTCGCTGGGCAGCAAGGTGCTGCATCTGCGGGAGGCATTCCACGGCCGCAGCGGCTACACCCTGTCGCTCACCAACACCGAACCGGTCAAGGTTGCCCGCTTCCCGCATTTCGGCTGGCCCCGGATCCCCGCGCCGTACCTGACCGAGGTCCACGGCGACGTCGTACGACGCGAGCACGAGGCACTGGCTGCCGCGCGGGCCGCGTTCCGGCAGCACCGGCACGACATCGCCTGCTTCATCATGGAACCGATCCAGGGCGAGGGTGGCGACCACCATTTCCGGCCGGAGTTCCTGCAGGGCATGCAGGCGCTGTGCCGTGAGTTCGATGCGCTGTTCGTGCTCGACGAGGTGCAGACCGGCTGCGGGCTGACCGGCACCGCGTGGGCCTATCAGCAGCTGGGCGTGCAGCCCGACGTCGTCGCGTTCGGCAAGAAGACCCAGGTCTGTGGGGTGATGGCCGGCGGCCGGGTCGATGAGGTCCCCGACAACGTCTTCCGGGTCTCGTCGCGGATCAACTCCACCTGGGGTGGTTCGTTGACCGACATGGTGCGGTCCCGACGGATTCTCGAGGTGATCGAGGCCGACGGGTTGATCGCCCGGGCCGCGGTCGCCGGCAGCCACCTGCGGCATCTGCTGCAGGGCCTGGCCGACCGCCACGATGCGGTCACCGACGTACGCGGGCGCGGGCTGATGTGCGCGTTCTCCCTGCCGGACCGCGGCATGCGCGACCTGGTGCTGGCGCGCCTGCGCGACGACGAGCACGTGCTGCTGCTGGGCTGTGGCAACCGCAGCGTGCGGTTCCGGCCCGCGCTCACGGTCGGTGTCGACGAGCTCGAAGCCGGCATCGCGGCGCTCGACCGGGTGCTGGGAGCACTGGCGTGATCGACTCCCTGATCGGCGGCGCCCTCGTGCGCGGTGCCGCCGGCACGATGACCTCCACCAACCCGGCGCAGCTGTCCGACGTCGTCGCCGAGGTGACCCTGGCCTCGGCCGACCAGCTCATCGACGCCTTCCGGGCCGCGAGCGCCGCGCAGCCGGCCTGGGCCGACACGCCGGCGCCCGTCCGGGGGCGGGTCATCGCCCAGATCGGCCGGCTTGTCGAGGCCAACGCCGACGCCCTGGCCCGGCTCGTCGTCCGCGAAGTCGGCAAGCCGCTGGCCGAGGCCCGCGGTGAGGTGCAGGAGATCGTCGACACCTGCGACTTCTTCCTGGGCGAGGGCCGCCGGCTCTACGGCCAGACCGTCCCGTCGGAGATGCGCGACAAGCAGCTGTTCACCTTCCGGGTGCCGGTCGGGGTGGCCGGCATCATCACCGCTGGCAACTTCCCGGTCGCGGTGCCGTCGTGGTATCTCGTGCCGGCCCTGCTGTGCGGCAACGCCGTCGTCTGGAAACCGGCCGAATACGCCGCCGCCCTCGGTGCCGCGCTGACCCGGCTGTTCGTCGCCGGCGGCCTGCCCCCGGGCGTGCTCAACACCGTCCACGCCGACGGCCCCACGACGTACGACGCACTGGCTGTCGCCCTGGACCAGGGCCTCGTGCAGAAGGTCGGTTTCACCGGCTCGACCGAGGTCGGCGTCCGGATCGGCGAGCTGTGCGGGCGGCACCTGCAGCAGCCGTGTCTGGAACTCGGCGGCAAGAACCCGCTGGTCGTGATGCCCGACGCAGACCTCGATCTCGCCGCGGAGGGGGCGCTGTTCAGCGGCTTCGGCACCGCCGGCCAGCGGTGCACCTCACTCGGTGTCGCGATCGTCCACGACGAGGTCTACGACGAATTCCTGGCCCGTTTCCTGGCCCGCGTCGACGCCGCCGTCGTGGGTGACCCGCGAGAGGACGTCCTCTACGGACCGATGCTGTCCGAGCGTTTCCTGACCGGCTTCGAGAAATGGCTCGGCGAGGTGCAGCCGCATCACACCCTGTACGGGCCGGCCGGCCGGATCACCGCGGCGAACCCCAGGCCCGGCTTCATCGGGGATCCGTCGGCGGGGGTCTATGCCCACCCGAGCGTGGTCACCGGCGTCACGGCAGATGACGCGCTCTACCGCAACGAGACCTTCGGCCCGCTCGTCCCGGTCATGCGCTGCTCGTCGTTCGACCAAGCCGTCACTCTCGCCAACGGGCACGGCTACGGGCTGTCCTCGGCGATCTACACCGCCTCCGCGCAGCACGCCTTCCGCTTCCGCCAGCGGGTCAGCGCCGGGATGGTGTCGGTCAACAACTCGACCTCCGGCGCCGAGGCGCACCTGCCGTTCGGCGGCAACGGCAAGAGCGGCAACGGCTCGCGGCAGTCCGGGGTCTGGGTGCTCGACCAGTTCACTCGCTGGCAGTCGATGAACTGGGACTTCGCCGGCAAGCTGCAAAAGGCCCAGATGGACACCGAGGTCTCCACCTACGACGCCGGCTACCGGCTGGACGGCTAGCGGGTCCGCCCGGAGCCTGCTCGAGCCCGTGCCCGCCGCGCGCTCGTCCCCGCCGCGCTCGTGCCCGCCGCGCTTGTGCTGGATCGGGCCGCGTGTCGCGGCCCGATCCAGCACAAGCATCGTCGGCAACTCCAGCTCCAGCTCCAGTCGCCGCCCTCCCCCGGCCGCCCTCCCCCGGCGAGGGGTGATCATCAGGACATCGCTGCGCGACACGCCCGGCGTGTCGCGCAGCAGAGTCCTGATGATCACCAGGAAACGGGGGGACTGTCAGGGCTGGGCGCGGTACCAGCGTGGTGAGGTGTTGGGCGGTGGTGTCCAGGAGGCCTTGACCACCAGCAGGTTCGGCTGCTGCGACGCAATCCCGTCAGCCACAGCGGCCCCAAGTTCGTCGATGGTGACCTCCCGTGCGGCCACCCGGAAGGCGCGTGCGAGGGCGACGAAGTCGGGTGGTTCGAGGTCGCAGCCCACCGGCTGCTGGCCGTCCTTCACGAAGTCGTACGCGAGCATCCCGTAGCCGCCGTCGTCGACCAGCACGGTCGTCAGCGGCAACGCCTCCTGGGCGAGGGTGGCTAACTCGCCGCAGGCGAACAGGAAGCCGCCGTCACCGACCAGGGCGACCGCCGGGCGGCCGGACAGCGCCGCGCCGAGCCCGGCCGGGAAGCCGAAACCGAGCGTGCCCCAGCCGACCGGGTAAGCGAGCCCACGGGGTTGGGCAACCCGACCGAAGCCGCCGTACCAGTAGCCAGGGATGCACATGTCGGCCACCACGACGGCGTCCG
The DNA here is from genome assembly GCA_046595615.1 of Mycobacteriales bacterium. Classification (GTDB taxonomy): domain Bacteria; phylum Actinomycetota; class Actinomycetes; order Mycobacteriales; family SCTD01; genus JAYSQK01. Next base: position 4,403 of record JBKJOO010000151.1, on the reverse strand, counting down.
CCGGCAGGCCGGACTCGAGCGCGTCGAGAAACCTCGTCTCCGGGCCGGCGATGGCCTCCCGCCCGGCGGGCCGGCTCCACCACGGCGCGCGCCGGGCCAACGCCGGCACCAGGCCGGCCACCACACCGCGCACGTCGGCCCGCAGCCACACCTCCGGCGGCAGGTTGACCGGCTCGGCGAGGTCGACGGTGACGACGACCGGGGGCCGCGGCTGGCGAAAGCCCTGCGTGTTCATCGCGTCCAGGTCGCTGCCGAGCACGATCACCAGATCGGCTGCATCCCAGAGGGCACCCGCGGCTGGCATGTGCGGCGGCAGTGGGACCAGGCACGGGTGATCCGGCGGGAGCAATCCCCGCCCGCCGTACGACGTGAGCACGGGCGCGCCGAGTTGTGCTGCCAGCTGGGTGATCTCGGTGCCGGCACCGCTGGATGTCGCGCCGCCGCCGGCCCAGATGAGCGGGCGCTCGGCAGCCGATAGCAGGGCCAGTGTCTCGGTGAGATCGGGTAGCCCGTGGGCGATGTCGGGCTCCGGCAGCTCGCGGAGCGCCCCGTTCGCCGCGGTCAGCAGGTCGGTGGGCACCTCGAGGTAGACCGGGCGGCGTGGATACGCCATGGCCAGCTCGCCCGCCGAGCGCACGGCCCCGGCGAGGTCGGCGCCGGCCTCGACCCGCCGGCAGGCCTTGGTGACCGGCCGGAAAAAGCCTGCCTGGTCGGTGGTCTCGTGCAGGACGCCGCGGAAGGTCCCTGGTCGGCGGACCGTTGACGGGATGTCGGTCGCGACGACCAGCAGGGGGCTGTGCGACGCCCAGGCCTCGCCGGTCGCCGCGACGATGTTGGCGGCGCCCGGACCGGTGGTCGTCAGGGCAACGCCGAGCCGCCCGGTAGCCCGGGCGTAGCCGTCGGCGGCGTAGCCAGCGGCCTGCTCGTGCCGGACCCCGACCAGGCGCACGCCGCGGCCTGGGAACGCCTTCCAGGCAGCCAGGTTGTGCACACCGGGCAACCCGAAGGCGACCTCCACCCCGAGTTGCTCGAGCCCCGCAACGAGCGATTCACCGCCGGTCGGCACCGGTCACCACCTCGATCTGCTCGTCGGACAAGCCCATCCCCCCGAGGATCTCGGTCGTGTGTTGGCCGAGCAGCGGTGGCGCAAGCCGGATCCGCGGGCGCACCCCGTCGAGGCGGTACGCCGAGCCGACGAGCAGCACCGGCCCGGCCGGGTGCTCGACTGCTTGCAGCTGGCCGGTCGCGACGACCTGCGGGTCGGTGCGCACTTGCCCGACGTCCTGGACCGGGGCGCACGGCACGCCGGCGGCCTCGAGCAATGGCACCCACTCCCGGGCGGTCCGTGCGCCGAGAGCTGCAGCAAGGGCTGCGCTGACGGCGATGCGGTCGGCGACGCGGCCCGCGTTGGTGGCCCAGCCGGGGTCGGGGACGACCCCGACAGCGGCGCACAGGCCGGCGAATTGCGCGTCGTTGCCGGCCCCGAGCACGAGGGCGGTGTCGGCGCACTGCACCGGCCCGTAGGGCACCAGGTTGGGATGGTCGTTGCCGGAAAAGGTCGGCACCACCCCGCCGACCAGGGCGTTGCTGGCCTGGTTGACCAGCGCGCTGACGGCGACCTCCAGCAGCCCCACCTCGACCCGCAGGGGCCGGCGGGCGACCAGGCCGGCGACTGCCCCCAGTGCGGCGTACAGGCCGGCGATGACGTCGGTGACTGCGACGCCGACCTTGGTCGGTTCGGTGGTGCCGGTGACCGACATCAGCCCGCTGCGGGCCTGCGCCATCACGTCGTAACCGGGCTTGTCGCCGTCCGGGCCATCGCCGCCGGCACCACGCACCGAGACCCAGACCGCGCTCGCCTCGTCCCGGAGCGCGGCGAGGCCGAGGGCCGCCAGGTGCCGCGGTAGGAAGTTCTCGAGCACGACGTCGGCGTCCTTGATGAGCCGGGCGACGACGGCCTGGCCGGCGAACGTCGTGAGGTCCAGCGTCACTGAGCGCCGGTCACGGTTGACCGCGAAGAAGTACGCCGCGTCGTCGCCGTGGAACGGTGGCCCCCAGTGCCGGGTGTCGTCGCCGGTACCTGGCCGCTCGACCTTGACCACGTCGGCGCCGAGGTCGGCCAGGACCATCGCGGCGTACGGGCCGGCGAGGACCCGTGACAGGTCGAGCACCCGGATGCCGGCGAGCGGGCCGGTGAGACCGGTGGCGCCCGGCCAGCCCGGACCTGCCTCGAGCGTGGCAGCGAGATCGGTCACGCCCGAACGCTTTCACAGTGGGAACGGGCGAAGCGCGGCGAGCGGTTCAGGCGAGCTTGCGCCGCACCTTGCTGTCGGTGGCTGGAGCGCCGGCTACCGCCACGGACGTGCCGCAATCCGCGGGTGGCACCCTTGTCGGGTGGCCCTCGACCCCGCTGCCCTGCCCGAACTCGTGCTCAGCTTCCTCGCCGAGCGCCACCTGGCGACCTTGACGACGTTGCGGCCGGACGGCTCCCCGCACGTCGTCGCGGTCGGCTTCACCTGGGACGACGAGGCCGGGCTGGCCCGGGTCATCACCAGCGGCTCGAGCCGGAAGGTCGCGCACGCGCGGCTGGGTGGTCGGGCGGTGCTCGCCCAGGTCGACGGGCCCCGTTGGCTCTCGCTCGAGGGCACCGTGTCGGTGTCGGACGACCCGCTGCGGGTGGCCGAGGCCGTCCGCCGCTATGCACGTCGCTACCGCCAGCCGGCCGAGAACCCGAGCCGGGTGGTGCTCGAACTCGCGGTGGACCGGGTCCTCGGTCGAGGCTGACCCGCGCATCCGGGTTGGGCACGACGCTCCGTCGTACGGCATCGTTGGCAGCGCCGGTGCGAATGACGTGGAGGACCTGCATGGACTTTTTCCCTGATCCGCCGGCAGCACCAGATGATGACGCCCCCGATGACTACCCCCAGCCGACCTGGGCCGGCGCGCCGGAAGACGTCATGCCCGGAGTCGTACCCGTTGAGCTGATCCTTGGCCGCTCCGCCAGCACCGTCGTCATGCTGACTGGGATCAGGGCCTTCCCGAGTGGTCTGGCGATGACGCTGGGCGTACGCGTGCGGGGACGCGTCGGGCGGCGCGACCTCAACGGTGAGGTGTTCGACGGCCCCTACAGTCACGACATGGGCGCGGACTGGCAGACCAGCCGGCTCAAATGGGGCTTCGAGCTGGCCGATGGTCGCCGCGTCACCAACGTCGACCCGCCGCCGTGGGCCGAGCTCGCCCATCAGCGGCCCAGCTCGCCCGCGAGTCCGGGCGATTGGCTGCGCGAACCGGACCACCCGGTCCTCACCGGCGGCGGCGGTGGCGGCGGGACGCGGTCGGTCGATCGAAGCTTTTGGCTGTGGCCGCTCCCGCCGGCGGGCCCGTTGCGCGTCGTGTGCCAGTGGCCGGCCCAGGGCATCGAGACGACCGTGCACGAGCTGGCCGCCGAGCCGTTCCTCGAAGCCGCCCGGCAGGCCGAGTCGATCTGGGGTCCCCCGGCGGCTCCTGAGCGGTGATCATCGTCACTTCCCCCACAGCCGTGGCCCCGTTTGATCTTGTCGTACGACGGGGGAAGTGCCACTGCGTTGCGTTGCTGAGCTGGGGCGACCTCCGGGCGGCTGACCCGTTTCCATCGCTTGAGTCCCTCAGGCCGCCGGCGGCCGGGTCCGGCCTTCCCACGGCGTGCTGAGTACGACGGTCGTGCGGGTCGACACCTGGGCCGCGGCCCGGATCTGCTGGAGCAGGTGCTCCAGATCGGGTGGGGTCGCCACCCGCACGGTGAGGATGTAGCTCTCGTCGCCGGCCACGCTGTGGCAGGCCTCGACGGCGTCCAGATGCGCGAGCCGCTCGGGCAGGTCGTCGGGGGCGGCCGGGTCGGTGGGGGTGATCGACACGAAGGCCGTCAGGGGCAGCCCCACCGCCTGCGGGTCGACGACGGCCCGGTAGCCGGTGATCGCGCCGCGCTGCTCGAGCCGGCGGACCCGCTGGTGGGCGGCCGAGGTCGACAAACCGGTGTCTCGGGCGACATCGGTGTAGCTGCGGCGCCCGTCGGCCAGCAGCAGGCCGAGGATCTTGCGGTCGGTCGCGTCGAAATCCGGATCGCTCACGTCGCCGTCAACGCCCGTCCGATGACGACCCGCTGCACCTGGTTGGTGCCCTCGAAAATCTGCATGATCTTTGCCTCGCGCAGGTAGCGCTCGGCCGGGAAGTCCTCGACATAGCCATAGCCGCCGAGGACCTGGACTGCGTCGATGGTCACCCGCATCGCGGTGTCGGTCGCGAACAACTTGGCCATCGAGGCCTGTGCGGCGTACGGGCGACCGGCGTCCTTCAGGCGGGCCGCCGCGAGGTAGAGCGAGCGGGCCGCCTCGATCCCGGTGGCCATGTCGGCGAGCAGGAACGAC
>JBKJOO010000407.1:0-4183 GCA_046595615.1 Mycobacteriales bacterium | reverse complement strand
TGACGCCATCGTCCTCATCGGACGCGTCGGCCTACAGCAGCCCCCTCCCGGTGGGAAGGCAGCTCCGTGCCTCGGGGTCGGCAGCGCCGACGCCAAGGCAAGACGGGCAGGACGGGTGGCTGACGTTCCGGGAAGGTCTTCACGTAGTGGCTGTAGGCAGAAAACCCCAAGAACATCTGGGTTGCGCCCACCCGGCTCGCCACCGCGTTGCGGACGCGAAACCACCGAACGCCACGTTGTTCCCGTAGCGCGTGTTGGCGAGGCGCGATCTCATCGTCGGCGTCGCGCCCGTCATCGAGTTCCCGCGAGCCGCGACGACACTCCCGGGCCCCCCAACAACGACTGACCGAAGGCCCTAGAGACCGCGGCCAGGCTTCATCGCCGACGTGGCCTCTGCAGGCAAAATGTAGGCAACGTTCGGCGAACCGACCCGGACCACCGCGGACGCTGGTGGACAGGCCCAGGCCTGTGACCTGCACAAATACCGTCCACCACTGTCCGCGGACGTCCAAACCTCGGGCTACTCGCCAGTCTCATAACCCAGAGGTCGCAGGTTCAAATCCTGCCCCCGCTACAACCGAAAACCCCATAGAATGAGGGTTTTCTATGTCCAAGGCTACCCTCGGTAGCTGCCATATTCCAGCCTGTGTCCAGGAACGGGTCTGGAACAGGGTGGCCGGGGTCCGCCCTCTCCCTGGCAGCGGTCTACAGCGAGTGGCGCCGAACGGCACTGGTCGACGGCAGTTCGCGTCATTTCGACCCCAGAGGTCCAAGGTTGAGGACCTGCCTGGGCAAGGTCAAGCCGCGTCAGCGCGGGTCTGGGAAGCCGAGGCTGACGTAGCCAGGAGCCCGCTTGCCGAGCGACGATGCAAGAACGCCTTCTCGAAGGTCGTGGTAGTCGTGCACCTCCGCCGTCGCCTTGCCGGGGTAGGGGCGCATGATCCGTCCTACGTATTGCACGAGACGGCCCTTGAAGGCGATCGGCGCAGCGAGGAACAGCGTGTCAAGGGCGGGACAGTCGAAGCCCTCGCCCGCGAAGGGTCCGGTCGCAACCACGAGCAGCGGTTCCTCTGCGGTTGGCTGCTTGAGTTGCTCCATGGCAGCAGTTCGCTGCTTGGCGCCCATACCGCCGCGCAGTACCACCGGGGTGCGACCTGACTCCGACAGCGCCGCTATCAAGCGCTCGAGGTGGCTGGTCCATTGAGTCAGCACGAGGCAGTTTCGACCTCGCTCGTGAGCGTCGAGGACGTCCTTGACCACCTGCTGTAGTCGGTCGTCGTTGGCGACGAGGTCTCGGTAGATCGCGGCCATTCCGCCAGGGGACTGAGGGCTCGCGTCGCCGGTGTAGCTGTACTCGGTGGGGTGGATGTGCAGCACCGGGTCCGGTAGGGGTGCGTCGAACGAGGTGAGGGTGTCGCGTGTTGCTCGCGCGACGGTGTGCCGGATGGGGCCGACCTGGAGCGAGATCAGGTCGTCGAGTTGGTCGCGGCGGTAGGGCGTCGCGGTCAGCCCTAGCCAGCGTCTGGCTGGGATCTGGGAGATGGCGTGTGTGAATGCGGCTGCCGGCACGTGATGACATTCGTCCACAACGATCAGGCCGTACGCTTTCGTCCACGAGGAAACGTCGGCGTCGCGCGCCAGGGTTTGCAGGGTGGCGATGTCCAGGACGCCGGTGGTCTTGGTACGGCCGCCGCCGCGCTGCCCGACCTTGACACCGAGCAGGTCTCGCAGACGGGTGCGCCATTGCTCGGCCAGGGCCTTGCGATCCACAAGCACCAGGGTCGAGACACCCAGAGAAGCGATGACCGCGGCGGCCATCACTGTCTTGCCTGCGCCGGGTGGGGCAACCAGGACTCCGAGATCATGCTCGAGCAGCGCTGTGTGGGCGCCCTCCTGTTCGGGTGTGAGTGAGGCAGCGCACTGGAACGTTTGCGGAGTTCCGGGAGCGCGGGTATCGGCGGTGAGGGTCAGGCTGCTTCCCGCCTTCTGCAGCAGAGCTGCGAGCCGGTCGTACATGCCTCGTGGAAGAAGGATGTCCCCTTCCACGGTCTCGTCGTACAGGCGTAGGAAACGGGGTGTGTCCCAGGTCGACTGCCGGCGGCGTTCTCGGTCGTAGAAGGCAGGGTTGGGCATTGAGGCAGCGTGGCGCAGGGTTGACAGCAAAGCGGGAGGCAGCGTTGTGGCCTTCACCCGGATCGTGGCCCCCAGTTCTACGTCGATCGACCGGGGGACGGGGACGTCGATCTTCGTCGCGCTCGACTTCACGACCTTGTCGACACCGCTGCCGGTGCGTACGGCGCCGAGCCGGGTGGCGAGACGCGTCAGCTCGCCGGGGGTGATCCGTGGGAGCGACGAAAGGTAGCGCCAGGGGTCCTCGTGAGGCTCAAGCGTTCCGAGATCCAGGAACACCGTCGTACCCGTGCGACGGCGCCGCCCCTGCAACGGCGCCGCGATCAGGTTGCCGATCCCGGCGGCCGGCAGCAGATCCTGCGAGGGGAACAACCGGTCGTAGCTGGCCAGGTTCATCCGACCCGCCATGGTCATGGCTTCCCGCAGCAGACCGGTCCCGAGCTGCCGTGCCAGGGCTGCCGGTACGGCTGAGGTGAAGAACAGCCAGACGTGCGCGCCCACCCCCGAGCGGGACACCTCCAACGCTGCCGTCACCCCTTGGACGCGGGCGGCCTTGAGGTAGGCCAAGGCGTCGAGCAGCGCAGTAGGTCCGTCAAAGTCGGCTGCCAACCAGTGGCACCTGTCGCTATCGAGCAGCGGGTACAGGCCGATCTCCATGTCCCCCTTCAGGTGCCTGGTGATCACCTCCTCTGTGAGGGGCAGGTACTGCCGGTCGGCGGGCCTCACACCCTTCCGGAACCCGCCAGGTACGGCGGGCATCCAGCCACCACGACCGGTCCGGTCGCTGTCCCACCGGACCGCGTACACGTCAGTGCGCGCCCGGAACAAGGTCGCGTAGAAGCCGACCTTCTCGCGAGCATCGGAAGCAGACGTCACCGACCCTGGCACGGCATCAAAGATCACCGTGGGTGCCGCCCCCGGTCGTGTGCCCTGCTGCTGCGAGATCTTTAGCATTCCGCGCAGGTGGCTGTTGTCCGCCTCCAACTCGGCGATCCGAGAACGCATCGCGTCCAGATCCACGGTCAGGCTCAGTTGCCCGCTGACACCGGCCGTCTTGTTCCGTGGCTCCACGAGCTCACCCAGCCAGCGCGAGGTGGGCATCGACCGCGGCGTCGACCAAGTCTCGGTGTTCAGTCACCCGCGTCGCCGCCTGCGACCAACGCTGTCTGAAGCTCGTGCACGGCACCGAGGGCCTGACGGGCCAGTCGGATCCGTTCATCCTGCGTAGCCGTGGCTGGGGCCAAGAAGCGAACGAAGGAGGAGGGTCCGAGCCTGTCTAGGTCCGAGAACTCTTCGAAGAGTCTGTCGACCATTTGCGAAGCGTCTGACCGACCGAACGCTGGGCTGTCGCGGATGGCGTTGGCTGCCGCGGTCGGACCTCCCGGCCAGTTCTCGAGGATCCAGACGATGTCGTACGCGTCCTTGGGCTTGTCCCTGCCCGTGAGGGCTGCTGTCTTGGCAGCCAGGAAGCCCAGCAGCCCCGTGACGCGGAAAGTGAACTTGGTACGTCCTGCGGCATGGGGCATGTCGACGTCGACGTCGATCTCGTGTACGTCCGCCTCGATGACCTCACCCGCATCCAGCGCGATGGCGGTCAGCTTCGGTCCGAAGTTGCGCTTCGCCGTGGGGTTGATGGTTGCCTTCGGTCGGAACATCTTCCCGGCCGGACGGTCGTCGGAGGCTGCGCAGAAGAACTCCACCTCAAGGTGCAGGCCGTCCCGTTGCCGCCACCGGAAGCTGAAATCGGTCGGTTTATACCCGGCAGAGGTCAGCGCAGTCTCGAGGCGGTCGTACTCTGCCGTGTCGCCCGTCACGATCGCCAGGCTCAGGCACAGATCGAGATCACCGGTGCCAAGGTGGGGCTCAGCAGGCGGGTCGAGAACGAGCAAGCTCGGAACCAGACCCCCAATCAGGATGGTGTGCTGAGCCGTGAACCCGAGGTGACGCAGAAGCCAGGCGGCCTCGCCGAGCAGCAACGTAACCAGGGACGGGTCATACGCGTCGCTCAGCGATTCATCAGTAGCCAAGGACGGCCTCCCGGAACAAGGCAGCA
>JBKJOO010000410.1:0-10719 GCA_046595615.1 Mycobacteriales bacterium | reverse complement strand
TTTGAGCGCGGGCCGGAAGTCCTCTTCGACGCCGAGGTGCAGCTCTACGCCACCCGCCCGGAACCACGCGCCGCCACGTGCAGCCAGAGCCGGGGGCTTGTCGACCTCGGTCATCCCGAGGACCTCCAGGTAGAAGATCCGGGCCGCCGCCTCCTCGCCACCCGGCATGGCCAGCTGCATGTGGTGCAGGCGGTCGAACACGTAAGAGCGTCTGCTCAGTAGCCCGGTACGGGCGGGGTGCAACGCTAGCCCGATACCCGACTTCGTTGTGCCCAGTGCCCTAGAAGGAGCGACTGCGTCGCGCGTGTACAGCTCTCGCGCGGCGCCGTCCCGACGGGACGTCCCGGTGGACCTTCGGCTACCGGGGACGGTTGCGCGCCCTTCTTCAGCGCGTGTCTCTTTCGCTGCTGGTGGTCGTTCTTAGGCGAGCGGGTCCAGGAGCCCGCTGGTGGCGAGCGCCTCGAGGTCCTGGACGTCTGTGCCAGGCAGCGCCACAGTCAGGCCGTCACCGGCCTGGCGGGCTCCCAGAGCGGCCAAGGCAGCGGCACCCTTCGGGCGGGCGTTGAGCAGTGCTCCGGAAAACCAGGTCTGCCTGCCCGGGAAAAGCATCCGCGCTGGGGGAAGGGCAGCTTCCACGAAGTCGAACGTTGCGTCGTCTGATGTGACCGCCCAGGCGGCGTGCCAGGTGTTCGCCAGGACCTCTATGACCTCGGCCCCGAGCGGGATCAGGACGGCTGCCGCCGCTTCAGTCAGGGCCGACACGACGACGCTGTTGACCAGGGCAGGGACGCCGGTGTGCAGGCCACAGGCGACGTTGAGCGTCAGGCTGTCTCCCGCCTGGCCTCCGTTGCTGCGGAGGAAGAACGAGTAGCCCAGTGTCGGGTGGGGGTCACCCTGTTCGGTGCGTGCCTGGTGCTCGTTGATCCAACTTTTAATGTCCTGGTCGGCCAGGGGTTGGGCCGGCGCGATGTACCAGTCCGACAGGCTGGGATGCAGCGCAGCAAGGCCCTGCAGGGTCCGCTCCAGCATGGCGGCCACACCTGCAGGGTCAGCGGCCCTGTCGGTCCAGTAGGCGGCGCTGAAGGCGTTGTCGGTCATGGCTTACACCTCCTCATGGGTGCTCGACGATCACGCGGACGGCACGGGGCAAGCCGATGGACCTGAGCAGCTGGGTGAAGGCTGCCGCGGCACCGTCTTCAGCGAAGATCCAGGTCACAGGAGTGCTCCCGGCGGCTTCGAGTTGCCTGAGGAGTTCATCGCGGAAGCCTGTCCTGATGTTGGCTCCGGCGAAGTGGCTCTTGAGCAGGTAGTCATACCGCTCACCCTTGGCCTCCAGCAGTGTCGGGGGTGGCCCGGCGTCGAAGCCGTCGAAATGCACGCCGTTGACTTCGTACTCATACAGCTCCCCGTCCGGTCCCTCGGGCGTGCCAGAGACTTTGCGCTGGAAGTCGCGGGAGGCCTTGGACCCACCGCGCTTGACGCCTTTCCAGGCACCCGGGCCGCCGTCCGAACCGGACGGGGCGACCGGCTCGCTGCTGGCTGCGTCGGCCTGCGCCTCGTTGTACATCGTTGCGCCCGACCCAGGCTGTCCTGCAACCCGTACAGGGCCGCGCCGCCACCGGCGGCCATCACCGCCAACCCAGCGGCGTTGATCGCCACCCCAGCAGGCGCACCGATGCCAGTGGCATCCAACGCAAGCCCCGGGACCTCCATGCCGGCGCCCAGGCCCATCAGCAGCACACCGCCCGCGGTGGTGGCGGCATCGCCGAGCATCGGCAGCGACTCACCAGGGTGCGTCACGAGGTAGTTCAGGTAGTTCAGGCTCTGCCCGACACCGTGGTCCATCAGGTACCCGCCCGCGTCCTGGACGCTGTGCACCGCCGCGCCAGCCGCCTCCGACGCGCCGTGGGTGACGCTGTGCCAGGCCCGGGCGAACAGGCTCGGCTCGTGCGGCGCACCCTGCTGCGCGTGGCGCATCACCCGGGCGGCGTCCTGCCCGGACTCCCGGACCGCGTCCTGAGCCAGCGGCACAACCCGATGGGCATCAGCTCGCCCCGCGTCCCCAGGGTCAGTAGCTGGTGGACCACCGGGGGTCCGGCGGCACCGGCAGGCCCGCCGCGACAGCCAGCAGCGCCCGTTGCACTAGCAGGTGCCTGGTGCTGCTCGACCGCGATCCGCCAGCGGCTACTCGCTACCTGCGCGTCGTCGTACATCCACAAGGCACGACGTGCGTCGAGCTGAGCCTGACGCAGCACCTCGGCGTGGTCGTTCAGCACCGACGCGGCCCGCTGGAAGGCATCAGTGCCAATCTCGAGCCTGTCCGGGACCTCACCCAAAGCCTGGCGGAAAGCATCCCCGGCCAGGCCCACCCAGCCCTCCAAACTCAGCAAGCGCAGACGAGCAGCGGCCGTCGTCGCGCCCGTCGCGTACATCATCAGCCTGCCGGCGAGGGCCTCGACGTCCGCCGGATCGCCGGGCACAAGGTCCGCCGGTAAGCCTGCGTCAGCCAGATCGATCACGGCAGCGACCGGGCCAGGCCCAGGTCCACCTCGATGTAGGCCGCCGCGGCGGTCGTCAACACCTCCGACAGGGTCACGTCGTCCTCAGCAACCAAACCCATCCCGTAACCCCAGGCGTGCAGGAAATCCCGCGCCGCGCCTTCCAGCGAATGCTCACCGACATGCTGGGCCATGCCTCGGCCGGCCGTCGCAACCGTTGTCGCCCCCACCAGCGCAGGCTGACCGGGATACGCCGACGACCAGCCGCACCCGCACCGGATGGAAGCCGGCAACCCGCACGGGAGGCACTCCATCGTTGACGACGAGACAGGCCATGGAAGCGCGGTCTTTCCGGAGGTCACCGCCGACTGGGCTCTACGACGCGGACGTATCCCAACCTCCGGCTCGAAAGCGCAGCAGATTCATCGTCACCGCGGCTCCTCCGGGCCTTCAGCCAGCTACCGGCTGAGGTCCGCTCTGTGGGCGCCGACAGCTGTGGCCTGAAAGTAGCGAGGGCCGGTGCGTGGTGGACGTGGCGCACGTCACCCCCGCTGAGGACCGTGGAGCAATGGCCATTGCCTAGTGTGGGGACGTGACCACCCCCCCGTCCACCGAGGACGCCTTGACCGCTCTGGTGCAGGGCCTTCGTGAGGCCGTCGCTGCTCTCCACACGACGGCCGAACGGGGCGAGCGGCTCCTGGGCCGACAGCGCACCGCCGCGAGCTGGGGCGAGGTCATGCGCCTTGAACCCACGCCCCTGGTGGTGGAAGAGGTGATGAGCACGCTGGAGGCGCTGACCCTTGCCGCCGGTCGGTGGCGCCGGGCGAATGCGCAGGCGCTGCACGCCGAGGACTGGACCATGGAGCAGATCGCTGAGCTCTACGGCGTGAGCCGACAACGGGTCTCGGCCCTGCTGCACTCCGACGCCCCGCACCTGACCGGCGCAGCCCCCCAGCACCACCGACGGAGCCCCGCGTGACCCTCCCCCTGCGCTCGGGCTGGCACGGTCGTTGGGACGTCGTCCGGGCGACCAGCCGCGGGTCCGTCGTGGCAGCCCTTGTCATCGGTGCCGGCGCAGGAGTCGGCGCGGTCGCGTTCCGTGAGCTGATCTCCGGCGTGACACGGCTGCTCACCGGGCACGAGGACTACTCGGTGGCGGGTCGCTCCGGCAACCCTCACCTGCCCTGGCTCGGCGGCGGGCTCGTGCTCGTGCTGCCGGTGCTGGCAGGACTGGTGTACGGGCCCCTGGTCGCTCGCTTCGCCCCGCAGGCCCGCGGTCACGGAGTCCCCGAGGTGATGTACGCCGTCGCTCGCAAGGGCGGACGCATCCCGGCTCAGGTGGCCCTGGTCAAGGCCCTTGCCTCGGCGCTGTGCATCGGCGCCGGTGGCTCGGTGGGCCGGGAGGGGCCGATCGTGCAGATAGGTAGCGCCCTGGGCTCCACCGTCGGCCGCGTCGCGAAGGTCCCTGCGGCCCGGCTCCGTACGCTGGTCGCCTGCGGCGCCGCCGCCGGGATCGCAGCCACGTTCAATGCCCCGCTCGCCGGCGTGTTCTTCGCCCTGGAGCTCATCCTCGGCGAGTTCACCGCAGACGCGTTTGGGCTGGTCGTGCTTTCTTCGGTGACGGCGTCGGTCATCGCCCGCTCGATCCTGGGTGACGTCCCCTTCCTATCCCTGCCGTCCTTCGGAGTCCAACACGTCGGTGAGTACGGCCTCTACGCCCTGCTCGGTCTGCTGGCAGCGTTGCTCGGCCGCGCCTTCGTGCTCGTGCTCTACGCGATCGAGGACGCCTGCGACAACGTGTGGAACCGCACCCGTCTGCCGGAGTGGCTGCGGCCCGGAGCCGGCGGGCTCGTTCTGGGCCTGGTGCTGCTGGCCTTCCCGCAGATGTACGGCGTCGGCTACCCCGTGCTGTCCAACGCCGTGGGTGGCCGCTACGCCGTGGGCTTCCTGCTGCTCCTCGTGCTGGGCAAGGCCGTGGCGACCAGCCTGACCATCGGGATCGGCGGTTCCGGAGGGGTCTTCGCGCCCTCGCTGTTCCTGGGTGCGGCGGCCGGAGCAGCCTTCGGGCAGACCCTGCACGCACTCGCCCCTGGGCTCGTCAGCCAGCCCGGGTCGTACGCCCTGATCGGGATGGGAGCGGTCTTCGCCGCCGCCGGCCGCGCCCCCATCACCGCCGTCGTGATCCTGTTCGAGCTCACCGGTGAGTACACGATCATCCTGCCGCTGATGCTGGCCGTCGTCATCGCCACCGCACTGTCGCGCGCGCTGTCGGAGGACACGATCTACACCCTGAAGCTGCGCCGCCGTGGCATCGACCTGCAAGGCGGTGGCACTCCCGCTTTGGAGGTCGCCACCTCCCTGATCATGCGGCCCCTGCCGACACCCCTGGAGTCCGGCACCGGCCTGGCGGAGACGGCAGCGCGTCTGAGCACCCACGGAGCGCTGCCCGTCGTCGATGAGCACGGGAAGTACGCCGGAGTGGTGAGTTTGGACGCCCTCGAGGCCGGCGCCCTCGAGGACGGTCTGGGGTCGGCGACGGCGGGGAGCCTGGCCAGCTTCCCCGAGGCCCCGCACGCCGACGACCCGCTCCGGCGGGCCATGGCATTGCTCGCCCACCCGGACGGCGCGGGTGGCCTGCCTGTGATCGACACGTCGGGTTCCCCCATCGGCTGGGTAAGTCACCCCGACGTCGTACGCCACCTCGTCCGATCAGCGCAATCGGCAGATGCCCCAGCCCCCTGAGGCCGTCCGCCGCGCTTGGCCGGGCCGACGCTCCGTCCGCTGGCGTCAGGACGGCACGAACGCGAGCCCGATGACGGCGACGACATAGACCCCGAGGACGGCGATGCTGTCGTCGCCCAGCCTGGCGTGCTGCGTGCGGGGGCGAAAGATCAGGCCAGCCATCTAGATTGAGCTCAGCAGCCCATCGAGGGCAGTCAGGTACAGCTCGCTGTTGCGCGCGTTCTGCAGGGTCGCCTTGCCACTGACGACGGTCGCGAGCAGCAGCAGCACGGGCAGGAACGTGTTGCCGCCAGAGCTGCAGCCCGGTCATGTAGGTGACGATCCCGGTCGATGTCGCAGACTGGCGCGTCGCCAATGGGACGCTCGCGACGAACCGAACACCCGGTGTTGTCGTCTCCATAACGTCCGCTCCTGCCGCTGCAGGGGCGTGTTCCCCCGCCCGAGCGGCGAGCGCGGAGCCTCGTGACCACAACCGGGCGCGCCACCGGGAAACGGCGCCTGCTGGCGTCAGAAGATGATCATGAGGTAGCGGCGCCTACCCCGTCATCAGGTCCAGGCGTACTGCCCGAACTTTCGTTGACTCGTCGGTGTAGGTGGCTGCACGTCGGAGAGCGGCGGCCTGGCTGACGAGGAGAACGACAACCACGCTGGTCGAGCTGGTCGAGCTGAAAATCGTCCCGGTGGCGGGCCTCGAGGCCTCGTGGTGCCGGCCTGGTGCAGGGGCAGACCTGCATGTAGTCGGAACGGGCTGGGCCCTGCTTCCGTCTTAGGTTGGAGCGGTGACGACGACAGCATCACGGGTGCCGCTGACGCCTGGACGGTGGCTAACCGGGTGGTCGTTGGACGTGCCCGTCATCGTCGTCATGGTCGTGGCCGCCGTGGTGTACGTCGCGACAGCCCATCGGCTGCGCGGCCGCGGCGGGTCATGGCCGGCAGCGGCGACCGCGTGGTTCTTGGCGGGCGGCCTTGGTTCCTTGGCGGTCGTCACGTGCTCGTTTCTCGGGACCTACTCGCGAGTGCTGTTCTGGCCGCTGGCTGTGCAGGACGTCCTGCTCCTGACGCTCGTCCCCGTCGGGTTGACGCTCGGGCGGCCTCTGGCGCTGTATCGAGCAGCACGGCCACGTCTGGACATCGCCCCGTCCCGAGGCTCAAGACGACTCGCGGGGGTGTTCGGCTTCCCGTTGACCGGCTCGGTCCTTGCCGTGGGCCTGCTGCTGGTGATCTACACCTCTGGGTGGGACCAGACGCGGCTGGAGCACCCGTGGCTGTTGGAGACCACCCGGTTGCTGCTCCTGGCGGCCGGCTGCGGCTTCCTGTGGCCACTGCTGGGCGTCGACGAGGGAACCGGGCGGACGTCCTACCCGGTGAGGGCCTTGATCGCCTTCCTCGACGGACTGCTGGACGCCCTACCCGGCCTGGCGGTCCTGGGCACCGGCCACGTCATCGCGGCTGGCTACTACACCCACCTGCACCGCACCTGGGGGCCGACGCCCGCCAAGGCACAGCAGATCGGCGGGACCGCGATGATCGCCCTCAGCGAGCTCGTGGGCCTACCTGCCCTGCTGGTCCTGCTGTTGGCCTGGGTCCGCAGCGACGCCGGACAGGCCCGCAACATCGACGCCGCCCTGGATGCCGTCCTCGCCGCCGAATCCGCCGCCGGGTCCGCCGTCCAGACGCAGTCTGGACCGGACGAGGCTCCCGAGGTGCTGCTGCAACGTCCCTGGTGGGAAGTCAACGCCGGGCCCCTGTCCGACCGCGCTCACCGCTACGGCTGGACCCAGCAGCCTCAAGACCCACCCGAATGACGGGCAGCTACGAGCCGACCCCCATAAGCAGCGCGCCGCCTACAGCTCGTTCCGCAACACCCGAGAACGTCTCTCAGAGGCTCGGCAGGGTCGGCATTCTCGCGAGTTCGAGAAGGCAGTGGTCGTGACATCTAGCAGTGGCCCGAGTTGCCCAGCACGGTGCCGGCCCCGAGGTGGTGGGCGAACCTCTGCGTCACCGGCCCGCCCCGAGATCGCTCACCCGAGCCGGGGAGCCCGGTGCCCGGTGCCCGGTGAGCGTCGCAAGAACCAGCCTGATCGGCCACCGCGCGCCGGCGGGCGGCAGGCCGCGCGAACAGCATCCGGGGTGCGATCCACAACATCGTCCCAGCCAATGTCAGCCACAGCGGGCCCACGGCGGCCACCGTCCTGTGGGGCCGCGGGCAGCCGAACGGCGGTGGCCTGGGGAAGGCCACCGCCATTCACTGGCGGGTATTCCCCGAGATCAGCCGGTCGTGCTGCCCGTGCCGCTGCCAGGGCCAGTACCCGCGCCGGCCTTCCTCTGCGGCGGCATCCCGGTGCCGATCCGGGTCGCGTCAAGCGTTGTCCCGTTCGCGTCCACGTTGCCCTGGGCACGAACAAGTTTCCCGACGGTGACCTCCGACGGGCTCCCGGCTGCACCGGCGTTCCGGTAGACGGTCGTGCTGCTCTCCTGGACCGTGCGGGCGAAACCGTCCCGGCCGATGACGGTGAACGACGGGCCGTTCACGGCGGTGACGTACCCGTCGGCGCGAGCCAGTTCGATCCGCACGCTCTTGGCCACTGGGGCCGCGGCCGTCGGGTCGACGAACCGGACGCGAACGATCTCGTTCGGCTTCACGTCCGCGAGCGAGGCGGTGCTCTGGCCGTGCTTGTAAACGGTCGCAGCGGTGACCGTGACGGTCTTGACGCCAGCGGGGGTGTCGAGGGTCAGCGTGCTGCCGCTCACGGCAGTGACCAGATCCGGTGCCCCACGGCGGTCACGGTCCCCGCGGTGCTTGCCGTGGTGCCCCTCGCCCGCCACGCTGGCCGAGCCGGACTTCGAGGGCGACGTGGAGGTGCTGGCGGCGTTCGCGAGGCCGGTGACGCCGAGCGCGAGACCGGCAACCAGGCCAGTCCCGGCCGCGCTGACACCGATCAGACCGGGGCGGATCTTCGACATTGGGGTGCTCCTTCGACGGGGTTGGTTGACTCCCCGAAGGCTGCCCCCGGTCCCTGGCAAATCCCTGGCAGGCAGGTACGGGCGCTGTAAAGGATCCGGACGATCATCCCGGACCGCCACCGCACGACCAACGGACACCCACCGGAGCGCGGTGAGCGCGCGGCGATGCGTCCGGCGACGGGCTGGGGCGCCCGGACTCCGGCCGAACGGACCGGGTCGCGCGCGTCGCAGAGGAACGTCCACTTCTGATGTCGCCGTCGCGGCCCGTGCCGAGGACTCGCCGTCGGCGACCGTGACGGTGCAACTGCTCAAGATCACCGCAAAGCTAGGGACGCACGGTACGCCGCGTCGGCCTGCTGGGTCGTGAGAGTGTGGGTGGCGACCAGGCGGTCCAGGACGTGACGTTGCCGCGACTTGGCTAAGGCCAAGTGCTGGTAGGGGTCGTAGGCGGACGGCGCCTGGACCAGACCGGCCAGCACGCTGGCCTGAGCCCACGTCAGGTTCGCGGGCGCAACACCGAAGTAGCCGCGGGATGCGGCCGCGAGGCCGTAGAACCCATGCCCGAGATACACCTCCGACAGGTACATCTCCAAAATCTGCTGCTTGCTGTACTGCGCCTCGAACTTGAACGACAGGACGACCTGCTCGACCTTCGCCGCCAGGCTGTCGCTGGTGTACAGGTTCTTGGCGAGTTGCTGGTCCAGGGTGGCTCCGCCGAAGTCGTGCCGGCTGCCACTGACCGCCGAGCCGGCGGCTCGCAGGACCCCAAGGGCGTCCAGGCCGTGGTGGGAGTAAAAGCGGCTGTCCTCGGTGGCGATCACGGCGACCCCGACTTTGTCCGGTCGCGGCAGGGCGTTGGGGTCTTTCGCGCTGTGCGAGGACAGCCGCATGGCGATGCGCTGCTCGGCGTCGTCGACCGGGGGCGTCAACGGCCACAGCACTGCAGTCGCCGCGACGGGGATGACCACGACCACGACGACCAGTGCCCCTGCGATGCGGCGGAACCGGCGGCTGCCGCGGCCGGCTCGGTGGTGCGCGCCTGACGTTGATGGACGCCGGACGTCGACGTCCTGCCTCATGGCCGGCTCCGGGACAGTTTGCGCGTGCTCACCGTTGTCATCACGGTGATCAACGCCGAACCGGTGCTCGGCGTGCCGAGCGACGGGGGCCGGCGTTGCACCGCAGCCTCCGTCGCCGGCGTGTGGCTAAACCGCGCCTGTCCTATTGCGTCCAGGCGAGCCAGCCAACCGCCTCGGCTGTCGGCACGGGCGGGACAGGCAACTGGGTACGGCGGCGCGCGGCCGCATGGTGGAGCAGCAGCTACCCGTCAACTGCGGAACTTCGGCCAGATATGCAAGGGAGCGCCGGCGAGAAACTGCTCGCAGATCAGGCACTCTGGCGAGTGCTGCTAACGCCGCTCTGGCCTACCCGCTTCGCTGTGCTGACCCCCGCATTCAGGAATTTTCGCTCTTCGCCGATGATCCACTTGGCCGACTAAGGGCCCGCCAAGAAACAAATGCGGTGTTGTGAATTACAGGTGCGTAGTTCGGGGTCGGACCGTGTAGTTCCACTCTCCATGGAAGGTGTGGGGTTTGAGCTGAGGCTTGATGGCCGCCATCTGGGCGTCGGTGACCTTGATCCCGCGTGGGTAGTTGTTGGTGTCGGCTTCGGCGTGCACGGTGAGTCCGGCTCTGGTCGTGGTGGCGCCGATGAGCTCGATGATGACGTCGTGGCTGGTCAACGGTCGTCCGCGCCGGTTCATCGTGATACGCGCGAACAGCCTGTGCTCGATCCTGTTCCACTTGCTGGTTCCTGGTGGGAAGTGGCAGACCGTGATGGCCAGGCCGGTCTGGTCGGCGAACCGGGCGAGCTCGAACTTCCACAGCCGGTAGCCGTTGGACCCGCCGCCATCAGCGCAGATCAGCAGCCGCTTGGCCTTGGGGTAGGCCGGGCGTCCGACGTGGGTCCACCACCGGCGCAGGGTTTCCACCGCGAACCCGGCGGTGTCACCGTCGCAGCCCACGCTCACCCAGCCGGTGTTCGCCGCTACGTTGTAGACCCCGTAGGGCACGGCCTTGGGAACCTCAGGATCGGGGAAGTCATGCACCCCGACCCGCACCGGCGTCCCCACCGGTTGCCATTCCACGCCGCCGTTTTTGTAGCCAGGGTCAGCGCCGACGAGTTCCTTCTTCTTCGCATCAACGCTCAGGACCGGGTCCCGAGACCGCAGGAACCGTCGGCTGATGTCATGGATGTAGCGGAACTGGGCGGCACGGTCAGGGTGCTGACGTCCCTCGCGGGCTTTGGCGTTGCCCGGCAGGCTGTAACCAGCAGCCTCCCGACCGTCTGGTCACTTACCCGATGCCCGTCGGCAGTCAACGCATCGGCCAGGTTACGGGTGGACTTTGCTGTCTAGCGCAGCGCCGACATCGAGTCCCCTCGGGTCGCCGGATCCACCAAAACATCCAGTGCAGCCGCCAGCCCCGGATCGGCCACCGTGGCTGCCTGACGACCG
>JBKJOO010000213.1:0-6291 GCA_046595615.1 Mycobacteriales bacterium | reverse complement strand
CGCCGCGCAGCGAATGGCACAGGCCCTGTGGGGTGAGCCGTCCTGGCCGGTGGCCGTGGCGCCAGTGCGCGTCAATGGCAACCACGCTGGCACCGGCGGCGCTGGCGATCTTGCCGGCCTAAACCTGCTCTCGCAGGTCAAGGGATGGAGCCGCCTCGGAGAATCGAACTCCGGACAACCTCATTACGAGTGAGGTGCTCTACCGACTGAGCTAAGGCGGCCTGGTGCGGTCGGGAGTCTAGGACACGCCCTCGTCGTGGGCCCTTCTCGGCGCGCAGACGCTCGCCTTGCTGCAGACACAGCGGGCGCCCGACGCCGACAGCCGGACGACGACGGCGTCGCTGGGCACGTGGTGGGCGACCACCCGACCGGCACCGTCCGGGGTCTCGACGATCGCGCCGACCTTCGGCGCGTCGGCCTGCCACTCGGCGTAGAGCGGGTGCTCGTACTTCAGGCAGCACATGAGCTTGCCGCAGGCCCCGGAGATCCGCATCGGGTTGAGCGGCAGGTCCTGGTCCTTGGCCATTCGCAGGCTGACCGGCTCGAAGTCCTTGAGGAACGTCGCGCAGCACAGGTCGCGCCCGCACGGGCCGATGCCCCCCTGCGCCTTGGCTTCATCCCGGGCCGACAGCTGGCGCAGCTCGACGCGCGCCTCGAGCGTTCGGGAAAGGTCCCGCACCAGCTCGCGGAAGTCGACCCGCCCCGGTGCGGTGAAGTAGACCGTCACCGCGCCCTGCCGATCACGGACGTCGACCCCGACGACCTTCAGCACCAGCGCGTGCTCGCGCACCAGCCGTTTGGTCGCCACCCTCGCCTCGGCCTTGCGCCGCGCGTTGGCCTCGTCCCGGGCGAGTTCGGCGGCGCCCGCCAGGCCGACCAAGACCGGGAATCCCTCGGCCTCGATCCACTGGGCGGCCCACACACACTCGGCCACCTCGGGCCCGTCATCGGTTGGCATCAGCACCTTGTCGCCGACCTGCGGGTCGAACGCGCCGGGATCGGCATAGTGCAACCGGCCGTAACGACTGAAGCTGACCGCGCAGACCCGACCCATCGCCAGACCGTACGCCGGGACAGTCAGCCAGCCCGGACGGCCAGGGCCATCGCCTCGACCGCAAGCAGCGGGGCGACGTTGGCGTCGATCGCGGTGCGGCAGGAAAGGATCGCCTCGATGCGGCGCAGCGTGCCCTCCGGGGCGGTCGCCCGGGCGATCGTCGCGGCCTGCTCAGCGAGGTCGCTGTGCACGAGGTCCGCACCCGCCCCGAGCTGGAGCGAGAGCACGTCTCGGTAGAACGCGGCGAGGTCGACCAGCGCCCGGTCCAGGGCGTCGCGCTGGGTGCGGGTGCCCCGCGACTTCTGCCGCTTCTCGAGCTCCTTGAGCGCTCCCGCGCCTCCCTTCGGCGCGCTACCGATGTAGCCCTTCCCGGTCGCGCCACCGCCGAGCGCAGTCGACAGCGACTCCCGCTCGGCGACGTCCCGGCCGCTCGCCAGCCGGTCGGACTCGGCCTTGGTGGCATCGACGAGGTCCTTGGCGGCGGCCAGCGACGAGCCGACCGAACCAAGCGAGCGGGGCAGCGATAGGACGTCCTGACGCTCGCGACGGGCCGCCTCGTCGGTGGCGAGCCGCCGGGCCCGGCCGATGTGCCCCTGCGCCGCCCTGGCCGCGAAGGCCGCCATCGCCGGGTCGACACCGTCCCGGCGTACGAGGACGTCGGCGACGTCGGTGGCCGGCGGGGTGCGCAGTGGGACGAGCCGGCAGCGGGACCGGATCGTGGGAAGCAGATCCTCCACCGATGGTGCGCAGAGCAGCAGGACGCTGTGCGGCGGCGGTTCCTCGACCGCCTTGAGCAGCGTGTTGGAGGTGCGCTCCTCCATCCGGTCGGCGTCCTCGATGAGGGTGACCTGCCACCGGCCGCGGGTTGGGGCGCGGGACGAGCGGCCGATCACCTCGCGGGCGTCGGCGATCGACAGGTGCAGCCCCTCGGGCACGACGACAGCGACGTCCGGGTGGGTGCCGCCGAGGGCCTGCTGGCAGGCCGAGCAGTGGCCGCAGCCGGCGTCGGTGCATTGCAGCGCGGCGGCGAAGGCCCGGGCAGCCACCGACCGGCCCGAGCCGGGCGGTCCGGTGAACAGCCACGCGTGCGTCATGCCGACGCCCCGGGCTGCGGCCTGCAGCTGCTCGACGACGGCCTCCTGACCGACCAGCGAGTCGAAGACGCTCACGGCGCAGCCGGCGCCGGGTGGTGCGCCGGCAGCAACTCGGTGATCCGGGCCCGGACCGCGGCCGCGACCAGCTCCGCCGGCTGGTCTGCGGCCACGACCAGATAACGCCCGGGCGCGTCCCCGGCGAGGGTGAGGAACTCGGCCCGCACCCGGCGATGGAACTCGATCGACTCGGCCTCGATCCGGTCGGGTGTGCCGCCGGCCCGGACCAGCCCGACCTCGGGGTCGATGTCGAGCAGCAGGGTCAGATCGGGGCGCAATCCTTCAGTCGCCCAGGTGGACAGCTTCGCCACGTCGTCGACCCGCAGCTCCCGGCCGGCGCCCTGGTAGGCCAGCGAGGAGTCGACGTAGCGGTCCGACAACACCACCGCACCGCGTTCGAGGGCCGGCCGAAGGACCGTCGCCACGTGCTGCGCCCGGTCGGCAGCGTAAAGCAGCGCCTCCGCCCGCGGCGCAAGGTCGCCGGTGGCCGGGTCGAGCAGCAGCGCCCGGATCCGCGCCCCGGTCGGGGTCGCGCCGGGCTCGCGGGTCACGACGACCTCATGCCCGGCGGCCTCCAGCCAGGTCGCGAGCAGCTGCAGCTGGGTCGACTTCCCGGCGCCCTCACCGCCCTCCAGGACGACGAAGGTCCCGGCGTACGACGGGGTGTGGCGGCGCAGCAGGCTGAGCAGGTCCGAGCGCAGCGGCACCCCTGGCCGGTCGTCCATCTGCCGGAACGCCGCCCGTCCGACGATCATCGCGAGCACGCCGCCGACCAGCAACGTGACCTGCACGCCGTTGATGGTGAAGTCCTGCGGCCCGTTGCCCGGCAACTGGATGTTGCGGGTGCCGATCGCGCCGGTGATGAACGGCGTGGTGCCCGTCACGACGAGCAGGTCGATGCGCATCAGCGACTGCACCAGGCCGAATGTGCGGCCGCGCAACTCGTCGTCCACCTCGCCGCCGAGCAGGGTCAGCCCGACGACGTAGGCGACACCGGCGAAGGCGCCGACGAGCAAGGTCGACACGGCTGCGACGAACAGGTTGGGCACCAGCGACATCAGGGTGAGCGACGCCCCGGCGCCGACGATCGCCGGGCCGAAGACCCGCTTGCGGGACAGGTCGCCGATGACCCGCGGACCGAGCGCCACCCCGCCGGCGATGCCGAGGAAGACCGCTCCGAACAGCAGGCCGTAGGCCGCCTCGCCGCCGCCCAGCACCTCGGCGAACAGCTTGCCCTGGGCGATGATCGCCCCGCCGGCGGCCAGTGCGCCGAGCATGCCGACGAGCAACCCGCGGGCCAGCGGCTCGCCGCGCATGAAGGCCAGGCCTTCCCGCAGGGAGGCCAGCAGCGACGTCGTGTCACCGTCCGCCGTGACCCCGGTGTTCGGGCTCGGGATGACCCGGAGCCGGAAGATGGTCAGCGCGCTGAACAGGAACGTCGCGGCATCGACGTACAGCGCCAGATCGGTGGTGTTGGCCGAGAAGTGGGTGATCCCCTCCCCGATCGCACGGCTGAACAGGCCCAGCGCGGCGAACACGGCCGCCGCCACCGGGGCCGAGCCGTAGGTCGCGATGAGCGAGAGCTGGTTGGCCGCCTCGAGCCGTTCGCGGGGGACGAGGTTGGGGACCGAGGCCTCCTTCGCCGGGATCCAGAACAGGCTGACCGACTCGATCAGGAAGCTCGCGGCCAGCAGGTAGGGGAAGTTGTGCACCAGCGGGATCGACAGGAACAGCCCGAACCGGAGCAGGTCGCAGACGACCATCGTGCGGCGCCGGTCGAACCGGTCCGCGAACGCACCGGCGAGCGGGCCAAGCAGCACCGCGGGCAGCAGCCGGAAGACGAGCACACCGCCGGTCGCGTAGGCCTTGCCGGACAGTGACGTCGCAAACTGCGTCGCAAGGCTGGTGGTGGCGAGAAAGCCCAGCCAGTCGCCCAGGCTCGAGAACGCCAGCGCGACGTAGAGCCGCCGGAACGCCGGGATCCGCAGGACGCCACCGTTTGGCGCGGTCGAATCTCCCACCACGTCGTCGCTCGCAACCACGGCAGGACGGTCCACCACAGGAGCGTACGGCGTACCGGCGGCACGCTCCCGGTGTCGCGACCCGGGCTCAGTCCTGCGCTGGTGCCTTCTTGGCCGGTGCAGCCTTCCCGCCGGTCTTCTTCGCAGCGGTCTTCCTGGCCGGTGCCTTCTTGACGGTGGTCTTCTTGGCGGTGGTTTTCTTGGCTGGCGCCTTCCGGGCAGCGGCCTTCTTTTTCGGGGCCGGACCGCGGGCCCGCCGGTCGGCGAGCAACTCGGCGGCCCGCTCGTCGGTCAGCGTGTCGATGTCGTCGCCCTTACGGAGCGAGGCGTTGGTCTCGCCGTCGGTGACGTACGGACCGAACCGGCCCTCTTTCACCACCATCGGGGCGTCGGTCGTCGGGTCCTTGCCGAGCGTCTTGAGCGGCGGCGCGGCGGCGGCCCGGCCACGCTGCTTGGGTTGCGCGAGCAGCGCGAGCGCTTCGTCGAGGGTGACGGTGAACAACTGCTCCTCGTCGGTCAGCGACCGGGAGTCGGTGCCCTTGGTGATGTAGGGCCCGTAGCGGCCGTTCTGTGCCGTGATCGGCTCGCCACCGGGCGCCTCGCCGAGCACCCGCGGCAAGGTCATCAGCCGCAAGGCGTCCTCGAGCGTGAGCGAGGCGATGTCCATCGTCTTGAACAGCGACGCCGTCGGCGGCTTGTCCGGCGACCCCTCTGGCAGCACGAGCGAGACGTAGGGGCCGTAGCGACCGGACTTGGCGACGACGTCGTGACCGGTCACCGGGTCGGTGCCGAGCACCCGGTCGTTGCTCGGGGCGTCGGCCAGCTCGACCGCGAGCTCCGGCGTGAGCTCGTCGGGCGCGAGGTTGTCGGGCAGCGACGCGCGCTTGTCGCCCACCTGGACGTAGGGGCCGAACTTCCCGACCCGGACGACGACCTCGGTGCCGTCCCCGGTCCGGCCGATCACGATCGAGTTGATCTCGCGGGCATCGATCTCGTCGAGCCGGTCGGTGGTGAGCTTCTTCAGCCCTCCCTGGCTCCCCAACCCACCTGCCTTGCCGTCGTCGCCGCCGAAGTAGAACCGGGTCAGCCACTCGACGCTGTTGCCCTGACCACCGGCGATGACGTCGAGGTCGTCCTCCATCGAGGCGGTGAAGCCGTAGTCGACGAGCCGGCCGAAGTGCTGCTCCAGCAGCCCGACGACGGCGAAGGCGAGCCAGGTCGGAACGAGCGCGGAACCCTTCTTCCAGACGTAACCGCGGTCCTGCACCGTCGTGATGATCGAGGCGTACGTCGACGGCCGGCCGATGCCGAGCTCTTCGAGCTGCTTGACCAGCGAGGCCTCGGTGTAGCGGGCCGGCGGTGAGGTGGTGTGGCCCTGCGGCTCCAGGGTCTCGGCGGTCAGGCCGTCACCGACCGCGACCTTCGGCAGCCGGCGCTCGGTCGACTCGAGCTCGGCGTCCGGGTCGTCACTGCCCTCGACGTAGGCGCGCAGGAAGCCGGGGAACGTGATGACCTTGCCGGAGGCGGAGAACTCCGCGTCGGTGCCGTCCGCGGTGACCGCGCCGAGCTTGATGTTGGCGCTCACGCCGCGGGCGTCGGCCATCTGGGAGGCGACGGTCCGCTGCCAGATCAGCTCGTAGAGGCGGTACTCGTCCCCGGAGAGCTGGGGGCGCAGCTCGCCAGGGGTCCGGAACACGTCACCGGACGGGCGGATCGCCTCGTGCGCCTCCTGGGCGTTCTTCACCTTGCCGGCGTAGCGGCGCGGGGCGTCCGGGACGTACTCGGGGCCGTAGAGGTCCCGAGCCTGCTGCCTCGCGGCACTGACCGCGGTCTCCGACAGGTTGGTGCTGTCGGTACGCATGTAGGTGATGTAGCCGTTCTCGTACAACCGCTGGGCGGTCTGCATCACCCGCTGAGCGGAGAAGCGCAGCTTGCGCCCGCCCTCCTGCTGCAGGGTCGAGGTCATGAACGGGGCGTACGGCTTGCGGGTGTAGGGCTTCTCGTCCGTGGACCGCACCGCGAAGGGGACGTCGGCGAGCCGCTCGGCCAGGTTGCGGGCCGCCGC
>JBKJOO010000136.1:0-3222 GCA_046595615.1 Mycobacteriales bacterium | reverse complement strand
CACCAGATCAGCCATTTTAGCATCGACCGGGTGGCCTGCGAATCGAATTTCAAGCACCGCCCTTTCACGTCACATTGGGCCGAACAAGTCCCGGGCGGCGAGGCGAGGCTTCGATGTTGTCGTTAACCGCCAACACGGTCTGGCCGGACTTCCGCAGGCGATAAGCACAGGATCAACGTGATCATGGTGCTGACCTGTGGAAACACTCGAAGGCCGGATCTGAGTCGTTTTACGACGGCGAACGAAACGGCGCAGTAGGCGGGTCAGTCGCTCGCCGCGGAGAAGTGGCAGAAGCGGGGTGGGCGGCCGGTGAACGGGTGGCTGTACCGGACTTCGACATCGCACGAGTACAGCGCTGGTGCGCCGTTCGGGTGCCCGGGCGCGCCCGCCACCAAATCGTCGTGGAATGCCAGGTCACCGCGCGACACCTCACGATCGTCGAGCGGCGCGCTCCATAGCGTGAGGACTTCGGCCGGGACTGGACCAGCCTCCCGATCGCCCGCCTCCGCTACACCGTCGCGGACGCGTCGTGGACGCTCTACTGGCGCGACCGCAACCTCCGGTTCCACCTCTATGACCTACTGCCGCCCTCCCACCGAGTCGACGACTTGCTCCGCGAGCTCGACCGCGACCCCTCCTGCATCTTCTGGGGCTGACTGAACGGACCGAATTACCCAACCCAACTCTGCTGGGCTGGCCGGCTCCGTTCGCCTTCCTGCTACTTCGACCAGAACAATCTCAGCAAGTCCCCCTGTAGGACAGGGGCCTTCTTCCCTATGCGGTTTGAGGAACGCTCCTGCCGGTTTCGTACATGCGGACTGCAACGACGACGCCGGAGGCGACGAGGGCGGCGATGGTCCAGATGACGGCGACGATGCCGAAGGCGTCGGCGAGGACGCCGGCGACGAGCGCGCCGACGGCAAATCCGCCGTCGCGCCAGAGTCCGTAGTCGCCGACGGAACGCGCTCACCAGCATCGCGGCGCAACTCGCTGATCATCTCGCGCACCTGGGTCTTCGGGATCTCGCGACTGGCAAGCGCAACCTTGCCGTCTCGTCGTCGTGGGCAGCAGCCGGCGCGACTGTGCGGGCGGCTACGGATCTGC
Organism: Mycobacteriales bacterium; assembly: GCA_046595615.1. Classification (GTDB taxonomy): domain Bacteria; phylum Actinomycetota; class Actinomycetes; order Mycobacteriales; family SCTD01; genus JAYSQK01. The sequence goes on along the minus strand of JBKJOO010000136.1, from coordinate 2,118 downwards.
TGGCTACCCATCGCGACACGCACTGGGGATGGCGAAGTCCTTCGGCGGCGTTGTTGGAGGACCCCTCGATCCGGGCCGCGGCGTTTGGTGAGCTGGCGGCTGTCACGATCCCCGTGGCCTCGGCCGCCATCCCCATGGGCCTTCGGGTTGGTCAGGCCGGGGTCGATTGGTCGGAGGTCGCGGGGCTCATCCCCAACACCGACCCGCTCTTGGAGGTGGCGCTGGAAGCCCGCGCGCTCGGAGGACTTGCAGGCTTCGCGGCCCCGTTAGCCGAACTGGGTGTGGCCCGACCGGCGGTCCGCTCGGGGGACCCGATCACAGAGCTCGGCGACCGGCTGGCCCGCATGCAGCGGATGGCCTGGCAGCTGACTCGCGAAGAGCGAGTGGGTGCGTGTTCGCTCGCGGACTTCGCCGTGGCCGGGGTGCTGGTGCACGACCAGGCGGGTCAGTTGTTGCGGGCCGCGGGAGCGTCCAAGGACTCGCCGGCGGACCTGGGTGCTCGTCGAGGGCTGGCCCGCCTTCAAAAGGGCGGCGCGGCTTGGCGCCTCGTCCATCTGCACGTCCGGCAGCTCCGCACCACGACGCCGGCGCTCATGGGGCTGCGAGCCGACGTCGTTGCTGTTCGGCAGCTGCTCGACGAGCTCACGCCTCGACCCCAGACGTCGGCTTCGCGTCGGCTCGAGGCGGTCGTGCTTGGTGGAGCGCGCGGGTTCACTGACGTGGCTCGCTGGAACCTGCAGGTTGTCAATCAGATGGATCGTCGTGGCCAGTTGCTGGTGCCTGGGCGGTTTCTTACTGGCAACGAGGTCTCGGATCACCCCCTGCTGGTCGAGACGAAGCTCAAGGGTCGGGTGGGACCGGCGCTCAAGGAACGACTCGAGACTCTTCGGGCCGCATATGAGGCCGCGAGCATGGCAGCTGTCGTGGGAACGCCCGGTGCCGACGTTCACTCAGCTTCAATCGACACGCCTGGCAGGGTGCCGCTGTCCTGAACTTCTGCGGGTCGTCGGCAATGCGTGCGGCCGCGGAGGTCCTGGGCGAACGAGCTTCCCAGCCTCCGAGCCAGCGCAGGCAGCCGAGCTTGCCGAAACTCATCTTGAAGGCGAGGAACCCGGGAGCTGTGGTCGTAGGCCAAGGGATATCTGGCTGCTCGTCGGTGCCAGCGTTCAGGGGGGCGGCTCAGCGCTAGATCGAGACGCGGGTGAGCAGGTCCTGCACTCGTGTGTCGATCTCGACGACGATGCGCTGGACGGTGGCGAGGTCTTGTCCCTTGGGGTCGTCGAGCTGCCAGTCCTCGTAGGTCTTGCCGGCAAAGACGGGGCAGGTCTCGCCGCAGCCCATCGTGATGACGACGTCGGCTTCCTGGACGCTGACGGAGGTGAGGAGCGTCGGGGTCTCTCCCTCGACCGACAGGCCACGTTCTTGGAGGACCTGTACGACGGGGTTGAGGCTGTCGCCGGGCTTGCTGCCGGCGGACCGAACGTCGACGCGGTCGCCGCCGTGGTGCTCAGTGAGAATTTTCGCGGCCAGGCTGCGTCCGCCGTTGTGGACGCACGCGAACAGGATCACGGGCTTGGTCATTGGGTCTCCTGCCGGGCGGTGTGGTCGAGGTGCGTGATGTCGTAGGCGACGGCCCGGGCGTCCGGGTAGAGCGCGAGGACGGCGCCGACGGCCAGCCCCGCGCCGAACAGCTGCATGACGACGAACATCGGGACCGACGACGGGGCGATGCCCGCGAAGGTGTCGCTCAACGTGCGCCCGATCGTGATGGCGGGGTTTGCGAACGACGTGCTGCTGGTGAACCAGTAGGCGGCGGTGATGTAGCCGCCGACCGCGAACGCCGTCATCGAGGACCGTCCGGCGCGGACCACGCCGAAGATCACGACGAGGAGCCCGAAGGTCGCGACGGCCTCGCCGAGCCACAGACCGCCCGACGACCGATCGTGCCCGCTGACGTCGACGGCGGATACTCCGAACATCACGTTCGCAACCATGACCCCGGCGCAGCAGCCAACGACCTGGGCGGCGACGAACACGGCGGCGGCCCGGGTGGTGATGGCCCCGAGGGCGCGCTCGGCGAGGGTGACCGCCGGGTTGAACGCCGCTGACACCGGGCCG
>JBKJOO010000130.1:0-3289 GCA_046595615.1 Mycobacteriales bacterium | reverse complement strand
CTGGCGATCAAGACGCTGACCGACACCGCGAACACCGCTGGCAGCACCCCCGACCCCGCGGGCGGCTTACCGACGCCGCCACCGTCGGCGCCGACCCCACCACGCACCACGACCCTGGCACCCTCGGCAACAAGCACCGGACCCTGGCCCGCCGGATCGGTTACCGCGAAACCAACTACCTCGCGTTCACCACCGACCCGACCATCGGCTTCGATAACAACCTCACCGAACGCGACATCCGCATGGTCAAAACCCGGCAGAAGATCTCCGGCTGCCACCGCACCCTCACCGGCGCCCAGCACTTCGCCGCGATCCGCTCCTACACCGCCACCGCCACCGCCACCGCCACCGCCACCGCCACCGCCGGCAAAAACAGCATCAACATCTACCAGGCACTGGTCCAACTCGCCGAAGGCAACGCCTGGCTACCCCAACCCACCTGACCAGTCACGTCCATACAACGGCTCAGACACCCAGAGCACTTACCTGTCCCGGCGAGTTCTTGTGCAGCGCTCGGCTGCCAGGCGACGTGCGGCAGTGGATGCAAGACACCACCACATCGCGAGCCAGGATGCGTCGATCGGTCTCTACACGGTCACCGAGCGATCTCCCGGCGCGGGTCGTTCCGTGCCCGCACCTGTTCGAGCTGCTCGCTCGACAGCTCGGCCGGCTGCCCCGCGGCACGCGCGAGCAGGGCCACCTCGCACAGCCACTCGAGCAGGTCGGCGCGTGCGGCGGCCTGCTCGAGCGTGCTGCCGACGGTGATGCTTCCGTGGTGGGCCATCACGACGGCGCTGCGCCCCGCCAGGGCGGCGATGGTCACCCCGGCCAGTTCGTCCGTGCCGTAGCAGCGGTACGGCGCGACCGGGACCGGGCCGCCCAGGTCGAGCGCGTAGTAGTGCAGGGCGGGCACAACATCGGTCACGGTCGACAGCGCGATCGCGTGGCGCCCGTGTGTGTGCACGACCGCGCGGGTGCCGGGCAGCTCGTGCGCGGCCAGGTGCAACGCCAGCTCGGAGGTCGGCGGGCGCTCCCCGGAGAGCACCCGTCCGCTGCGGTCGGTCAGGACGAGATCGTCCGGCCCCAACTCGGCGAAGACCGCACCGGTCACGGTCAGCAGCAGGTGATCTCCCACGGCGACGCTCGCGTTGCCCGCCGCCGCCAGCACGAGTCCGCGGGACGCCAGCCCGCGGCATTGGTGCACCAGCTCACCCTGCGCACGAGCCAGGTCGACGACCATAGTTCCCCACCAGACCAGTGACACGAGCCACTTGTTGAACATTCCATAACAGACGGTGCGCGGTCATGGTGCAGTCAGGCCTCTTTCCCTGATGTGCTGCGTCCCGCAGTCACTGCTCGACGGGTTCGTCCTCGTCATCGAACAGGCTGCTCCCGCGGACGTCCTCCGCGGTGAACGTGACGAGGTCCCGCTTGCCGAGCGGACGGTCCAGCGCGACCAGACGGCGTGCATGGCGCAGGCGGCAGCGCTCGATCGCGTTGCGCACGCTGCGGGCGTTGGAAAAGTTCGGCCGCGCCATCCGGCGATTGAGGTACTCGTCGAATGCCTCCCGGGCCGGCTCGTCGAACTGGAAGGACTCACCCGCGACCATGAGCTCGGCGATCTGCATCAGCTCGCCGCGGTCGTAATCCTCAAACTCGATGTGGTGCGGCACGCGCGAGCTCAGGCCTGGGTTCGCGGAGAAGAACGTGGCCATCCGGTCCGGGTAGCCAGCAAAGATCACCACCAGGTCGCCCCGGTCGTTCTCCATCTCGGTGAGCAGGATCTCGATGACCTCCTGACCGTAGTCGCGTTCGTTCTCGGGACGGAACAGGTAGTACGCCTCGTCGATGAAGAGCACTCCGCCGGCCGCCCGGGCGATCGCTTCCTTGGTCTTGGGGGCTGTATGTCCGATGAATTGGCCCACCAGGTCGTCGCGGGTGACGACATGCACCCGCGGCGCCCGGATGTAGCCGAGCGCGTGCAGGATCGCCGCCATGCGCATGGCCACGGTTGTCTTTCCGGTGCCCGGCCCGCCGCTGAAGCTCATGTGCAACGTCGGCTTCGACGAGGTGAGGCCGAATTGCTGCCGAGCCCGGTCGACCAGAAGTAACGAGGCGATCTCGCGGACGCGCCGCTTGACCGATGACAGGCCGACCAGCTCGGCGTCGAGCGCAGCCAGGGTCTTGTCGACCCTGCCTGCCGCCTCGTCCGCCGAGAGGTCGAGTTCCGCGTCGTCCCCGAGGAGCACCGGCTCGGTCGGTTCCGCCTCGGGCGCAGCCGACTTCGTGGTCGACGGCCTAGGGAGCCCGAAGCCCTGTGAGCTGGTCATGACCTACTGGTCCACGTACCGGGCTCCGGCCGGCCGGTCCGTGGCGTAGGAACGCACTGCGTAGCGCTGCGTCCGGTCCGGTCCCTCGACGCGCTCCAGGACGAATCCCGGTTCGTGCGCGGGGCGCTGCACCAGGAACGACATGGCCGTCGTCTGCTTGCCCAGACTCGCGTCATAGGCCAGGACCCGGACGTAGTGCTGCGGGAACGTGGTGCGGCACTCGTTGATCTGCGCGATCACGCCGTCAGGCTCAGCCAGGTCGAACATCGGCAGGCCCCACATCTCCCAGTAGATGTTGCGCGGGTGCGGGTCATCGGTGTACTCGACCGAGACGGGCCAGCCCTTGTCGAGGGCGTACTTGACCTGCGCCGCGACGTCGTCGTCAGTCAGGTCCGGCAAATACGAGAAGGTGCCGTGTCGAAGCTTCATACCAGTGCTCCAGTCGGTGGGAAGGTCACGGTCAGGACGAGGGCGTCGCGGTCGGGACGAAGTCCGGGGTATCGGTGCTGGTGTAGTCGAAGGTGATGTCGCCCCAGACGGTCAGGGCGGCCTCGAGCGACGGGCAGTTCTTCGCCGCCTTGCGGAGCAGGTCGGGTCCTTCGCGCAGCAGGTCCCGCCCCTCGTTGCGGGCCTTGACCATGGACTCCAGGGCTACCCGGTTGGCCTCGGCGCCCGCGGCGATGCCGTGCGGGTGGCCGATCGTGCCGCCACCGAACTGGAGAATCACATCATCCTGGAAGAGGTCCAGCAGCTGATGCATCTGCCCGGCGTGAATGCCACCGGAGGCGACCGGCATGACGCCCGGCATCGACGCCCAGTCCTGGTCGAAGAAGATGCCGTTCGCCGGATTGGTCAGAATCTTGTCCTCGCGCAGCGTGTCGTAGAAGCCCCGGGTGGTAGCCGGGTCGCCCTCGAGCTTGCCGACGACGGTGCCCGCGTGCACGTGGTCGACGCCCATC
>JBKJOO010000116.1:0-12091 GCA_046595615.1 Mycobacteriales bacterium | reverse complement strand
ACGAGTCGCGGGTGGGCTGCGTCTTCCTGCTCGGCTCCTCGGCCTGGCGGATCGAGGACATCAGCCACGACCAGGTCCTCGTCACCCCGGCGCCCGGTCAGCCGGGCCGGATGCCCTACTGGAAAGGCGACGCACCCGGTCGCCCGATCGAGCTCGGCCGGGCCCTGGGCGCTTTCCTGCGCGAGCTGTCGGCCCTCGACGACGAGGGTCAGCAGGAGCGGCTGCGGGTCGCCGGCCTCGACCTCTGCGCCTCGCAGAACCTGCTGGCCTACCTCGCCGAGCAGCGCGAGGCCACCGGCGTGCTACCGGACGACCGGACAATCCTGGTCGAGCGGTTCCGCGACGAGCTCGGCGACTGGCGGCTCGCGATTCACTCGCCGTTCGGCGCCCAGGTCAACGAGCCGTGGGCGCTCGCCCTGACCGCGCGGCTGCGCGAGAGCTACGGCGTCGATGTGCAGTCGATGCACGCCGACGACGGCATCGTGCTGCGGTTGCCGGAGACCGAGCAGGCCCCGGACGGCGCGATGGCGGTCTTCGAGCCAGAGGACATCGAACCCGCCGTCCAGGCCGAGGTCGGCGGCTCGGCGCTGTTCGCCAGCCGCTTCCGTGAGTGCGCGTCCCGGGCACTGCTGCTGCCGCGCCGCAACCCGACCCGGCGTACACCGTTGTGGCAGCAGCGGCAGCGGGCCGCGCAACTGCTGTCGGTCGCCGCGCAGTACGCCACCTTCCCGATCGTGCTCGAGACGATGCGGGAGGTGCTGCAGGACGTCTTCGACGTGCCGGGCCTGGTCGGCCTGATGCAGGACGTGCAGGCCCGGCGGGTGCGCCTGGTCGAGGTCGAGACCACCCAGCCGTCGCCGTTCGCCAGGTCGCTGCTGTTCGGCTACATCGGCGCCTTCATGTATGAAGGGGATGCGCCGCTGGCCGAGCGGCGGGCGCAGGCGCTGTCGCTCGACTCCGCCCTGTTGGCAGAGCTTCTCGGCCAGGCCGAGTTGCGCGAGCTGATCGACGGCGACGCCCTCGCCGAGGTCGAGGCCGAGGCGCAGCTGCTGACCGAGCAACGCCGCGCCACCGACCTGGAGGGCACCGCCGACCTGCTCCGGCGGCTCGGCGACCTCACCACCGCCGAGGCGATCGCCCGCGGTGCGACAGCGGCCTGGTTGGCCGAGCTGGAGGACGCCCGCCGGGCGATCCGGGTGCGCATCGCCGGTGAGCAGCGGTGGGCGGCGATCGAGGATGCCGGCCGGCTGCAGGACGCGCTCGGCACGGCGCTGCCGGTCGGTGTGCCCGAGACGTTCCTCGAACCCGTCCGTGACCCGCTCGGCGACCTGGTGTCGCGGTTCGCCCGCACGCACGGGCCGTTCCATCCCCTGCAGGTCGCCCAGCGGTTCGGCCTCGGGGTGGCAGTCGTCGATGCGGCGCTGGCCCGGCTCAGTGCCTCCGGTCGCGTCGTACACGGTGAGTTCCGTCCTGGTGGCTCGGGCTTGGAGTGGTGCGACGCCGAGGTGCTCCGCTCGCTGCGCCGCCGGTCGCTCGCCAAGCTCCGCAAGGAGGTCGAACCCGTCCCGCCCGAAGCGCTGGCCCGGTTCCTGCCGCAGTGGCAGGGCCTCGGCGGCTCGGGCGGCAGGGGCGCCGACGGGCTGCTGCGGGCGATCGAACAGCTGCAGGGCGCCACCGTCCCGGCGTCCGCACTCGAGTCGCTGGTGCTCCCCAGCCGGGTCGCCGGCTACACCCCCGCCATGCTCGACGAGCTCACTGCGGCCGGTGAGGTGCTGTGGGCCGGTCAGGGCTCGCTGCCCGGCAACGACGGCTGGGTCACCCTGCAGCCCGCCGACAGCGCCGAGCTCGTCCTCCCGCCGGTCGGCGAGCTCAGCAGCACCCCGCTGCACGACGACATCCTGGCCGCGCTCGACGGTGGCCAGGCACTGTTCTTCCGGTCACTGTCGGACCGAGTGGCGTCGACCGACGATGTGGCGCTGCAGCAGGCGATCTGGGATCTGGTCTGGGCCGGGCATCTCACCAACGACACGCTCTCGCCGCTGCGCGCGCTGCTCGGCGCCGGTCGCACCACACACAGCGCCAAGCGCGCCCCGGGACGCCAGCGCAGCCGCTACGGTCGCCCCGTCATGCCGACCCGCACCGGGCCGCCGACCATGGCGGGACGCTGGTCCCGGCTGCCGGACCGCGACACCGATGCCACCCGGCGCACGCACGCCCTGGCCGAGGCCCTGCTCGACCGGCTCGGCATCGTCACCCGCGGCGCGGTCATGGCCGAGCGCGCCCCCGGCGGCTTCGCGGCCGTCTACGCCGTCCTGAAGGCGTTCGAGGAGGCCGGCCGGGTCCGCCGGGGCTATTTCGTCGAAGGGCTCGGGGCCTCGCAGTTCGCCGCACCCGGGGCCGTCGACCGGATGCGGGCACTCGCGGCGGTCCGGCCGGTCGAGGACGAGCCGCTGTGGGCCACACCCGTGCCCGGCGGCTGGGACACCTCGCGGCAGCGCAAGCGACGCGACGATGCCCGCGCGGTCGTCGTCGCAGCCACCGACCCCGCCAATCCGTACGGCGGGGCACTGGCCTGGCCGGTCCGCGACGACGAGCGTGGCCACAAACCGGCCCGCAAGGCAGGCGCCTTGGTGGTGCTCGTCGATGGCTCGTGCGTGCTCTACGTCGAACGGGGGGGCAAGACGCTGCTGTCGTTCACCGACGAACCGGCCCGCCTGACCCCGGCGGTCGACGCACTGGCGCTCGCCGTCCGCGACGGCGCCCTCGGCAAGCTCACGGTCGAGAAGGCCGACGGCGAACCGGCGCTCACCTCAACCCTCGGGCTGGCGCTGGAGGAAGCCGGGTTCCGGCCGACCCCGAGGGGCCTACGGCTGCGCGCCTGACGCTTTGCGGGCCAGATGGCCGAAGTGACCTGGCTTCTCGTCTTCCAGAACTGTCGGACCCGCGTTCTAGTGTCGAGTCATGAGCAGCACCCGTCCGCCGGCCGAGGCGCTGTCGGCCGAGCGCCTCGCAGCCTGGGTCGACGCGTCGTGTGAGCGGGCGGACAACCTGTTGTTCACCGCCAGTGCGCGGGAGGACCTCGATGGGATCGCCAACTGGCAGCGCCTCGCGGATCTGGCGTTCGCCGGCCAGTGCCGGGCGATCGTCGCCACCTGGAACCGGGCAGGCTCGGCCGAGCGGGAGTTCGTGGGCGACGAGGTCGGTCTGGCGATCGGGGCGTCCCCGACCGCCGGCAGCAGCTTGACAACTCTGGCGCTCAGCGCCGCGGAGCTCCCCGGCCTGCTGGAGTCCGTGGAGCGCGGGGTGCTCACCGAGCGGCACGTCCGGGCCGTGCTCCGCGAGCTCGACACGGTCGAGCTCAGGCTGGACCAGCAGGCAGCCATCGTGCTGGTCATGCTCGCCCGCTGCACCGGGCAGACCCCCGGTGAGCTGGCCGCCGTCGTACGCCGGCTGATCCTGACCGTGGACCTGCCTGCTGCGCGGCGCCGGCAGGACACTGCGACGCGTGGCCGAGCGGTCCGTTGCTACCCCGACGTCGATGGCCAGGCGGTGCTGCACGCTCGCGGGCCGCTGGAGATGATCGCTGCGGTGAAGGCCAGTCTGGCCGCGACCCTGCCGACGCAGCCGGACCCGGGCGATGAACGGTCGACCGACGCCCGGATGTTCGACCTGTTCATCGACCTGCTCACCGGTGGCAGTCAGGGCCCTGGCCACTGGGAAGCGCAGATCCTGATCCCGGTGAGCACGGCTCAGGGCGGCGGCCTCGAGCTCGCCGAGATCCCCGGCTTCGGCCCGGTGCTGCCCTCGACCGCCCAGGACCTGCTGGACACCTGCCACCCGCTGCGCCGGGTGGCCGTCGACAGCGTGACCGGGCAGGTCCTGGCGGTCGACGATGCCGTCAGCACCGATCGGGGCTGCAGCCCGCCGGAGCCGCGACAGGTCGCCTGCCCGTGCTGCTGGAGCGGATGCGGACCGATCCGATCATCGTGCGCGACCTGCGCGGCGACAGCTACCGGCCGTCCGGCAGGTTGATCCGGCTGATCGAGGTCCGGGACCGGACGTGCACATTCCCCGGCTGCCACCGCCGGGCCACCGACAAGGACCACCGCATCCCTTGGCCGCTCGGGCCGACCAGCCCCGCCAACATCGGCTCGCTGTGCCGACATCACCATCGGGGCAAGCACGCCAGCTTCACCATCACGGTCGAACCGGACGACACGGTGACGTGGACGACTCGCGGTGGCCAGCGTCATCATCGACGACCCAGGGGCTACTGAGCCCCCATCCCTGCGCCACGACATGCCCACGAGCCGACCGTCCCCGACCGCGGGCCGTTGGCATGCTCTGGCCGCTCCTGTCGTCCGGCGAGGGCGGCAAGATGGGACCAGCCCACCGGGGCGAGCGGGGTCCAGCAGCCGCGAGCAGGCGGCATCCCCGCCCGACCGGCGAGGATGACCTCGGATCGAGACAACAGGAGGTGCGGGTGCCCGAGGGCGACACCGTCTGGCTGGCGGCGAAGCGGCTGCGCGAGGCGCTCGCCGGCCGGGAGCTGACGACCAGTGACTTCCGGGTGCCGCAGCTCGCGACCACCGACCTCACCGGCCGTCGGGTGCTCGAGGTGGTCCCCCGCGGCAAGCACCTGCTGACCCGGATCGAGGGCGGGCTGACGCTGCACACCCACTTCCGGATGGACGGCAGCTGGCATCTCTACCGGCCCGGCGACCGCTGGTCCGGCGGCGCCGAGTGGCAGGTCCGAGTGGTGCTGGCCAACGCCGAGTGGCAGGCCGTCGGCTACCGGCTGCCCGTCGTCGCGCTGCTGCCGACCGGACGTGAGGACGACGTCGTCGGGCACCTCGGGCCCGACGTCCTCGACGACGGCTTCGACGCCGGGGAGGCAGTCCGCCGGCTGGCCGCCGAGCCGGCCGCCGAGGTCGGCCTGGCCCTGCTCGACCAGCGCAACCTGGCCGGTCTGGGCAACCTCTACCGCACCGAGGTGCTGTTCCTGCAGGGCCTCACACCCTGGGTTCGGGTCGGTGATGTGACCGACCTCCCGGCCCTGGTACGCCGGGCCAGGCGGCTGCTGATGGTCAACCGTGACCGCTGGGAGCAGGCGACCACCGGCTCGCTGCGACCTGGCGAGGACCACTGGGTCTTCGAGCGGTCCGGGCGCCCCTGCCGCAGGTGCGGCACCCGCATCGCCACCGCCGAGCAGGGCCGGGCGCCCAGGCAGCGACTGACCTACTGGTGTCCGCGCTGCCAACTCGGGCCGGCGCCGCCCCCCACCCCGGCCCGACGGGAACGCGCCGTCGGCCGGACGAAGTACCGCTCATGAGCGACGCGGAGCGGTTCCTCGGCGGCGGCCCGTTCACCGTCGAACCGGTCGACCACACGCCCGTCGCCGGCGCCACGAAGCGCCTGTACCGGGTGCGGGCGGCCGATGGTCGCAGCGCGGTCGTCAAGGTGCTGCACCAAGGCGCCAACCGCCGGTGGCCGGCTGCGGCCAGCAGCGCATCGCCGTGGTGGTGGCGGCGGGAGGCATCGGCGTACGCCAGCAATGGCCTGCGGGCGCGCCTGGCCGAAGCGGGTCTCCGGATGCCGCGGCTGCTTGGCCTGACCGATCGCGAGCCGCAGATCGACCCCCGGCCCGACCGCGAAGCCGCCGTCTGCGCGCTGTGGCTCGAGGACCTCACCGGTACCCCGGGCCCCACCTGGGACGTCGAGCGGATCGCCCGTGCAGCAGCCAGTTTCGGTCGACTCGCAGCGCTCGAGCCCATCGATGAGCCATGGCTGTCGCGCGGCTGGTTGCGCGCCTACACCAGGCTTCGGGATGACGACGAGGCCGCCTTCGCCAAGCCCTGGGGTGACCTGGAGCACCTGCGCGGCCCGGCCGAGCGGTTGTGGGCCGAGCGCGACCGGTGGTTGGCGGTGCTCGATACGCTGCCGCGCAGCCTGGCCCACCTCGACCTGTGGCCGGGCAACCTGTTCGACGACGAGGGCGCCACCGTCGTCACCGACTTCGCCTATACAGGGATCGCAGCGATCGGTGAGGATCTCGGCAATCTGGTGCCCGACTCGGTCGCCGACCTCTGGCAGCCCGTCGCACTCATCGACCAACTCGACACCGCCACCTGGGAGGCTTTCGCCGGCGCGCTGCCACCGTCGGTCGACCCCCGGCTGGCCCGGCTCGGGTTGTGCGCAAGCACGGCCGTCAAGTTCGCCTGGTTCGCGCCGCGGCTGGCCGGCGTCGACGACCGGGAGACCTGGGGCGCCTTCAACGGCGCGACCTACCCGGTGCAACGCGAAGCCTTTCTGGCGAGCATCGAGCTGGTGCAGGCGCGGGCCGACGAGGCGCGCCGGCTCGCGCCGTGAGGCGGGTCTACGGTGCACGGCCCGGCCGCCCGGCCGGACCAGTCGACCGGACCGTCCAGCACTACGGCCCGAAGCGGCTGCAGCGGGGTGAATGGTGGCTCCCGGCGGGTCGCCGGGGTCTGCCGCTGGTCGTGCTGGTCCACGGCGGCTACTGGCGGCGCGGTTTCGACCGGCACCTGCAGGACGCGGTTGCCGTGGCCCTGGTTGACCGCGGGTTCGCCGTCTGGAACATCGACTACCGCTCGAGCGCCGCGCCGTGGCCGGCCACCCTGACCGACGCGGCGGCGGCGCTCGACCAGGTGGCGACCTGCCCGCGGGTCGACCTGTCCCGGGTGGCGGTCGTCGGTCACTCCGCCGGTGGCCACCTGGCCCTGTGGCTTGCCTCCAGAGGTCGACTGCCAGCCGGCGCGGTCGGCGCCCGCCCAGTCGTACGACCAGTGCTTGCGGTGGCCCAAGCGCCGGTCGCCGACCTCGTCGCCGGCGCGGTGCAGCGGCTCGGACGCGGTGCGGTCCAGGCCCTGCTGGGCGGACTCCCCGACCGCGTACCCGATCGCTACGCGATTGCCTCACCCCAGGCCTTGCTGCCGCTTCCCGGCGTACGACTCGTGCTGGTGCATGGCGACGTCGACCCGACCGTGCCGGTCGGCCAGAGCCAGGCCTACGCCGAGGCAACCGGCGCGGAGCTGCACGTGCTGCCGGGCGTCGGGCACTTCGAGCACCTCGACCCGGAATCGCGTGCGTTGACGCCGGTGTTCGCGGCCCTCGCCTCCCTCTGAGCCCTACTGCACGCCGATGCTCTGGCCCCGCTCGGCTTCGGGTCGCGGTCCATGGATCCGCCGGTCTGCCGCGCCGATCGCCACATCGTTGATGCTGGCCTCCCGGCGTGACATCCGGCCGTCGGGGGCGAACTCCCAGTTCTCGTTGCCGTAGCTGCGCCACCACTGGCCGGCCGCGTCGTGCCATTCGTACTGAAAGCGAACCGCGATCCGGTTGCCGCCGAAGGTCCAGAGCTCCTTGCGCAGCGCGTAATCCTGCTCGCGCTGCCACTTGCCGGTCAGGAACTCGACGATCTGCGCGGTGCCTTGCAGGAAGGTGTCGCGGTTGCGCCAGACCGACTCCGGCGTGTAGGCACCGGCGACCTTCTGCGGGTCACGGGTGTTCCAGCCGTCCTCGGCTGCCTGGACCTTGGCGCGGGCGGAGGCCTCGTCGAACGGCGGGAGCGGTGGGCGGTCGTCGGGCACGGCAGGCTCCTTCGGAGCTGGTCAGCCGGCGGTGCTGCCGTCGGCCTGCTGGTCGGCGGCGGGCGTGCCGGTGGTCAGCGGCGCGGCGGGAGCTGCCGGCGGGGCGGCGAGCTGGTTGCCGGACAGGCTGGCCCGGATCTGGTCCAGCCGGGCTTGCCCGGCGAAGTCCATCGTCGACTTCTCGACCTCGAGCATCCGCCCCTCGACGCTGCTGCTGGCGAGCTCTGCCCCGCCGAGCGCCTTGGCGTACCGGGTCTCGATCTTGTCCCGGACCTCGTCCAGCGACGGCGTATTGCCCGGCGCGGAGAGCTCCGACATCGACGACAGGCTCTTGGTGACCTGTTCCTGCATCTTGGCCTGTTCGAGCTGGCTGAGGAGTTGGGTCCGCTCGCCGAGCTTTCGCTGGACCACCATCGCGTTGGTCTCGACGGCCTTCTTCGCCTGCTGAGCGGCCTGCAACGCCTGGTCGTGGAGGTTTTTCAGGTCCTCCATGTTCTTCTCGCCGGACACCAGCTGGTTGGCGAACGCCTGCGCGGTCTGCTCGTACTCCGCCGCCTTGGCCGCATCGCCGGTCGTCCGCGCCTGGTCGGCCAGGACGAGCGCCTGCCGCGCCGAGCCCTGCAGCTTCTCGACCTCGCTCATCTGCCGCGCCAGCTTCATCTCGAGCTGCCGCTGGTTGCCGATGACCGCGGCGGCCTGCTGCGTCAGCGCCTGATGCTGACGCTGCGCGTCCTCGATCGCCTGTTGGATCTGGATCTTCGGATCGGCCTTCTCGTCGATCTTGGCCCCGAAGGCTGCCATGAGATATTTCCAGCCCTTGATGAACGGGTTGGCCATCGACTGCTCCTGCCGCTGGGTGGGTCGAGCGCCCATCCTGCCACCCCGCCGGTCGCGGGCCGGCTTGACCGTGCGCTGACCCACCGTTGCCTAGACTCGGTACGCCGACCCGGGCGGCTCCTGCCGACGCCCTCCCCGGTCACCCTCCCCCCGATCAGTGAGGTCCCGTGCCGTCCCGATTGCGCGTCCTGCCCGCTCTGCTCGCCCTGGCCCTCGTGCCTGCCTGCAGCGGCAGTGCCCCCCGCCGCGTCGCCAAGGCGGTTGGCGCCGCCACTGCAGCGCCGACGCCGACGCCGTCCGTTGCCCCGCAGCGGTCTGCACCGACGGTCCCAGCGGCGGTCGACCCGCGCGACCTCTACGCGGCGGACCGCGCCGGCCTGCTCGCGCCGCAGGCCCGACTGGCCAAGCCGCTGATGTATGTCCCCGATGACGACGACGCCACCGTGCACGTCATCGACCCGGTCAGCTTCAAGGTCCTGCGGGTGGAACGGGTCGGCCGGCTCCCCCAGCACGTCACCCCGTCGTACGACCTGAAGACGCTCTGGGTCGACAACGACGCGGGCAACAGCCTCACCCCGATCGACCCGCGGACCGGTCGATTCGGCAGGCCGGTGCCGGTCGACGACCCTTACAACCTCTACTTCACCGCCGACGGCGCGCACGCAGTCGTCGTGGCGGAACGGTTGCAGCGGCTGGACTTCCGCGACCCGCACACGATGGCGCTGCAGCGCTCCCTGCGGGTGCCGTGCAGCGGCGTCGACCACGCCGACTTCTCGCCCGACGGGACGCACGCGCTCTTCTCGTGTGAGTTCAGCGGCACAATGCTGTGGGTGGACATGGTCCATCAGCGGGTCGTCCGGCAGATCACCCTGCCGGCTCAGAGCAGCCGGCAACCCAAGCCGCAGGACGTCAAGATCAGCCCGGACGGGGCCACCTATTACGTCGCCGACGAGAACAGCAACGGGGTCTTCCTCATCGACGCCCGCACCCTTCGGGTGCTTCGCTTCCTGCCGACCGGTCGCGGCGCGCACGGGCTCTACGTCAGCCGCGACAGTAAGGACCTCTACATCACCAACCGCAGGGGGGCGTCGGTCTCTGTGTTGGCCTTCGCGCGCCGGGCGGTGCGTGCCGTCTGGCCGATCCCGGGCGGCACGCCAGACATGGGCGGGGTCTCAGCCGACGGCAAGGTGCTGTGGCTGTCCGGCCGCTACAGCCGCGAGGTGTACGCGATGAGCACCACCGACGGACACCTGCTCGCCCGGATCGCGGTCGGCGGCTCGCCGCACGGGCTGTGCGTCTGGCCCCAGCCGGGCCGTTACTCACTCGGTCACACCGGCATCCTGCGGTGACGCGGCGGCTGCTGGGCGCGCTCACGCTCATCCTGACGACTGCCTGCTCGGCCCCATCACCGACCACCCAGCCGCCACGAGCCGCCGTCGGCGCCAGCCGGCCGGCCACCGCCTCCGCGCCTGCCCCTTCACCCGCCGTGACCCTGCGGTGGTCTACCGGCCCGCGAATGCCGCGGGCGGTCAGCGAGGTGGGGGTAGCGGCCCTCGGCGCTGAGGTGCACGTGCTGGGCGGCTACGTCGACGGCCACCCACGCTCCACGACACACCTGGTGCTCAACACGGCAACCGGTCGGTGGCGCAGCGCCGCGCCGTTGCCGGCCCCGCTCGACCACGTCGGGGCGGTCGCACTCGGTGGCCGGCTGTACGCCGTCGGAGGCTTCGGCGCGCAGCCGGGCGGGACCAACAGCGTCGACGCCTACGACCCGGCCACCAACCGGTGGCGCGCGGTGGCCAGCCTGCCCAACCCCAGGGCGGCGGGGGTGGCGGTAGCCCTGTCCGGCCGGTTGCACTACGTGGGCGGCAAGACCCAGGGCCGGGATACCGGTGAGCACGACGTCTACGACCCGGCGACCAACCGCTGGAGCACCGCGGCGCCGATGCCGACCGCCCGCGACCACGCCGCCGGCGCCGTCCTCGGCGGCAAGCTGTACGTCGCGGCCGGGCGGCCCGGTGAGCTGCGGACCCTCGAGGTCTACGACCCGGCGACCGACCGCTGGGCCAGCGGGCCGGACCTGCCCACCGGCCGGTCCTCCGTCGCCGGCGCGGCCGTCGGGGGCCGATTTCTCGTGCTCGGCGGGGAGGACGCCGGGGAGCGGCACGTCGTCCGCGACGTCCACGCCTACGACCCCGGGACCCGCCGCTGGTCCATGCTGCGCCCGCTGCCGTCCGGTCGGCAGGGCGTCGGCGCGGCCGTCGTCGGCGGCCGGGTCTACCTGCCCGGTGGCGGCCCGACCGCCGGCGGCTCCGCGCAGACCGACACCCTGCTCGTGCTCGGCTGACCGGCTCGGCGTCTCCGACTCGCTACGCTCCGTACTTCATGGGGGTCTTGGCATGACGAGCCCGGAATTGCTTCGGGAGGCGATCCGGTCCTTTCCGACCTGCACGAACTCCGACCAGGTGTTGAGTCAGGTCGCGGCGCTCGTGGTGCCTACCCTTGGACAGTGGTGCCTGGCCGACCGGCTGGACGAGCCCGATCTGGTCACCCGGGTGGCGGCGCTCGGCCCGGACGGACCGCTCCCGTTGCCGTCGAGGATGGGCCGGACCGACGGGCACCGCTCCTCCGCCCGCGCCATCGGGCTGCTCGCCCGGGTGATCGACGCGCCGCGACGGATGCTGCGGCTGTCCGCCGACGACATCGAGGCGTTGGCGGCCTCGGCCGAGCCGCAACTGCGGGCCCAGGCCGGCTTCGCCCGACGCCTCGGCAGCACCGACGTGCTCGTGCTCGGACTGCCGGCGCGCGGCCGACTCCTCGGCGTGCTCACCCTCGGTCGCATCGCCGGCCACTTCGACGACAAAGAGGTCGCCCTCCTGGCCGATCTCGCCTTGCTGACGGGGTTCGCCCTCGACGACACGAGGCTGCTGCAGGTCCAGCGCAGCGTCTCCACCGCGCTGCAGACCAGCCTGCTGCCGCCGCTGCCCGTCCTACCCGGGCTCAGCCTGGTCGCCCGTTACGTCCCAGCCGGCCAGGGCATCGAGGTCGGCGGGGACTGGTACGACGCCTTCGTCCTCCCCGGCGGTCCTGCGGCGCTGGTGATCGGTGACGCCACCGGCCACGACGCCGACGCGGCCACCCGGATGGCCGAGCTCCGCCATCTCCTACGCGGCGCCGCCGTCGACCGCGGCCGATCTCCTGCGGCCACGCTCACCCAGGTCGACCAGGTGACCGCCCATCTCGGCTCGGACGCCTCGGCGACCTGCCTCTACGGGCAGCTGCACCGGACGGCGACGACTGACGGTTGGCGGTTGACCTGGTCCTCCGCCGGTCATCTCCCACCGCTGTTGATGCGCGACGGTCGCGTCGAGATCCTCGACACCCCACCCGATCTCATGCTCGGCGTCGACCCGGCGACCAGCCGGCAGAACCACGGCCACGATCTCGTCGGGGGCGATCTGCTGCTGCTCTACACCGACGGGCTCGTGGAGGACCGTCGGCAGGCGTTGGATGCCAGGCTGGACCTGCTCGGGCAGCTGCTGGTGCGCACCGCCGGCACCGACCCGGAAGCGCTCGCCGACCTGCTCATCGCCGAGATGGCCTCCCAGGACGACGATGTCGCCGTCCTGCTGGTGTCGATCGAC
>JBKJOO010000079.1:0-4228 GCA_046595615.1 Mycobacteriales bacterium | reverse complement strand
CCCGGAACCGCCACCGTGTCGTACTGTCCTGCTGCCCCTTCAGCTCCAACACATTGTGCTGTTACAGCGCCTGCCTGTACCGGGTCCCGCCCCTGCGGTCGGCCACGACGAAACCGCTTGCCTGCGCCCTGCCGCCCAATCAGCTCGTACCGTCAGGTACACGACCTGTTGCGCGTCGCCGCGCTCGGGCAGCCCCCCGAGCACTCCCGAGCCTCGAGCCAACCCGGCGACACCGCGTGGTCGGATCCGGATCGCGGATCGCCTCGATGTCAGCACCAAGCTTCAGCAGCCCAATGCGTCCCGTACCCGCCCCTGGACGGTGCCGTCCGGATGGGACGGGACGGTCAGCCCAGACGGCTCCGACAGCAAAGAGGCGGCGCTGGCCGCTGCGGCGAGCGAGTGTGGCCCACCGAAACCGAAGGATCGGTCGACGGTGACGTGGGACTGTGGGACGGTCCTCATCGGGACTTGGACGCTGGGAGGCGGTTATGGCTTTCGGGGGGCGCACTTGGCTGATCGCATCCGTGGCCTTGCTCCTGGCTGGTGGTGCATGGGTGGTGGTTCCTGCGCACCACGGGGACCCCGATCCGGGTGGGCGAAAACTGTCGGCGCTGAGAACGGCTGAACGTGTGGTTCCCGTGGGCGCGACCGTCCTGTCTCGGCAGGCGGCGAAGCCGCGCTGAGACTCGTGCGACGGCCGGAGCGGAACCTTTGGGTGGGACGACGCGATGGTCGCTGTGCAGTTCCGCAGCGACATCCAGCCGGCCGCTCTCCTGGCCAAGGCCGACCAGTCACTACGCGCAGCTGGCTGGCAGCAGGTCCAGGATTTGGCTTCACCCCTCGGACCGGGCAGAAAGTGGTCGCGTCGCGTCGACGGCCCAGCGGAAGCGACAGCGATCCTGGCGCCGGGCACGTCGGGGGCCGGGACCGACAAGTACTGGCAGCTGACTGCCACAGCGCCTCCGAGTGGGCGCCGGAGCAGCGGCTGCTAACTCAATCGACTCCGCGGGGTTGCGGAGCGGCAGGAAGCTGGCGAAGCAGACGCACGTCCAGGCAGGACCTGAGCCTGTAGGTGAGGTGGGTGCTCTCTCCGACCACGAGGACGTCGGCTCCGACTCTGCGCCGCCCAGTGACGAGGCGGCGTTCCCTTCGCGCCGCCCGAGGCTAAGCGGCATTACCGTCTCGACGGTCAGACCTCCAAGCCGTCACGGACAACAGTCCGATGGCTCGGCCACTCCGACAGCGATGCGGCCACTGGCAGAACTAGAGCAGGGCCGGTGTTGGTTTCCGGCCGCAGGTCGTTGTCGAGCATTCGGGACACCTGCCCGTGTATGCGAACCCAACCCGCGCTCTCGTAAAACGGCACGACGGCAGGTCGGCACGTCAGGAACCCGAAGGGCAGCGAGAGCCGCTGGAACACCCGCTGCGTCTCTTCTAGCAGCACGCCGCCAAGACCGCGTCGCTGCAAGTCGGGGTCCACCCCAACCAGACCGACGTCGCCGCAGAACACACTGTCCTCCCCGTCATCGAGTCGCAGCGTCCGTCGCATGAACCCGAGGTGCGCCACCGGCTGCCCATCGCGGATACCTATGACGCGGCCTTCGGGGCGGGCACCCGAGAAGTCGCGCCCGTCGCTGAACATCCGTGCGTGGTCCGGGTAGATGCGCAAGAGAAGGGCTGAGATCGAAGCGTGCTCATCAGACGACAGGTCTGTTTCCCATCGCCGCACCCACATGAGCGGTTCCTTCGACAGAGACTGCACGACCCGACGGTAGCCGGATAGCCGCGCTGGGGAGCGCACCTACCTGCAGCCCACACCGTGCTGGTTCAGACGGATGAGGAAGAGCCGCGACCGCCTTCTGGCGGTCCCGGCAAGCCTGCTCTGACCCTGAAACTCTTGGTCATCACCATCCCAGCGAGCGCGAGGCCGAAGGAGACTTCGATGGCCCATAGACCCAACGGCCCCTTGAGTTGATGGTCTCGCAGTGTCCACAGTCCCGGCTCTGCGACGAACGGAAGGCCGATGGCCAGGCCGGTGATGAGATGCGCTGAGCGTCTCCACAAGAGACCGAGTAGGCCGTACACGGTGCCGGAGCCGACGGCGATGACCAGCCAGAAGGAGATGAAGTGCAACCAGCCGGTCACCGCAGGGAGGAGGTACTGGCTCAGGGGCGTGTCACGAGGGAGGCCGAGTGCGGTAGGTCCGTGGAACAGGAAGGAGGAGTAGAAGCCGACGACACACGCCGACTCGGCCAGTAGACCGGCGATGGCGGCGCGGGGGGCACTTCGCTGACTCAGACCGGTGCAAAAGGCAATCAGCAACCACGGAGCGCACAGGTTGCCGACCCAGAAGACGTTGTACTCGTGAGGACTCGGTATCAGAGACATGAGCCTGCCGAAGGTCAAGCCGACAAGGACGCCCAAGGTGAGTCGGAGGTTCTGGGAACGCCCGAACCGGACCATCAGCGTCGACATGAGGACGACGGTAGCGAGAAAGGAAGAGGGTGCGATTGCACCGCCTCTCTACCCCGGCGGCTGACGGTATCCGCCGCTTCGGGGGTCCCCCGCTCGGCCCTCTGCACGCTCAGGAGCCGCAGCTACCTCAAGTTGTTGGGTCGCCAAGGCTCCGGTTCCCGTGGGGCTCTGACGCTTTCCCCACTCGCCGTGAGGGAGAGCTGCCACCACCCGACGTCGTGCCATACCCCCTGCCACCGCCAGCGCCTCGGTGAAGGCCTCCTCGGCCTCGGGCATACGGCCCTGGTCAGAGCGGGTCGCGGACACGGCCAGGTACCTGCCTGCCGTCGACACGGTCATCGCCGGCATCGAGCGCGCGGACGGTGCACCCTCGGTAGCGGGCTGCATGCCGGAGGGCGACTACACGGGCTGACAGACTGCCCGTGTGACGCTGACGCAACAGCGCAAAGCGACTGAGGAGTGCTGTGAAGATCCTGCCTGGGCAGCCAAGCTCGTCGCCGGACCGCAAGGGCCTCGACGGTGCGTCCATCTTGGTCGACGGCCGGCAGCTGACCTGGTCCCCGGACAACGCCCGGGCCCGCGCGAAGGGTGTGCTCAGCGCCCCCCTGCCCGGTGAGGGAGCCGGCGCCGTCGGGTCGGTCGTGCAGGCCTCCTACGTGGTGGGCGACATCGCCACTGGTGCGCGGGTCGAGCGGCTGCTGTTCCTCGGCGAGGACGGCACATGCCTGTGGACGAGCCGCAACTACCTTCCTGGCAGCCTGGACGAAGCCTGGCCGCTCGGACGGCTTGCGGAGCTCGAGGCGGTCGGCGTTACGGTCGGCCGGGAGACGTTCCTCACCGCGCGCGCCATGCAGAAGACCCACCGGGGCTCGGCGTCGAAAAGCCAATGGTTCAGTCTGCCGCTCGTCCTGCTGCCGGCAACGGTGTTCGCCCTGATCGTGATCGCGATCGTCGTTGCCCTCGCCTGAGCTGAGTCTGCCGCAACGAGCCCGCTGGCACACAGATGCCCACGGACTCGCCCAGCGCCCTCAAAGACAGGAACGACGTGATCGCCTGGCACCAGACCCCCGGCGTCACCAACTCCGCGCCGGACGTGCCGCCGCTCTAAACTGCGATGCCATCGAAGGACGCAGATAACCACGATGATGCGGCGCTATCCGCGATAAGTGCGCCATTCTGACAACGTGGACCAGGAGGCAGCAACGGTGAAGATCACTGCGGCATGGAAGCGGGTCGCGAATGACTGCGGCTGCCCCGACCTCTACTTCTGTCCGAAGGGCGACGACATCGCATGTCCGCGGCAGAGCGACTTCGAGATTTGCTGTGATCGGGTTGCAAAAAACGTTTCAGTCCGCAGGTGAAGGGGCTCATCGCAGTCTTATCCGCCGTCCCGACTGGTGCTGCCACCACGCCCCGGACTTAGGAGAACGCGATGGCCCGCTCCACCCTGCTAGGAACCCAAACGGAAGTCCCTGCAGAGGTCATTACTGGTGGGGTCGATACCCACTTGGACGTCCATGTCGCTGCCGCGTTGAGCAGCATCGGAGGGTTGCTGGGCACGGCGTCGTTCGCGACGACACCCGCCGGCTATCAGCAGCTGCTGGACTGGCTACTTCGGCCCGATCGGGCAGGTCGGGGTGGAGGGCACCAGCAGCTACGGCGCTGGCCTGACCCGGGCCCTGCAGGCTGCTGGTGTGACGGTCTTGGAGGTCGACCGCCCGAAGCGGCAGGTCCACCGCCGGGGCGGGAAGTC
>JBKJOO010000067.1:0-7806 GCA_046595615.1 Mycobacteriales bacterium | reverse complement strand
CTCAACCCGGTCCATCAGAGCGCGAGCACCCTTCTCGACCTCATCTGTCATCGCTTCCATCACATAAGACCCAGCGAACGGATCGACGGTGGCGGTGACATCGGTCTCAAAGGCCAGCACCTGCTGAGTTCTGAGGGCAAGCGTTGCCGCCTTGACGGTGGGCAGCGCAATCGCTTCGTCGAAGGAGTTGGTGTGCAGCGACTGGGTGCCGCCGAGCACCGCCGCGAGGCCCTGCACGGTGACCCGCACGAGGTTGACCTCGGGCTGCTGCGCCGTGAGCTGCACGCCGGCGGTCTGGGTGTGGAACCGGAGCATCATCGACTTGGGGTCCTTCGCGCCGAACTCGTCGCGCATCACCTGGGCCCAGATGCGGCGCGCCGCACGGAACTTCGCAACCTCCTCCAGCAGCGTCGTCCGCGAGACGAAGAAGAACGCCAACCGGGGAGCGAAGTCGTCAACCTCGAGGCCGGCCTTGACGGCGGCCCGGACGTATTCGATGCCGTCGGCGATCGTGAAGGCGATCTCCTGCGTGGGCGTCGCCCCAGCCTCGGCCATGTGGTAGCCCGAAATCGAGATCGTGTTCCATTTGGGGATCTCGGCCTTGCAGTAGGCGAAGATGTCGGTGATCAGCCGCAGCGACTGGGCCGGCGGGTAGATGTAGGTGCCGCGGGCGATGTACTCCTTTAGCACGTCGTTCTGGATCGTCCCGGTGATCGCCGAGCCGTCGACCCCGTGCTCCTCCGCGACGAGCTGGTAGAGCAGCAGCAGCACCGCCGCCGGCGCGTTGATCGTCATCGAGGTGGAGACCTGATCGAGCGGGATCTGGTCGAACAGGATCCGCATGTCCTCGAGTGAGTCGATGGCCACGCCGACCTTGCCCACCTCACCGGAAGCCACCGGGTCGTCGGAGTCGTAGCCCATCTGCGTCGGCAGGTCGAAGGCGACCGACAGCCCGCCGGTGCCCTGCGCGACCAGGTGCCGGTAGCGCTCGTTGCTCTCCTTCGCGGTCCCGAACCCGGCGTACTGACGCATCGTCCAGGGTCGCCCGGTGTACATCGAGGCGTAAACGCCCCGGGTGTACGGGAAGGATCCGGGCTCGCCGAGTCGCTCGTCGAGCCCCGGCGCCAGGTCGTTGGGTCCGTAGATCGGCTCGATCGGGAAGCCTGACTCCGACGCTCGCGCCATGACGGACCCATTTCTGCCGGAACGGTGTGCCGCCAGGATGCTAAGGCGCACCGCCGGACTCGGACCGCCCGGTCACCTGGGCCCGCGCCCAAAGGGTGACCGGGCTCACAGGACCGGCCGCGCTCCCGGGGTGCCCGGGCCGTGCGCCGTCGTTAACATGGGACGCCTGGGGCCAGACCGCGCTCCGGCCGCTAAGGAGGCGTTCGTGGCCAAGGCACCGGCAGGGACCCTCTACCGGGGCCGCGAGGGGATGTGGTCCTGGGTGGCCCACCGGGTCACCGGCGTGCTGGTGTTTTTCTTTCTGTTCGCGCACGTGCTCGACACCGCGCTCGTCCGGGTGTCGCCCGAGTCCTACGACCGGGTCATCGACACCTATAAGACACCGATCGTCAACCTGATGGAGCTCGGCCTCACCGGCGCGGTGTTGTTCCACGCGTTGAACGGCCTGCGCGTCATGGCGATCGACTTCTGGGAGAAGGGGCCGCGCTACCAGAAGCAGATGACGTACGCGATCCTGACCGTCTTCGGCCTGGTGATGATCCCGGGCACCTACTTCATCATCCGGCACACGGTCGAGACGATCGTCGGGAGCAAGGCGTGACCGCCCTGGACGAGGCAGCTCCGGTCGTCATCGAGGCGCCCCGTACGCGCCAGCGCCGCCGCTCAGCCAGCCGCTCCAAGACGAACTTCGAGATGTACGCGTGGATCTTCATGCGGATGTCGGGCCTGCTGCTGTTCGTGCTGGTCATCGGGCATCTCACGATCATGCTGGTGCTCGACGGCGGCGTGCAGAAGATCAACTTCGGTTTTGTGGCGGGGCGCTGGGCCTCGCCGTTCTGGCGCACCTGGGACCTCGCCCAGCTTTGGCTCGCCGAGCTGCACGGCACCAATGGCCTGCGGACGATCATCAACGACTACGCCGAGCGTGACGGCACCCGGTTCTGGCTCAAGATGTTGCTCTACACCTCTTCGTTCCTGGTGCTCACCCTCGGGACCCTGGTGATCTTCACGTTCGACCCCACCCTGAGCTAGGAAGAGGTCCGCTCCGATGGCAGCAGCCGTGCAGTACCACCGCTACGACACGATCATCGTCGGGGCCGGCGGGGCAGGGATGCGGGCCGCTCTCGAAGCCGGCCAGCGGTCCAGGACCGCCGTGCTCACCAAGCTGTATCCGACCCGCTCCCATACCGGCGCAGCGCAGGGTGGGATGTGCGCTGCCCTCGCCAACGTCGAGGAGGACAACTGGGAGTGGCACACCTTCGACACGATCAAGGGCGGCGACTACCTCGTCGACCAGGACGCCGCCGAGGTCATGTGTAAGGAGGCCGTCGACGCCGTCCTCGACCTCGAGAAGATGGGCCTGCCGTTCAACCGCACCCCGGAGGGCCGGATCGACCAGCGGCGCTTCGGCGGCCACACCCGCAACCACGGCGAGGCCGCCGTACGCCGCTCGTGCTTCGCCGCCGACCGGACCGGTCACATGATCCTGCAGACGCTCTACCAGCAGTGCGTGGCCCGCGACATCGAGTTCTACAACGAGTTCTACGTGTTGGACCTGCTGCTCACCGATGTGCCGCAGGACGACGGCACGACCGAGCGGACCACCAGCGGCGTCGTCGCCTACGAGCTGGCCACCGGCACGATCCATGTCTTCCAGGCCAAGGCGGTCCTGTTCGCCACCGGCGGCTTCGGCAAGGTCTTCAAGGTGACGTCCAACGCACACACCCTCACCGGTGACGGCATGGGCATTGTCTACCGCCAGGGCCTGCCGCTGGAGGACATGGAGTTCTACCAATTCCACCCGACCGGGATCTGGAAGATGGGGATCCTGCTGTCGGAGGCCGCTCGCGGTGAAGGTGGCATGCTGCGCAACAAGGACGGCGAGCGCTTCATGGAGCGCTACGCACCCACCATCAAAGACCTCGCCCCGCGCGACATGGTGGCCCGCGCGATCTACACCGAGATCCGGGCCGGCCGTGGCTGCGGCCCCAACGCCGACCACGTGTTGCTCGACCTCACCCACCTGCCCCGCGAGACGATCGACGCCAAGCTCCCCGACATCACCGAGTTCGCCCGGACCTATCTCGGGGTGGAGCCGTACGACGAGGGGATTCCGATCCAGCCGACCGCGCACTACGCGATGGGCGGGGTGCCGACCAACATCGACGCCCAGGTGCTGCGCGACAACGACCACGTCGTACCCGGGCTGTTCGCAGCCGGTGAGGTGGCCTGCGTCTCGGTGCACGGTGCGAACCGGCTGGGCACCAATTCGCTGCTCGACATCAACGTGTTCGGTCGCCGTGGGGGCCTTTCTGCCGCGGCGTACGCGAATGCGAACGAATTCGTGGACCTGCCGCCGGAGCCCGAGAAAGGCGTGCTGGCGCTGCTCGCCCGGATGCGCGAGGGCGGCGGCACCGAGAACGTCGCGGCGATCCGGTCCGAGCTGCAGGAGACGATGGACGCCAACGCGTCGGTCTACCGCACCGAGGCCACGCTGAAGCAGGCCGAGGTCGACCTGGCCGGGCTCAAGGAGCGCTACCAGCGGGTCGGGGTGTCCGACCGCGGGCTGCGCTACAACACCGAGTTGCTGGAGGCGGTCGAGCTCGGCTTCCTGCTCGATCTCGCCGAGGCTCTCGTGGTGTCGGCCAAAGCCCGCAACGAGTCGCGCGGCGGGCACTTCCGGGAGGACTTCCCGACCCGCGACGACGTCAACTTCCTGCGCCACACGATGGCCTACAAGGTCGGCGAAGGCGCGTTTTCCGAGGTGCGCCTGGACTACAAGCCGGTCGTGCAGACCCGCTACGTGCCGATGGAGCGCAAGTACTGATGACCGTCACCGAGGACCGCCCAGCCCGAGACATCGCCGACCATCTGCGCACCGTCACCATCAAGGTCCGCCGCTATGACCCGGAGATCGACCCGGAGGCCAACTGGCAGGAGTTCACCGTCCCCGTCGAGAAAGGCGACCGGCTGCTCGATGCCCTGCACCACATCAAGTGGTACCTCGACGGCTCGCTGACCTTTCGCCGGTCCTGCGCGCATGGCGTCTGCGGCTCGGACGCCATGCGCATCAACGGGGTCAACCGGCTGGCCTGCAAGGTCCTCGTCAAGGACCTCGGCGACATGATCCTCGTCGAGCCGATCAAGGGTTTGCCGGTGCAGAAGGACCTCGTCGTCGACATGGAGCCGTTCTTCGAGGCGTTCCGGGCGGTCAAGCCGTTCCTGATCACCGACGGGCGCGAGCCCACCCGCGAGCGGTTGCAGTCGGCCGAGGACCGGGCCCGCTTCGACGACACCACCAAATGCATCATGTGCGCCGCCTGCACCACCTCATGTCCGGTGTTCTGGAACGACGAGAGCTACTTCGGCCCGCAGGCCATCGTGATGGCGCACCGGTTCATCTTCGACAGCCGCGACGCCGGCGCCGAGGAACGCCTGGAAATCCTCAACGAGAAGGAGGGGGTCTGGCGCTGCCGGACCACCTTCAACTGCACCGACGCCTGCCCCCGGGGCATCCAGGTCACCAAGGCCATCCAGGAGGTCAAGCGCGCCTTGATCTTCCGCCGCATCTGACCGAGCCGGACGCCAGGGCACATCACCCCCCGCCCCGCCGCACCCTCGCTTCGGTGATCCACGGAAGCTGGGGCACCGGGATGATCTCCGTGAAGGTGCCCAACCTTCCGTGGATCACCCGGGCTGGGCGGGCTCAGCGCCAGACCCGCCAGCCGAGCCCGATCAGGGCGGTCGCGAGCAGCAACTCGCCCGCGGTACGACGGCACGCAGCCCCGGGCCGGCGGCGATGCCCAGGACATCGGCCAGATCATCCCCTGGACCACGCCTGCGGCCAGCAGGAAAGCCCGACGCGGCGGGACACAAGCAGCCGACGAGGCTGTCAAAGCCGGAACCGGAGGCCTCATTCCGGTAACGTCGAGGACACCATGCGGACCCCTCGACGCCTTCGGGCTACCTGCTCGGTTGCTCTGCTCGGCGGCCTCACTGCCCTGTCCACCCCCGCCAGCGCCGACACCCTCGGCGTCGGCGGTCCGCAGCTGTCCCGGGCCGGCGTCGTCACCGCCCCCGGCGCACCCGCTCTCCCGACGGGCGTGTCGGCCAGCGGTTGGCTGGTCGCCGACCTCGACACCGGCGAGGTGCTGGCCGCCCGCAACGCACACGCCCGGTTCGCGCCGGCCAGCACCCTCAAGACTTTGACCGCGCTGACCCTGATCCCCCGCCTGGACCCGATGAGCTCCGCGATCCCGACCTTGCAGGACGTCAGCGTCGACGGCACCAGGGTGGGCCTCGTCGAGCATGTCCGCTACCCCATTCCGCAGCTGTTCACCGCGATGCTGATCGTGTCCGGCAACGACGCCGCCAATACCCTGGCCACCCGCGCCGGCGGGATCGCGCAGACCGTCACTGCGATGAACGCCGAGGCGCAACGGATCTCCGCGTTCGACACCCATGCCGCGACGCCGAATGGCCTTGACGCGCCAGGGCAGACCAGCTCGCCGTACGACCTGGCGTTGATCGCCCGGGCCGCGATGGCGTTGCCGGACTTCGCCCGCTACGTCGCGACCAAGCACTCGAGCATCCTGGGTCCGCGGGGCCGCATCGCGATCTCGAGCCACGACAAGCTGCTCTACAACTATCCGGGCGCGATCGGGATCAAGAACGGCTTCACGGTCAAGGCGCGGGCCAGTTTCGTCGGCGCGGCGAGGCGCAACGGCCACACGCTGGTGGTGACGCTGATGCACACCAATCCCCGCTACTGGCCCGAGGCTGCTGCGCTGCTGGACTGGGGCTTCAAGGCCGAGCGCGCCGGCGTCACCCCGATCGGCACGCTGGTCGCACCGGGCACGACCGCCGACAGCGCAGCGGCATCCGTCCCGGCGGATACCGGGCCGATCCAGGCAGCGAACGGGCTCACCGGCGGCAACCCGGCTGACGGCACGCCGGTACTCCCGGCGGCGGTCGTCGGGTTCGGGCTGCTGGCTGTGGGCGGCGGGGTGCTGCGCAGCCGTCGGCGGGCTAGCGGCGGAGCACCGACCAGACGGTCCTGAGGGCGTAGACGCCGACCGCCACGGCGCCGACCCCGAGCGCCCCGGCGGTCGCACCGGCCGCAACCGCGACCTTCTTCTCGGTCGGGTCGAGCACCGCGATCCCGCCCTGGACCCCGACCGGCCGGTACGCCGGGGCAGTGGCCGAGCGTCCCGGCGGCGCGTCCTGCGACGGCGTCCGGCCCTGCACTGCGGCGCGCGGCGGCGTGGGTGCACCGTCGTCGAGCAGGCCGGGCGGATCGTCCGGGTCGTTGTCGGCGTACTCCGTCGGGATCCCGGCCTTCATGGCCTGCTCGGCGTCGGCGGTGCCGGACGGCGCGACGTCGGAGTCGTAGGGCGCGGTAACGGTGAACGCCGCGGCGAGCAGGATGACCCGCGAGATGAGGTTGAGAAACAGCAGCAGCCCGACGACGACGGCGAACGTCCCGTAGGTGGCCTCACCCTTGCTGGTCGTCCGCGCGACATAAAACGCGCCGATGTACTTCACCAACTCGAATACCACCGCGCCGAACAGCGCGCCCCTGAAGATCCGCCGCAGCGGGCTCCGCACCCGGGCCAGCCGGCTGAACAAATAGAGGAACAGCGCGGTGTCGACCGCCCCGCCGATGATGTAGCCGAGCAGCTGGGTGAGCACGCCGACCCCGGTCGTGTGGGTCAGCCCGAGGAAGGACAGCACGCCGTCGGTGGAGGTCGTCGCCGCCCCGCTGACCACCACGGACGCTGCGATGACAGCGAACAACCCGATCAGGATGCCGATGTCGAACAGCTTGCGGGTGATGAAGTTGCCCGCCGTGACGTTCTGGTGCCAGATCGTCCGGATGGCCTCGCGGAGCGCGTCGATCCAGCCGAGCCCGGACAGCAGCGTGCCGACCAGGCCGACGACGCCGGCCTTGCCCTTGCTGGTGGCGACGACCTTGCCGATCGTCTGGCTCAGGCTGTCCGGAAGATAGCCGTGCAGCCCGTTCACGACCTGGGTCTGCGCGTCGGCCCCGAGCGCGAAGCCCAGGATCGCAATCGCGACCAGCAGGATCGGGAACAGCGAGAGGAACCAGTAGAAGGTCACCGCGGCGGCCAGTCGGTCGCCGGTATCGGCCTGGTAGCGGCCGTACATCCGGACGAGGTGGTCGAACAGGGGCCGCTTGGCGCGCGCGGACGACAGCACCGTCTTGGGGTTGATCACCCGCAGTGCCTACCCAAGATGTCGGGGTCTTGCACGGGCGCGCCGAGGCGTACCTCCGAGGCGACCACCCGGCGCTCCGCCATCACCGCGGGGCCAGCAGACCGACCCTGTCGCGGACCGCCGCCATCGTGGCGACGGCGACCTCGCGGGCCCGGGCTGCGCCATCGGCCAACACGTCGTCGAGCTGCTCGGGAGCGGCGATCAGCGCGGCGTACCGCTCACGGACCGGCGCGAACAACTCGACGACCGCCTCGGCAACGCCCCCCTTGAGGTCGCCGTAGCCCTTCCCGACGTACGCCGCCTCGAGCTCGTCGACGGCCTTGCCGGTGGCCGCCGACAGGATCGTCAACAGGTTGGTGACGCCGGGCTTATCGGCTCGCGCGA
>JBKJOO010000208.1:0-2975 GCA_046595615.1 Mycobacteriales bacterium | reverse complement strand
CGACACGGCCAACACCGCCGCACTACGGGCCGCGCGGGACCACCTGCTGGCCACCCGGACCGACTACGACCGGGCGGTCGCCACCTTCACCTGGCCGGAGCTCGAAGGCCCCTTCTGCTGGGCCACCGACTGGTTCGACGCGATCGGGCGCGGTTGCCACACCGTCGCGCTGTGGATCGTCGAGGAAGACGGCAGCGAGCAGCGCCTCACCTACGACGACCTGGTCCGGCGCTCTGACCAGGTCGCGACCTGGTTGGCCGAGCAGGGCGTCGGCAAGGGCGACCGCGTCATGCTGATGCTCGGCAACCGGGTCGAGTTGTGGGAGTCGATGCTGGCGGTGATGAAGCTCGGCGCGATCGTGCTCCCCACGACGACGGCGCTCGGCGCCGCCGACCTGGCTGATCGGGTCGCTCGGGCCGACGTGCAACACGTGGTCGCCACGGCCGCCGACGCCGCGAAGTTCGACCAGCTGCCATCGCTGTCGAGGATCTGCGTCGACGGAACCCCACCCGGCTGGCTCGACTACCGGACGGCGTACGCCGTATCGCAGCCGAGGACCTTCGAGGCGGTGACCGATCCGGGCGACCCGCTGCTGCTGTACTTCACCTCGGGCACCACCTCGCGGCCGAAGCTGGTCGAGCACACCCAGGTGAGCTATCCGGTCGGGCACCTGTCGACGATGTACTGGATCGGCGTGCAGCCGGGCGACGTCCACCTCACCATCGCCTCCCCCGGCTGGGCCAAGCACGCCTGGTCGTGTGTCTTCGCGCCGTTCCTGGCCCAGGCGACCGTCTTCATCTTCAACTACGCCCGGTTCGACGCAGCCAGCCTGCTGACCCAGCTGCGGGCGGCTTCGGTGACGACATTCTGCGCACCGCCGACGGTCTGGCGGATGCTCATCCAGGCCGACCTCTCCGGCGGGCCGGGTGCCCTGCGGGAGCTGCTCGCAGCCGGCGAGCCCCTCAACGCCGAAGTGATCACGCAGGTGCGGCAGCAGTGGGGGCTCACCGTCCGCGACGGGTTCGGCCAGACCGAGACGACCGCCCAGGTCGGCAACACCCCCGGGCAACCGGTCCGACCGGGTGCGATGGGCCGGCCGCTGCCGGGCATCCCGGTGGTGCTCGTCGACCCGCTGACCGACCAGCTCACCGACGAGGGTGAGCTGTGCCTCGACCTGTCCAGCCGGTCGCCCGCGTTGATGACCGGCTACCAGGGCGATCCCGCGCTCGCGGCGGCGGCGATGGCGGGTGGCCGCTACCACACCGGCGACGTCGCGCAGCGCGCCGCGGACGGCTGCATCACCTACATCGGCCGTACCGACGACGTGTTCAAGGCCAGCGACTACAAGGTCTCGCCGTTCGAGCTCGAGAGCGTGCTGATCGAGCATCCGGCCGTCACCGAGGCAGCCGTCGTCCCGGCGCCGGGCCCGCTGCGGCTGGCTGTCCCCAAGGCCTACATCACCCTCGCCGCCGGCTGGGAGCCGACCGAGCAGACGGCCCGCGCGATCCTGCAGCACGCCCGCGACCGCCTCGCGCCGTACCTGCGGGTGCGCCGGCTCGAATTCGTGGCCGAGCTCCCCAAGACAGTCAGCGGCAAGATCCGCCGGGTCGACCTGCGCGAGCGCGAGCTCCAGTTGGCCCGGACCGGCGACGCGGCGACGGAGTGGCGCGACGACCAGCTCGGACTACGCGGCTGATTGGTCGACCGTCGTGGTCGCGGCCAACCGGTCGAGCCGGGCCACCACGGCGGTGTGCGGCACGGTGAGCGCGAGCAGCACGATCAGCACCGCTCCCGGCAGGCCACCGAGCACGAGCGCAAGCGCGGCCAGGCCGGTTGCCGCGAACGCGGTCGGGACGGCAGCGCCACGAGCCAGCCGGCGCACCCGCTCCCGTCCGTCGCCAGATGGTTCGAGTGCAGCCAACCGGACCAGATGCCGCGGGCCGTGCCAGCCGGCGAACCAGACGGCGAAGACAACCAGGGGCGGGCCGAGCGCGCTCGCCAGCGCGACGACCGCAAGCTCCGCTGCGACCGCCCGCTGACCGGCGCGCAGGGCCACCACCAGGCCGACCGTGACGAGCAGCGCCGTCCCGACCAGCAACACCGGCCGCGCGCCGGCCAGTACCGCTGGCAGAGCCGGGTCCAACCCGGTCAGCAATGGACGGGCAGCAGCTGGCCGGAGCACCAGCGGCAGCGCGACCACCGCAGTCCCGAGCGCGGCCGCCGGCAGGACGAGCCCGGCTCCTCCACGCAGCCGGTCGAAGGCGGCCTCGCCCTCGGCGAAATGTGCCACCGACAGGGCCAGGAGCAGCAGCAGGGCCGGCAGCGGGGCAGTGAGGGCGGCCACCGCCGCAGCGACCGCTGCGGCGGCATAGGCAAGCAGGACGATGGGGCGGGCCGCGCCGGTCCGGCCACGAACCCAGCCGAGGGCGAGGTGGTCGACCGCCCCGTGGGGCAACCCGAGCAGCCCGGCGACGACCAGCAATGCCGGACCGGCTTCGGCCGCGGCGGCGGGCGCGAGGGCCCCGATCGTTGCGGCGACGGCGACCACGCCGACCGAGCCTCGCGTCGTGCGGCGGGCTGCCGGTAGCGGGCTCCAGAACGGCGCCAACAACCCTGACGGGTCGGGTTCATGCAAGGCAGGGGCCGGGCTGGCCATGCCAGGAGGATGGCAGCCAGCCGCGGATCGCGCCACGGCGCGTTCGGGTTGCGCAACGTCGTCGCGGCCGTAAAGATCTCCGTGCCCCGCCGGAGACCACGGACAAGCACCGCGGCCACACCGCTCCGGGACCGGGACCGACGCCCCACGCCGGCACCCGCCGACCAGCCGACGCGCCGGCTCTTTGCCGGCGCAACCGTGAGGAGCAAGACGTGTTGCTCGCAGCATCCGTCAAGGTCCCAGAACTTAGTTCTGGGCAGTTCAATGCCGTCTACAACCTGTTCTCGCTCGCCATTGCCAGCCTGGCCTTCACCGGGCT
>JBKJOO010000140.1:0-11914 GCA_046595615.1 Mycobacteriales bacterium | reverse complement strand
AAGGGATCGCCATCTTCGGGGGAACAACGCTTCTTGACCAAGAAACGCGCCGAACGGGAAGTCTCAGCCGGTGGCATCGTCTTCCGTCGCGATGAGGATGGCACGCCACGGTTCCTGCTGATCCGCGACAGCTACCAGCACTGGGGCTTCCCGAAGGGACACCTCGAGGATGGGGAAACCCCCGCGGTTGCGGCGTTGCGCGAGACCCACGAGGAGACAGGGCTCGAACAGTTGGTGACCGTCGGACCGATCCGGGTGATCGACTGGCACTTCCGGTTTCGCGGTCGCTACATCCACAAGTTCTGCCACTTCTTTCTCTTCGAATCACCGTCGGGCGAGGCGAATCCGCAGGCCGATGAGGGCATCACCGCGGTGCGGTGGGAGCATCTCGACCGCGCCCTTGAAGTGCTGAGCTACGACAATGCGCGCGGCGTCCTCCGGCGGGGCAGCGAAATGGTGCGCGCGATGGTGGCGATCGGCGAGGGCCGTCAACGCCCCGAGCCCGTTCCGGGACCCGGCGCGGCGAGCTGAGCGGTGGCGACCTTCGCCGCCCTCCTCGATCGCCGTCCCGCGCTGCTCGCGCTCCGCCGGGCGCTCCCGCGTTCTACCGCTCGCGTCCTCACCGCTCGCACTCCCGCGCAACTTGACGGCCTGCTGCACCGCACCCTGATCGATGCGATCGTGATCGGCGCCGATTCCGTGCGGGGCGCCGTACTCGAATCGCTGCGACGTGACTACCCCGGTATTCCGCTTCACGTCATGATGCCCCTGCGATCCGACGATGCCGATGTGCTCCTCCGCGCGCACCGCAACCGGGTGGCAGCGCTGCTGGTCGAGAATCTCGACGAGCCCGTCTTGGGCGGACTGGTGCGGCGGCACAGCGTGGAGGCACGCCGGAGTGCCGACCTCATCCCTCTCGCCGGCGCCCTTCGGCTCACGGAGCCGGTCCAACAGGCGGCCTGGCAGGTTGTGGTGAGTGACGCGCCGCTCGGGCTCGACACCACCACGCTTGCTCGCCGAATGGGCATCACCCGGGAGACACTCTCCCGGCGGTTTGCCAGCGGCGGCGCGCCCACATTGAAGCGAGCGATCGACGCGGTGCGGCTGGTTGCCGCCGCCCAGCTCCTCGGGAACCCCGCCTACCGGGTCGAGGACGCCGCACGGCTGCTGGGTTTTTCGTCGCCATCGCTCCTTCAGCGGACCGCCCGCCGGACGCTGGGAGTCGCCGCGCGGGACATCGCCGGCATCGACACGGGTCGCTTTGTGGCCCTCCTCTGTGACGCCGGCGCAGCGCCCGACTGGACCTGATCCGGCGGGCTGTCGGGTTCCCGGCCTTGTGACTATTTTCACAAGCTGTACAGGAATTGGTGCGATTCACCCTTGACGACTGAGTGACATGGCGACGGATTCGATGCTGCGGCCCGGCGAACTGAAGTCCATCCTCCTCCGTGAAATCGAGGCCGCTGATCTCGGCTCGATGGACGTGAACGACGTCGGTACTGTCCTCGAGGTGAAGGACGGTGTCGCGCTGATCTACGGCCTGCGGAGCGCGATCGCCGGTGAGATGCTGGAGTTCACGGCCCGCGAGACGGGTGAAGTGATCATCGGCCTGGTGCTCAATCTCGAGCAGGACTCGGTGGGCGCCGCGATCATGGGCGACTATCTCAAGCTCAAGGAAGGCGACGAGGTGCGCTGCACCGGCCGCCTGCTCGAGGTGCCCACCGGTCCCTCGCTGCTCGGTCGCGTGGTCGACGCGCTCGGTCGCCCGGTCGACGGACTCGGCCCCACCGAGGGCACGTCCGCACGCCCGGTCGAGTTCATGGCACCTGGCATCATCGTGCGCACGCCGGTGCACGAGCCGATGCAGACCGGCGTGAAGGCGATCGATTCGATGATTCCGATCGGCCGCGGCCAGCGTGAGCTGATCATCGGCGACCGCGGCACCGGCAAGACGGCGATCGCGATCGACACGATCATCAACCAGAAGGGCACGGGCGTCGTCTGCGTTTACGTGGCAATCGGCCAGAAACGCTCGACGGTCGCGACCGTGGTCGAGAAGCTCAAGGCCGCCGGTGCGATGGACTACACCATCGTCGTCGTCGCCTCGGCCTCGGATCCGGCGCCACTCCAGTTCATCGCGCCGTACACCGGGACCGCGCTCGCCGAGTACTTCATGTACGAGGAAGGGAAGGCGACGCTGTGCGTGTACGACGATCTCTCGAAGCAGGCGGCCGCGTATCGGCAGATGTCGCTGATCCTGCGCCGTCCGCCGGGACGCGAGGCCTATCCGGGCGACGTCTTCTACCTGCACTCGCGCCTTCTCGAGCGCGCGGCGAAGCTCGACACCAATCCCAAGGTTCTCGAGCTCGATCCGCGCATCAAGGTGCCGGGCGGCTCGCTGACCGCGCTGCCGATCATCGAGACCCAGGCGGGCGACGTGTCGGCGTACATCCCGACGAACGTGATCTCGATCACCGACGGGCAGATCTTCCTGCAGACCGACCTGTTCTTCGCCAACGTCCGTCCGGCAGTTGACGTCGGCCTCTCGGTTTCACGTGTGGGTGGCGCGGCGCAGATCAAGGCGATGAAGAAGGTGGCCGGTCCGCTACGCCTCTCGCTGGCGCAGTACCGCGAGCTCGAGGCTTTCGCCCAGTTCGGGTCCGACCTCGACACCGCGACGCAGCGCCAGCTGGCGCGGGGCGCGCGGATGGTCGAGGTCCTGAAGCAGCCGCAGTACCAGCCGGTCCCGGTCGAGGAGCAGGTCGTGGCGCTCTACGCCGTAACCGAGGGATATCTCGACCCGATTGGGGTGGAGAGTGTGCGGAAGTGGGAGTCGGACATGCTTGCGTGGATGCGTTCGTCGCGCCCGCAGTTGCTCGAGGGCATCCGCGAGAAGAAGGTGCTGGACGACGCGGTCGTCGCCGAACTCAAGTCGGCGCTCGAGGCGTTCACCCCGATGTTCAAGCCCGAGTAACAATGGCTTCGTCGAAGGCACTCAAGGGACGGATTCGTTCCGTCACGAATACGCGGAAGATCACGCGGACGATGGAACTGGTCGCGACCTCGAAGTTGAAGCGCGCCCAGGATCGGGTTATCGCGGCGCGCCCGTACGCCGAGGCGCTGCGCGAGGTGATCGCCGATCTCGTCACGCCGGAACTCGCGGAGCAGTTTCCGTTGCTGCGCCAGCCGCTGCCGCCTGCCAAGGGCGGTCCGTCGCGCGCGGTGCTGATCCTGCTCACGTCGAACCGCGGGCTGGCGGGCGGGTTCAACGCCAACCTGATCAAGGAAGCCCGTCGGCGGATCACCGCGCTGGAGGCGGAGGGTTACACCGTCGAATTGATCGGCGTCGGCAAGAAGGGCGTCGGCTACTTCAAGTACGTCGGACGCACCTTTACGAGTGAACGTCCCGACATCGGCGACCGACCGACGGCGGAGCAGGCTGGTTCGTTGGTCGAGGCACTCGTCGAGGATTTTGCGGCGGGCACGATCGGAGTTGTCGAACTGGTGCAGTCGCAGTTCATCTCGGTGATGGACTCGCCGCCGGCCACGGTCCGTATCCTTCCGGTCGCGGCTCCGGCGCCAGCGGCGGGCGCGAAGAAGGGTTTCCGCCACGACTACATCCTCTCGCCCGACCCAGCCACGCTGCTGGAGAAGGTGCTGCCGCTGTACGTGCGAAACATGGTGTACCGTGGACTCGTCGAGACGGTGGCGGCCGAGCAGGCAGCGCGGCGCACCGCGATGAAGAACGCGACCGATAATGCGGGCGACATCATCGACGCGCTCAAGCGGACATACAACCGCCAGCGCCAGGCGCAGATTACGCAGGAGATCGCTGAGCTCGTGGGCGGCGCGGCGGCATTGCAGGGGTAGACGGAGAACGGTAGACGGAGAACGGTAGACGGAGAACGGAGAACGGAGAACGGACGGCGCGCAGAGCGCGACGGAGAGATGAGGGGACAGATGCCGCTTATCCCGTTCTCCGTTCTCTGTTCTCCGTTCTCCGCCAGCAACATCAACGCTTTTGGAATGGGACGATCATGACCGCAACCGCACCAGTTTCAACTTCCGGCACCATCGTCCAGGTCATCGGACCGGTGCTCGACATCGAGTTCACGCCGGGCCAGTTGCCGGAGCTCTACAACGCGCTGATCGTTGAAGACGCGACCGGGCCGATCCCGGTGCGCCTCGTGGCCGAGGTGCAGCAGCACATCGGGCGCAACCAGGTGCGTGCGGTCGCGATGAGCTCGACCGACGGCGTCACCCGCGGCATGTTGGCGGTCGACACCGGCGCAGCGGTTTCGGTGCCGGTGGGTGACGCGGCGCTCGGACGGATCCTGAACGTGCTGGGCGAGCCGATCGATGGTGGCGAGCCGATTTCCGCGGACACACCGCGTTGGGCGATCCACCGCGCTGCCCCGTCGTTTACCGACCTCGAGCCGAAAACCGAAGTGCTCGAAACCGGTATCAAGGTGGTCGACCTGATTTCGCCGTTCG
The DNA here is from genome assembly GCA_046595615.1 of Mycobacteriales bacterium. Taxonomy (GTDB): domain Bacteria; phylum Actinomycetota; class Actinomycetes; order Mycobacteriales; family SCTD01; genus JAYSQK01. Next base: position 7,420 of record JBKJOO010000140.1, on the reverse strand, counting down.
TGAAGGGCGGCAAGATCGGCCTCTTCGGCGGCGCTGGCGTCGGCAAGACGGTCGTGATCATGGAGCTGATCAACAACGTCCAGAAGGGACACGGCGGCAAGTCGGTGTTCTGCGGCGTCGGCGAGCGTACCCGCGAGGGGAACGACCTCTACCTCGAAATGAAGGAATCGGGCGTGCTCAATTCATGCGCCCTGATTTACGGCCAGATGAACGAGCCGCCGGGTGCACGCCTCCGGGTCGGCCTCTCCGGGCTCACCGTTGCGGAATACTTCCGCGACGTCGAGGGCCAGGACGTGCTGTTGTTCATCGACAACATCTTCCGCTTCACGCAGGCCGGCGCCGAAGTGTCGGCGCTACTGGGCCGGATGCCGAGCGCGGTCGGGTACCAGCCCACGCTGGCCACCGAGATGGGTGACCTGCAGGAGCGCATCACGTCGACGCGCAACGGCTCGATCACGTCGGTGCAGGCGATCTACGTGCCGGCCGACGACCTCACCGACCCGGCGCCGGCGACCGCGTTCGCCCACCTCGATGCGACGGTCGTGCTCTCCCGCGCGATCTCCGAGCTCGGCATCTACCCCGCTGTGGACCCGCTCGACTCCACCTCGCGGATCCTCGACCCCAAGTACGTCGGCGACGAGCACTACAACACCGCCCGCGAGGTGCAGCGGATCCTGCAAAAGTACAAGGAGCTGCAGGACATCATCGCGATCCTCGGCATCGACGAGTTGTCCGAGGAGGACAAGGACCTGGTCAACCGGGCCCGCCGGATCCAGCGATTCCTGTCGCAGCCGTTCTTCGTGGCCGAGCAGTTCACCGGCCAGCCCGGCAAGTTCGTCCCCCTCGACGAGACGATCGACTCGTTCAAGAAGCTGACCCAGGGCGAGTACGACCACATCCCGGAGCAGGCCTTCTTCCTCTGCGGCGGGCTCGAGGACGTCGAGGCCAACGCCAAGAAGCTCAACGGCTGACCCGGCGTACGCCGATAGGCTCGATCCAATCCCTCGGAAGGACATGTTGTGCCGGAGTTGCACGTCGAGCTGGTTTCGGTCGAGCGTGAGATCTGGAGCGGCGAGGCGACCCAGGTCACTGCCCGCACCACCGAGGGCGAGATCGGCATTCTGCCCGGCCATGCACCCCTGCTCGGCGAGCTGGCCGAGGGCTTCACGGTCCGGATCGCGCAGACCGGCGGCGCCGAGGTGGTGGCGGCGGTGCACGGCGGCTTCCTGTCGGTCACCGAGGGGGGCGTGACGGTGCTCGCCGAGACCGCTGAACTCGCGCAGGACATCGATGCCGGCCGGGCCCGCAGCTCGCTCGACAGTGCCCGAGCCGACGGCGACGAGTCGGGCGTACGACGAGCCGAGGCGCGCCTGCGGGCCGTCGGCCAACCGGTCTGACGCCGGCACCGACCCAAGCCCAGGCACCCCGACCCAGTGCTGACCGTCGAAGTCGTCATCGCCGTGCTGGTGGTGCTGACCGTCCCGCTGCTGTCGATCGCCCTCCGGCGCCGGGTGCTGTCACGGGGCGGCTCGATCGAGCTGTCGCTGCGGCTGCGGGAGAAATCGCACGGCCGTGGCTGGGTGCTCGGCGTCGGCACGTTCGTCGGCGACGAGCTGCGCTGGTACCGCGTGTTCAGCCTGGCCTGGCGCCCCCGCCGCACGCTGTCCCGGCGTGACGTCCGGGTGGCCGGTCGCCGCGAGCCGGTCGGTCCCGAACGGCTCGCCCTGCTCAAGGGGGCGACCGTCGTTGAGTTGCGGTCGGCGACCGGACCGGTCGACATCGCGATGGACGCCTCGGCGATCACCGGCTTCCTGGCCTGGCTGGAGGCCCAACCACCAGGCGCGACCCTGCCAGCCTGACCCGTTCGGTGCACCCCCGACGCGGTGATCCACGGAAGGTGGGGCACCGCGGGCAGCTCTGTTTCGGTGCCCAACCTTCCGTGGATCACCGGGAGGGGGGCGGATGCGGATGCGGGGGGCCGCGGTCCGGAGCTAGCGCTCGCCGCCGGGCTTCCACAGCACGTCGCCGGCGGGATTGGCGACCCGGGACAGGATGAACAACAGGTCCGAGAGCCGGTTGAGGTAGAGCGCCGGCTCCTTGCCGGTGGTGTCCGGCTGGTGGGCGAGCAGCGCCCACACGGCCCGCTCGGCCCGGCGTACGACGGTGCGCGCGACGTGCAGCAGGGCCGCCCCCGGAGTGCCGCCGGGCAGGATGAACGACGACAGCTTGTCGAGTCGGTCGTTGTATTCGTCGCAGGCCTGCTCGAGCCGCTCGGTGTAGGCCGGCAGCACCCGCAGGGGCGGGTAGGCCGGTTCGGCGACGACGGGCGTGCACAGGTCGGCGCCGACGTCGAACAGGTCGTTCTGGATCCGGGTGAGCAGTGTCGTGAGCTCCTCGGACAGCCCCCCCAGCGCGATCGCCACCCCGATCGCGCTGTTGGCCTCGTCGACGTCTGCGTACGCCGCCAGCCGGGGGTCGGTCTTGCGGACCCGGCTCATGTCTCCGAGCGCGGTGGTGCCGTCGTCGCCGGTCCGGGTGTAGATGCGGGTGAGGTGCACAGCCATGGCCCGCAGCCTAGGTGGCTGCGGGCCAGGTCGGCCGGGTGAGGATCAGCCGCAGCCCTTCCGTCCGCACAGCAGCGGCAGCACCGGCCCTTGGAAGGTCGTGTCGGTCGCCGGGTCGCCGTTGCCGGTGAGCAGCTGGAGCCGGTCGGACTCGGTGACCGGGTCGACGCTCTGGCGGGGGATGAGCACGACGCCGCCGTCCGCCGAAGTGCCGCTGACCGGCTTGAGGGCACCCACGGCGTCGGTGTCGTAGAGCACCTGGGTGGTCCGCGGGCTCGGGACCACGACCAGCAGCGAACTGCCGGGCGACTGGGGCAGGCCGATGTCGAACGCGAGCAGCTCGGCCTTCGCCGACGTGGCCGGCCCGAGGAAGACCGCCGGTTGGCCGGCCGCACTGACGGTGTAGGCGAAGCCGTAGGCCTGCGCGCCGCCGCGGAGCCAGACCTGGCCCATCAGGTAGCGGACGCCGTGCCCGTCGTGGCCGGCGAACAGCACGCGGAGCCGGCCGTCGCCGGGGTTGCCGGCCAGGGCCGAGGTCGCGGCGGTGGTTGCCGGGCGCACCAGTTGAGGGTCGACGATGCCGCGGGTCGGCCAGGCCAGCACGTTGGCCGGCTGCGCCGGCGGGGTCGGCTGGTCGGCGTGCTCAGGCGCCGGCCCGTCGTACAGCCGGGTCGGGCCCGCCGTGATGATCACGTGCTCCCGCCCGGATCTGCCCTCCAGCGCGGTGAACGCGACGCCGGGTGCGGACGGGACCAGGACGCGGCTCTGGACCAGTACCCCCAGCTCCGGTGGGAGCCAGGCCGGGGCGTACTCGACGCGGGTCACCTGCGGGGGCCCCACGACGACCAGCCGGGGCGCCTCGTCGCCGGGCAGCGTGCCAAGCAGCACCGCGGGGGTCCCGCGCACCGGGAGATCGAGCGACAGGGTCGGGCCGCCCCGCGCCCCGAGGGCGACGGCCCAGTGCATCCGGCCCGAGGCCTTCTCGCGCACGAGAAACACCAGTTCCGGCAGCCCCGCGGGCTCATAGCGGTGGCCGTACAACAGGGAGACCTCCACGTCGTCGAGGGCCGTGCCGTGTGCGCGGAGCCAGACCTGCTCGGCGAGCTCGGGCAGGCCGCCCAGCTCGGCCGGTGGGATGCCGCGATAGGCCCACGGGTGGGCGGGGTCGAGGGCGTACGGCGGGGCGGCCGTCGCCGAGGCGAAGGGTGCCGGCCCGGGGTGGCCGGCCGGCTGCAGTGCGGTCGCGCCGACGGCGATGGCGCTCACCGCCAGCGCCGCGCCGGCCACCGAGGCTGCGATCCGGCGCCGACGGATGCCGCGGGCCCGGCGCTCGATGCCCGCCAGCGGGTCGGGGGAGGGCGCGAGCGCGTCGGCGCGGGTGCGCAGGGTCGCTCGCAACTCGTCGTCGAGGGGTGCCATCACAGTGCTCCGGTCGGCAGGGCCGTCCGCGGGTCGTCCCGCAGGGAGGCGTCGGCGCGCAGCGAGGACAGCGCGCGGGAGGTGGTCGACTTCACCGTGCCGACCGACACGCCCATGATGCGGGCGGTCTCGGCCTCGGTGAGGTCCTCGTAGTAGCGCAGCACCACCGCGACCCGTTGCCGCATCGGCAGCCCGGCGAGCGCGGTCCACAGCGCGTCGTGCAGGTCCGCGTCGGCGGCCCCGTCGCGGCCGGGGGACTCCGGCAGTACGTCGGTGGGGTGTTCGACGATGCGACGGCGACGCCAGATCGATGTACGTGCGTTGACCATCGTCCGGCGGACGTAGCCGTCGACCGCCTCGCGTTCGCGGATGCGGTCCCAGGCGAGATAGGTGCGGGCCAGCGCGGTCTGCAGCAGGTCCTCGGCGTCGGGCCGGCTGCCGGTCAGCAGATAGGCCGTCCGCAGCAGCGCCGGCGACCGGGCCGCGACGTACTCCTGGAACGCCGTCCGACTGGCGTCGTCCATGGGCCCTCCGTCCGTGCCGAGACCTCTGCTCCTACGACGAGCAAGACGCCGCCCCCGCCGCCAAGGTTGCTCCCTAGGATGCTCCGATGGACCGTTTCGTCGTGACCGGAGGCGCCCGGCTCGCCGGTGAGGTGTCGGTGACCGGCGCCAAGAACAGCGTGCTGAAGCTGATGGCCGCATCGCTGCTGGCCCCGGGGGTGACGACGCTGACGGCTGTCCCCGACATCCTCGACGTGACGATCATGAGCGAGGTCCTCCGCCGGCTGGGCTGCACGGTGGCCCGGGCCGAGCGATCGGTCGTCATCGACGTGCCGGAGGAGCTCGCCCATGAGGCCGACTACGACCTGGTCCGGCGGATGCGCGCCTCGATCGCGGTGCTCGGTCCGCTGGTCGCCCGGTGTGGCCAGGCCAAGGTCGCCCTGCCTGGTGGCGACGCCATCGGCTCACGCGGCCTGGACATGCACATCGCCGGGCTGGCCAAGCTCGGCGCGACGATCGAGAGCGAGCACGGCTATCTGCTGGCGCGTGCACCGCGGCTGACCGGTGCGCCGGTGTGGCTCGACTTCCCCAGCGTCGGGGCGACCGAGAACCTGCTGATGGCGGCCGTCCTGGCCAAGGGCACCACGACGATCGACAACGCCGCCCGCGAGCCGGACCTGGTTGACCTGTGCGACTTCCTCGTCGCGCTCGGCGCACAGATCGGCGGCATCGGCTCCAGCACGCTGACGGTGGAGGGCGTCGAACGCCTGCTCCCGACCACCCACCAGACACTGCCCGACCGCATCGTGGCCGGCACCTGGGCCGTCGCGGCGGTGATCACCCGTGGCGACATCTTCGTCCGAGGCGGTCGGGCCGATCATCTCGAGGTTGCCCTCGACAAGCTCGTGGCGGCCGGCGCCGTCGTCACGCCGACCCCGGACGGCTTCGGCGTCCGGATGGAGGGTCGGCCCCGCGCCGTCGACGTCGTGACACTGCCCTACCCCGGTTTCCCGACCGACCTGCAGCCGATGGTGATGGCCCTCAACGCCGTCGCGGACGGCACCGCGATGATCACCGAGAACGTCTTCGAGGCCCGCTGGATGTTCGTCAACGAGCTCACCCGGCTCGGGGCGGACGTCCGGACCGACGGGCACCACGCCGTCGTACGCGGGCGGGCGCGCCTCAGTGGCGCGCCGGTACGGGCACATGACATCCGGGCCGGGGCTGCGCTCGTGCTCGCGGGACTCGTGGCGGAGGGCGTGACCGAGGTCGGCGACGTGCAGCACATCGATCGGGGCTACGAGCATTTCGTGGACGATCTCGTCGCGCTCGGGGCGGACGTACGTCGCGAGCCGGTGCCGGACGAGCCCTATTGAGCGACGAGCTGGCGGGCCCTTGGCGCGTCGGCGCGAAAGACCAGCACGACGTGTGCAGCAGCGTCCGCTGAGACACTGGCCCGGATGCCGGCCTCGCGAAGGACGCTGCGCAGCATCAGCGCGTCGTCGCGGGTGCGGACGGTGCTGATCGGCACCAACAGCCCGTAGTCGCCGGCTGACGCCAATCGTTCCAGGCGCCGAGCGGTGCGATCGTCACGATGGTCGGTGGCGAAGACCCAACGACAGATCAGCAGCAGCAGGCCGAGCGCGGCGACCGCGACGAGCGGGCCCAGCAGATAGTGGTAGCTCGAGACGATCGGCACCGGGAAAGTCTCGCTCAGGCTGGGGTCCGGCGCGAACCAGGGTTGCCCTTTGGTGACGATCTGCTGGCCTGCGGCGTGGCGAGCCTCGACCGTGACGTGATCGTGATCACATCTCGGCAACCGCGTGGCGTGACCGGACGTCAAGTTGGTAGGACGCTGGGTCAGGAGGGCTCCGTGCGGATGACAAACAAACTCGACGAGCCCTCAGGGCTGCGGGTGATCGAGGCCGGAACGGTGGTCTCGCTGCACGGCCGGCTCGACGTCAGCGCTTCGACCGATGCCCGTCTTGCCCTAGCCCAGGCCGTCGACGACGGTGCCGGCGAGCTCGTCGTCGATCTGCGGGAACTGAGCGCGGTCGACGTGACCGGCCTCGGCGTCCTGGTCGGCGCGCATCGCCGGGCCCAGCGGGCCGGCCGCACGCTGGTCCTGCGCGACGTCCCCGATCCGGTCGGACGTCTGCTGTTCGTGACCCGGCTCGATCGCGTGCTCCGCACGACCCGCTGCGCCTAGGGAGGCGCCGATACGCTGACGGCCACACGAGCGGAGGGTGGCCGATGACAGGCTCGTCGAACGGCAGCGGGGCGGTGGCGCGGCCGACCCGGGACAAGCCCTGGGTGATGCGAACCTACGCCGGACACAGCACAGCGGCCAAGAGCAACGAGCTCTACCGCAGGAATCTGGCCAAAGGGCAGACCGGCCTGTCGATCGCCTTCGATCTGCCGACGCAGACCGGCTACGACCCCGACGACGAGCTGGCCCGCGGCGAGGTGGGCAAGGTCGGCGTCCCGATCAGCCACCTCGGCGACATGCGGGCGTTGTTCCACGACATTCCGCTGGCCGAGATGAACACCTCGATGACCATCAACGCCACCGCGATGTGGCTGCTCGCCCTCTACGAGGTCGTGGCCGAGGAGCAGGGCGCGACGCCGTCCCAGCTGGCCGGCACGACCCAGAACGACATCATCAAGGAGTACCTCTCCCGGGGGACCTACGTCTTCCCGCCCGGGCCGTCGTTGCGGCTGATCACCGACATGGTCGCCTACACGGTGACCGCGATCCCCAGGTGGAACCCGATCAACATCTGCAGCTACCACCTGCAGGAGGCCGGCGCGACGCCGGTCCAGGAGATCTCCTATGCGCTCTGCACGGCCATCGCGGTGCTCGACGCCGTCCAGGCTGCCGGCCAGGTGCCGGACGAGCGCTTCGGGGAGGTCTGCGCCCGGATCTCGTTCTTT
>JBKJOO010000098.1:0-6028 GCA_046595615.1 Mycobacteriales bacterium | reverse complement strand
CGGACGTCGGCGGGCAGCGCCGCCCGACCGGGCCCGACGGCCGTGCGCGTGGGCATGGCCTACACGCTAGTGGGCCGGGCGCCCGGCACCCGGCGGCACGCCGTGCGGTTCGAGATGCCGTGAGCGCGGTAGTGAGTGATCATCGACTCGACTCCGACAGCAGGAAGGCAGGACAAGTGGCAGATCTCAAAAAGGGCAGCCGGGTGACCGGCGACGACCGCAGCAAATTGGCGGCCGATCTGAAGAAGAAGTACGAGAAGGGCGAGAGCATCCGCGTGCTCGCCGAGGGATCCGGCCGTTCGTACGGCTTCGTGCATCGCATCCTCTCCGAATCCGGCGCGACGCTGCGCGGCCGTGGGGGTGCGACGCGCAAGAAGGCCTCCTGACCTGAGCCGGTCGCTGCTCACACCCACACCCACACCCACCCCCACACCCGCGCCGATCTTGACGATCTGGTCGCCGACACGCCGATGAGGGCGACCAGATCGTCAAGATCGCGCATGGGGGAGCGCATGGGGGGTGCGCAGGGGGGTGAGCGAGGGGGTGGCGGGGCGACCGGCTCGCGCCCGCGGCCCCGGCAGTGCAAGGGTGGGAGCGGGCGGGCCGGCCGCCGTAACGCGCACAGCGCACAGGAGGCAACCCGATGGACATGACGCTGAGCCCCGACCAGGAGGCTGTGCGCAAGGCGATCAAGACCTGGGTGGATGACGTCGTCACGCCGCCCTCGCTCGCCAACGATCGGGAGGAACGTTTCCCGCAGGAGGCGCTCGACGGGCTGCGGGAGACCGGCTTCATCGGCATGTCGATCCCGGAGCAGTACGGCGGGGGAGGGGCCGACCCGCTGTCCTACGTGCTCCTGATCGAGGAGCTCGGCCGGGGCGACGCCAACGTCCGCTCGATCGTGTCGGTGCACCTGGGTCTGGTCGCCGGCTCGATCGAGCGATGGGGCACCGAGGAGCAAAAGCAGCAGTGGCTGCCGCAGATGGCCACCGGTGAGGTGCTGGGCTGCTTCGGCCTGACCGAGCCCGACTTCGGCTCGAACCCAGCCGATCTGCAGGCCAGCGCCGTCAAGCAGCCCGACGGTGGCTATGTCCTGAACGGCAACAAGATCTTCATCACCAACGGCACGATCGCCGGCGTCACGCTGTTCATGGCGCGCACCGGCGGGCCGGGGGCGCGGGGGGTCAGCGCGTTCCTGGTCCCCAACGACACACCGGGATTCGTCAGCAAGAAAATCCACGGCAAGCTGGGGTTACGTTCCTGCGACACCGCCGAGCTGGTGCTCACCGACGTCAAGGTCGGCCCGGAGGCGCTGGTCGGTGGCGAGGAAGGCAAGGGGATCCGGGTCGCGCTGACCGCACTCAACGACGGCCGGATGTCGCTGGGCGCCTCCTGTACCGGGTTGGCTCAGGCAGCCCTCGACACGATGGTCACCTACACAACCCAGCGGACGCAGTTCGGCAAGCCGATCGCCGGTCACCAGTTGGTGCAGGAGCTCATCGCCGACACCGCGGTCGAGGTGGACTGCGCCCGGCTGCTGACCTACCGGGTCGCCGACCTCAAGACCCGAGGTGAGGATTACGCACTGGCGGCGAGCAAGGCGAAGTACTACGCCAGCGAGGCGTCGGTGCGGGCCGCCAACGCCTGCGTCCAGGCGCACGGTGGCTACGGCTACATCGACGAGTATCCCGCCGGGAAGTACCTCCGCGACGCCCGCGTTACAACCCTGTACGAAGGCACCAGTCAGATCCAGAAGCTCATCATCGGACGGGCACTCACCGGGATCTCCGCCTTCTAGTCAGGGAGGCGCCACCGGATGGGACCAGGAGCAGGTGCACCCTGGGCCGCGATGCGGTCGTTCTCCCGCGACAGCGCGGTCACCCAGACCAAGCTGGCACCGGGCACCGTCCGGCGCATCGGTCGCTTCGCCGCGCCGTACAAGCGCCAGCTGATCGCCTTCCTTGTCGTCATCGTTGTCGATGCCGTCGTTGCCATCGCGCCGCCGTTGGTGCTCAAGGCCATCATCGACGACGGCATCGGCATCAATCCGCCAGCCACCGGTCGGCCGGGCCTCGTGCTCGGGCTGGCCCTGTTCGTCGCCGGGCTGTCGCTGTTCGACGCGCTCCTGTCGCTGATCAACCGCTACTTCTCGGCCCGGATCGGTGAGGGGCTCATCTACGACCTGCGTTCGCAGGTCTACGGCCATGTGCAGCGGATGCCGATCGCGTTCTTCACCCGCACCCAGACCGGAGCCCTGATCAGCCGGCTCAACAACGACGTGCTCGGGGCGCAGCAGGCATTCACCGGGACGCTGTCCAACGTCGTCAGCAACGTCATCGGCGTGGTACTGACGCTGTCGGTGATGTTCGTCCTGTCCTGGCCGATCACCCTGCTGTCGCTGGTGCTGCTCCCGGTGTTCATCATCCCGGCCAAGGTCGTCGGCAAGCGGCTGCAGGAGCTCACCCGCGAGAGCTACGGCCTGAACGCCGAGATGAACAACTCGATGACCGAGCGGTTCAATGTCTCGGGCGCGCTGCTGGTCAAGCTGTTCGGGCGCCCCGAGCAGGAGGAGCAGGCCTTCCGGGCCCGCGCCGGCCGGGTGCGCGACATCGGTATCACCTCGGCGATGTACGGCCGGATCTTCTTCGTCGCCCTCACCACCGTCGCGGCCCTCGCCACCGCGCTCGTCTACGGCGTGGGTGGCACGTTCGCGGCAAACGGCACGCTCAAGATCGGCACGGTGGTGGCGCTCGCCGGCCTGCTCAGCCGCCTCTACGGTCCGCTCACTGCGCTCTCCAACGTCCGGGTCGACGTGATGACGGCGCTGGTGAGCTTCGAGCGGGTCTTCGAGGTGCTCGACCTCGCGCCCATGGTCGCCGACAAGCCCGGCGCCCTGGCCCTGCCGCGCGGGACCGCCGCGGTCGAGTTCGATGGCGTCGTCTTCCGCTACCCCTCCGCCGACGAGGTGTCGCTCGCCTCGCTCGAGTCGGTCGCCGTGCTCGACAGTTCGACGCCGCAGACGGTGCTGCACGGCGTCACCTTCCGGGCCGAACCCGGCCAGCTGGTGGCACTGGTCGGTCCGTCCGGCGCCGGCAAGACCACGATCAGCCAGCTCGTCACCCGGATGTACGACGTGCAGGGGGGCGCGGTCCGGATCGGCGGCCTGGATGTCCGCGACGTCACCATGCAGTCGCTGCGCGAGGCGGTCGGGGTCGTCACGCAGGACGCCCACATGTTCCACGACTCGATCCGGGCCAACCTGCTGTACGCCGCGCCGGAGGCGTCCGAGGATGAGCTGCTGGCCGCGCTCGACGCCGCGCAGGTCGGTGGGCTCGTGCGTTCGCTGCCCGACGGGCTCGACACCGTCGTGGGCGATCGCGGCTACCGGTTGTCCGGCGGCGAGAAGCAGCGGATGGCGATCGCCCGGCTGTTGCTGAAGGCGCCGGGCGTCGTCGTGCTCGACGAGGCGACCGCCCACCTCGACAGCGAGTCCGAGGCGGCGGTGCAGCGCGCGCTGTCCACGGCGCTCGCCGGCCGCACGTCACTCGTGATCGCCCACCGGCTCTCGACCGTCCGCGAGGCCGACCAGATCCTCGTCATCGACGACGGCCGGGTCGTCGAGCACGGCCGGCACGAGGAGCTGCTGATGGCCGGCGGGCTCTACGCCGAGCTGTACCGGACCCAGTTCGAACGGCAGGCCGAGCCGGTCCTTGACTGAGCATCGGGGGTGCTGCGACGCAGAGCGCAGCGACGGACTCGTGGTTGCGGCCCTCGTCGGCGCAGGACGCACACCGAGCAGCCGCCGATTCGCCGACCTGCTGATCGCGGCCACGGCGAACGCCGACGGCCTGGATCCTTCTACGCGCAACGACGATGATGTTGGAGACTGGAGGGCCTCGCGTGCGTCAGCCAGCTGTCGCACGCGACGGCGTGGCGGGGACGGCCGAGCCGGTGCTTACTCGGCTTGCCACTTCCCCCGTCGTACGACCAGGTGGGATCCGTCTCAAAGCCGCAACAAGGGCCACGGCCATGGGGGAAGTGGAGCCCGCGCCGTCGGGAGAGCTCCCTACAGCGACCGGAGCACGCCGCCGTCGACCGGCAGCATCGCCCCGGTGATGTACGACGCGGCCGGTGACAGCAGGAAGGCCGCGGCCCGGCCGAATTCCGCCGGGTCGCCGTCGCGGCGCAGCGGGACGCCCTCGGCCAGCCGCTGCCGGACCGCCGGATCGGTGCCGTAGAGCTCGTCGAGCCGGTCGGTGGCGATCCGCCCCGGCAGCAGGCAGTTGACCCTGACGCCCTGCGGGCCGAGCTCGTCGGCCATCGTCTTGGCGAGCATCGCCAGGCCTGGCCGCAGCCCGTTACTCGCGGCGAGCCCGCCGATCGGCATCTTCACGCTGGTCGACAGCACCAGTGCCAGCGAACCGCCGTCGGCCGGCAGCGCCGCGACGACCGCCCGGCAGACCCGCACGACCCCGACGAAGATCCCCTCGAACGCCGCGCGCCACTGCTCGTCGGTCAGGCCGAGAGCCGTGCCGGCCGGGGGCCCACCGACGCTGAGCAGCGCGCCGTCGAGGCGCCCGTACGCCGTGACCGCGGCCTCGACGAGTCGGTCCGCCGAGGTCGGTTCGGCGAGGTCGAGGGACAGGCCGGTACAGCCGAGCGACCCGGCCGCCGCGGCTACCCGGTCGGGGTCGCGGGACGCGATGACCACCGAGGCCCCTTCGGCCAACAGGACTGCCGCGCCGGCGTAGCCGAGGCCACGCGAGCCGCCGGTGACGACGTACACCTTGCCGGTCAGTCCGAGGTCCACGGCCTCGACGCTAGTGGCGACAGGTGTGGGCCACGTCACCTAGGTTGCCGGCATGAGCTTCAACCTGGCCACCATGCTCCGCGAGTCCGCCAACACCTCGCCGGACAAGCCCCTCGCGCTGCTGGGCGAGATGTCTTTCAGCTACGCGCAGGTCGACGAGGTCAGCGGCCGGGTCGCGAGCGCGCTGCTGGCCCTGGGCCTCAAGCGCGGCGACAAGGTGGCGGTGCAGTTGCCGAACCTTCCTCAGTTCTTGTTCTGCTACTTCGCGATCTTGAAGGCCGGCCTGGTGATGGTGCCGCTCAATCCACTGCTGCGGGCGCCCGAGGTCGCCTACCACCTCACCGACAGCGACGCGACGTTGCTGATCACCTTCGAGTCATTCGCCGACGAGGCGGTCAAGGGCGCCGCGCAGGTCGAGGGGGTCACCACCTACGTCGTCAACCTGCCCGGCAACGACGTACGCCCCGACGGGACGAAGCATTTCGACGAGTTGTACTTCGCCGACGACACCCGCGACATCGCTCCGCTGGACCCCGGTGACACCGCCGTGCTGCTCTACACCAGCGGCACGACCGGCAAGCCCAAAGGCGCCGAGCTGACGCACTTCCAGCTCTTCATGAACTGCACCGTCGCCGGGGAGTTGTTCGCGTTCCGGGAGGACGATGTCGGCCTGGCGGTGCTGCCACTGTTTCACGTCTTCGGCCTGTCGAGCGTGCTCAACACCAGCGTGCGGTACGGCGGGACGATCGTGCTCGTGCCGCGGTTCGAGCTGGCTGCGGTGCTCGAGGCGATGTCGACCAAGCGGTGCACGATCTTCTCGGGCGTGCCGACGATGATCCAGGCCCTGCTGCAGGCCGACCTCGGCGACCACGACCTGTCGGCGCTGCGGGTCGTCGTGAGCGGTGGCGCGGCGATCCCGGGCGAGGTGATCCGCGCGTTCGAGGAGAAGTTCTCGCCCGTCGTGGTGCTGGAGGGCTACGGGCTGTCGGAGAGCGCGAGCACGACGACCTTCAACCGCAGTGCCGAGGAGCGCAGGGTGCTGTCGATCGGCAAGCCGATCTGGGGTGTCGAGGTGCAGGTCGTCGACGAGGACGACAAGGCGCTGCCACCCGGTGAGATCAACGTCGGCGAGATCGTCATCCGCGGCCACAACATCATGAAGGGGTACTACAACAATCCCGAGGCGACCGCTGAGGCCATGCGCGGCGGCTGGTTCCA
>JBKJOO010000024.1:0-3297 GCA_046595615.1 Mycobacteriales bacterium | reverse complement strand
CCGGCTGCGGCCCCCAGGACCGCTGTTCCGTGCCGGGTTGTTCCGCAGCCCGTTGCGCGGCCCGTGGCTGACCTCGGTCTTCGGCGCCGTCCTGCTGGTCGGCCTCCCGCTGGTCATCGTCACCGGACTGCTGTCCTACGCGGCCTACGAACCCCGCTTTCTCGGCAATGCGTTCCCGGGCAACACCCATGGGCTGCACCTGCCGTTCTTCACCTGGCCGACCCGCCCGGCCTGGCTCTACCGGCTCAACCAGGGTGTCCACGTCGGGCTCGGGCTCGCCCTCATCCCCATCGTGCTGGCCAAGCTGTGGTCGGTCATGCCGAAGTTGTTCGCCTGGCCGCCAGCGCGTTCGGTCGCCCAGGTGCTCGAGCGGCTCAGCCTCGCGCTGCTGGTCGGCAGCATCCTGTTCGAGCTGGCGACCGGCGTGCTGAACATCTCCTACGACTACGTCTTCGGCTTCGACTTCTACGCCGCGCACTACTACGGCGCCTGGGTCTTCATCGCCTCCTTCGTCGTGCATGTCGCGCTGCACCTGCCGACGATGCGCCGCTCACTCAAGACCCGGCAGCTCCGGATCGAGGTGCGCACCCCGCTGCACCGCACCCACCCCGAGCCGCTCGACAGCTACGGCCTGGTGTCGAGGGCGCCGACCGAGCCGACGATGTCGCGCCGCGGCCTGCTGGCCCTCGTCGGCGGCGCGTCGCTCACCGTCACGGCGGTCACCATCGGCCAGACCCTCGGCCTGCGGCCAACCGCGCTGCTGAGCGCCCGCGGGCAGTCCTACGGCGACGGGCCAACCGACTTCCAGGTCAACCGGACCGCCCGGACCGCCGCCATCAACCCGGCCGAGACCGGCTCGGACTGGCGGCTCACGGTCGTCGGCCGACAGACGCTGAGCCTGAGCCGGGCCGAGCTGTTGGCGATGCCACAGCACACGGCGCGGCTGCCGATCGCCTGCGTCGAAGGCTGGTCGACCGTCCAGACCTGGACCGGTGTCCGGCTGCGTGACCTCGTCCGGGCCGCCGGCACCGAGGGCTCCCCGGGTCACGCCGTGGTGCACTCGCTCGAACGCCAGGGGGCCTTCCGGCGGGCCGTCCTCAACGGCGGACAGCTCACCGATCCCGATTCGCTGCTCGCCCTGCAGGTCAACGGCGCCGATCTGTCGATGGACCACGGCTTCCCGGCCAGGGTGATCGTGCCGGCCCTGCCCGGCGTGCACAACACCAAATGGGTCCAGCGCATCGAAGTGGACGGCGCACTGTGACCGCCTGGTGGCGCGGCCGGTACGGCGCCTCACCGCTGCACCTGCTGACCCTGCTGGCGAGCTTCGCCGTCGTCGGCTACGCCGCGCTGCAGGAGTTGCGCGGCCCGGCGCCGTTGCGCGTCGCCGGCTGGTTCCTCGGCGCGGTCATCGCCCACGACCTCGTGCTGTTCCCGCTCTACGCCCTCGCCGACCGTTCCCTCACCGGGCTGCGCCGCCGCCCAGCGGCAGCGGCCAGGAGCGGCGCAGTCAACTACCTCCGGGTCCCGGTGCTGCTGTCCGGGCTGCTGCTGCTGCTGTTCTTCCCGCTCATCCTGCGCCAGAGCGAGGGCGCCTACGGCCGGGCGAGCGGTCTGGACGAATCGGTCTACCTCAGCCACTGGCTGCTGATCACCGGCGTGCTGTTCGGCGGCTCCGCCATCGCCTACGCCGTCCGCGCCGCCACCGGCAAGGCCCGGCCGGAGCCTCGTTGAGCCGTCCGGTACGGCGTACCAGTGGGGTTCTCATACGGTGTGCCGGCGCCTCGACGGACGGCGACCGGAGGGAGGCCGCGTGCACACCGAGGTGGTGACCCGGCCCGCACCCGCCTCGCACTGGCAGCGGGTGCGCGGGCTGGCGCCGTGGCCGGACCTGCTCGCCTCCTGGCTCGTCGCCCGCATCGTCGTCGGGGTGTCGTTGCTGCTCGTCCGCTATCTCCAGCAGGAGTTGCAGGTGCGCGACGGCTTCCACCTGCGCACCGTGTCCCTGCTCGGCTGGGACGCCGCGTGGTACGACCGCATCGCGACCTCCGGCTATGACTCCCAGCAGCCGCAGGCCTTGCGCTTTTTTCCGCTGGTGCCGCTGCTCGCCCGCGGCTTCGGCACGCTGCTCGGCGGCCACCCCGGGCTGGCGCTGCTGCTGCTGGCCAACCTCGGCGCCCTTGTCTACGCAGCGGCGCTGTACCGGCTCGCCCTCGCCGAGGGGCTCGGCGAGGCGACCGCCCGCCGGACCCTGTGGGTGGCGGCGCTCGCGCCCGCCGGCTTCGTGCTCGTCATGGGCTACACCGAAGCGGTGTACGGCGTCCTGGTCACGACGGCGTTCCTGGCGATCCGGGCGAAGCGGTGGGGGGTCGCAGCCGGGCTCGGGCTGCTGGTCGGAACGTCCCGGCCGACCGGGGTCCTGCTCGCCCTGCCAGCGGCCATCGAGGGGTTTCGTGGCCTGCGCCCGGCAGGCGTCCGGCAGCTGCTGAGCCGGGGGTCAGCTGCGCTCGCGCCTGTCGTCGGGCTGGCGAGCTACCTGGTGTGGAACCAGCTGCACGAGGGCAACTGGCGCCGGCCCTTCAGCATCCAGACCCGACCGAGCCTGCGCGGCGGCCTGCTCTCCAACACCCCGCACCAGGTCGGCCGCGCGCTGGCCCAACTGCCAGGGCATCTCGCGCACACGACGCCACACCTGCCCTGGGTGCCAGTTGGGCTGGCCCTGCTCGTCATCGTGGCACGGCGACTCCCCGCGTCGTACACCGCTTTTGCCGCTGCCAACCTGGTGCTCGCATTGACCGCTAAGGAGCTGTCGTCGTTCGAGCGCTACCTGTTCGGCGCGGTGCCCCTGGTGCTCGCGGCCGCCATGGTCAGCGGGGGCCGGCTGCGCTCCACGCTGCTGCTGGCGGTCGCGCCGGCGCTGCTCGGCGGCTACGCCACGCTGGCGTTCCTGCGCATCTACACGCCTTGAGCGCCCGCTACCCGCTGAACTCCCAGTGCCAGGGCTCCGGCTTGGAGCCACTGGGCTCGGCCCAGGACGGATGGAAGAAGTTGAACCGGCCGGCGTTGGCCTGCATCCAGTTCGAAGCAGCCGAGCCGGCGTCCTGGACGCCGCCGCAGAGATCGGTGGCCTCGCCCCAGCCGTGCTCACTGGTACCGGGCACGGCGGCCAGCCCCGGTCTGCTCTGGTAGACCACGACCTGCTCGCTGTAGGACCGGTAGGAGTCGGTGACGCACAGCGGGCCGCCGACCGTCGCCGCGTGGTACTCGCTGAGCCGGTTGAACGCGGCGGCGGCGGCG
>JBKJOO010000023.1:0-3982 GCA_046595615.1 Mycobacteriales bacterium | reverse complement strand
CGTTGGCGAGCACCGAGTCGGTCGGCAGCAGGCCCAGCACGCCGACGCCGCTCGCGACGACATCGGGCTTGTACGCCGGGCCGACGCGACCCGAGCCGCTGAACGCCGCCACCCGGTGGGTCGCCAGGTTGGCCGCACCGACGGTGAGGACCCGGGGGTCGAAGCCCGGGTCGCCGACCTGACCGGCGGCGTTGCCCGACGCGACCACGACGGTGACGCCGACCTGCACGACGCGCTCGACGGCGACCGTGAGCGGGTCCGCGCCGTACGCCCCCGCCGGCCGCTCGTGGGCGAAGGAGAGGTTGGCGACATCGACGTCGCCCGGATGGTCGTAGACCCATTCCAGGCCACCGAGGACGCTGGACAGCCGGGTCGAGCCGTCCGGCCGTGCGACCCGGACGACCAGCACTGAGGCGCCCGGGGCGACGCCCAGCGCCGCACCGTCGGTGCCCTCGACCGGTCCGCCGGCGATCAGGCCGGCCATGAACGTCCCGTGGCCGAAGCCGTCGACGAGCGGGCCATCGGTCTGCTCCGCGCCGGAGGTGTCGGCCGCGTCGAGTAGGCGGCCCGACGCCCGGTTCAGCGCCGGCGTGTCGGACACGCCGGTGTCGAGCACCGCCACCCGCACCCCGGCGCCTGCGCCGGGCTCGCCGGCGGACCGCCCGAGGCCGGCCGAGGCCAGCACGCCGGTCCCGGCGAGGGAGTCGTCATCGCCGGCCAGCTGCACCGCGTCGTCCGGGGCGATCCCGGTCACGCCCGGCACGGCGGCGAGCCGGGTCAGGGCCGCACGGTCACCGCGGACAACCGCCAGCTGCAGGCCCGGCATCCTCGCGACGACGTGCACGCCCGGCAGGTCGACCACTGTCCCGGCGTACGTCACGACGGCCTGCAGGACGGGGCTGGGGCTGGTCGTCCGTGGGCTGCCACTGAGCAGTCCGGCTGCGAGCAGCACCCCGAGGGCCGCACCGGTTGCGCGGCGACGGGCGATGGCGGTGCAGGGCACGGCTCCTCCAGGGTTGATCGTGTCTAGACGTTGTCGGCAACTGGGCCGTTCGACTCAAGCCGGTCGCGGTCCTGTCGCCCGGATGGCGTAGCGATTGCGCGCGCTTACTCCGCGCTACAGCAGGACGGGCGAGGCGCCGAAGCATCTGCCGACGGTGAGGCACGTGCCTCGCCGCATCGACTCAGCAGCGGAGGACACGGTGGCAGCCGGTCTGGACAACGCCCTCGACAGCATCCCGGCCCAGGCCGGGAGCGCCGAGCACCCGGGCTTCTCCGCGATGGTCGTCGACGACCACCCACTGGTCCGTGAGTCGATGGTCAATCGGCTCAAGATGATGGGCGCCCGCGAGGTGGTCGAAGCAGCCACCATCGGCGAGGCCCGGGCCCGCGCCAACCTCTCCGGCCCGCGTGAGCTGTGCGTGCTCGACCTCGGCCTACCCGACGGCTCGGGCCTGGATCTGCTGGCCGACCTGCGCTCGGCCGGCTGGCAACGCCTGGTCGTGCTGTCGGCGGCCGACGATCCCTACAGCGTCCGGGCGGCCTTCGTCGCCGGCGCACAGGGCTACCTGCTCAAAAGCGCCTCACCGGTCGTGGTCGCCGACGGCGTGCGCCGGGTCCTCGACGGCGGCGTGTACGCCGATCCGAGCGTCGCCTCGCTGCTCGCCGCGGGTCTGCGCGGCGGCCCGACCGACAGTGGCGTGAGCGAGCTGTCCGGCCGCGAGATCGAGGTCCTGCGGCTGGTCTCCGACGGCCAGAGCAACAAGCAGATCGGGGACCTGCTCGGGCTGTCGGCGCTGACCGTCAAGAGCCACCTGGCCCGGATCGCCAGAAAGCTCGGCACCGGCGACCGCGCCGAGATGGTGGCCCTCGCGATGCGTGCCGGGGTCATCCGCTAGCCCCCTCACTGCGCCGATCATGGAAGTTGTGCCGTGCCGCTGAGCGTGCCGGCACCGCACGAACTCCATGATCGCCGCGAGAAGGGGACGGGGGGATGGCGCGGCGGCAGGTGCGTCCAGCGACCCCGCCGTACGCTCATGCTGTGACATCGACCCTGCCTCCCGCGGGAGAGGTGTCCGGCGAGCAGCCTGCAGTGACCGCGTTGCTCACCCCGCGCGACGGCGTGCCGCCCGTCGTTGCGTCGGCGACGGCGCTGGCCGAGGTGGTCGCCCGCTTCGCCGCCGGTCATGGCCCGGTCGCCGTCGACGCCGAGCGGGCCTCGGGCTACCGCTACGGCCAGCGCGCCTATCTCGTCCAGCTGCGCCGGGGCGGCGCCGGCAGCGCGCTCATCGACCCGATCGCCTGCCCGGACCTGTCCCTGCTGAGCAAGGTGTTGCAGGGCAACGAGTGGGTGCTGCACGCCGCCAGCCAGGACCTGACCTGCCTCGCCGAGGTCGGCCTGGTGCCGCCCGCCGTCTTCGACACCGAACTGGCCGGTCGCCTCGCCGGGTTCGAGCGGGTCGGGCTGGGGGCGATGGTCGAGTCCGTGCTCGGCTTGCGCCTGGAGAAGGGCCACTCGGCCGCCGACTGGTCGACCCGCCCGCTGCCGGCCGCCTGGCTCGTCTACGCCGCCCTCGACGTCGAGGTGCTGCTCGAGCTGCGCGACGAGCTCGAGCACGAGCTCACCGGCCAGGGCAAGCTGGCCTGGGCCCGCGAGGAGTTCGAGGCGGTTCGGCTGGCGCCGCCGAACGGGCCACGGGTCGATCCTTGGCGCCGGACGAGCGGCATCCACCGGTTGCGCACCCGGCGTCAGCTGGCCGGCGTCCGGGCCCTGTGGGAGCTGCGCGACGGCATGGCCCGCCGTCGCGACATCGCACCGGGGCGGATCCTGCCCGACGCCGCGATCATCTCCGCGGTGAGTGCGTCGCCGGCCACCCCCGCGGAGCTGTTGGCGCTGCCCGTCTTCGGCGGGCGCGCGACCAGGCGGCACGTGGACACCTGGTACGCCGGCCTTCGGTCCGCCGTCGATCTGCCCGAGGCTCAGCTGCCCCAACCGGTCCCGACCGGCGACGGCCCGCCGCCGGCCAACCGCTGGAACGAGCGCGACCCGGTCGCCGCCCGCCGCCTCGCCCGCGTCCGCGCCGCCATGACGTTGCTCGCCGAGACCCACGACATGCCCGCCGAGAATCTGCTGCCCCCCGAGGCGGTACGCCGGGTCGCGTGGACCCCGCCCGACCCGCTCACCGACGAGGCGGTCGGGGTGGCCCTGTCCCGAGCCGGTGCCCGCGCCTGGCAGGTCGGCCTCAGCGCGCCGGCCGTGGCTGCTGCACTGTCCGACCCGCCGGCCCAGCCCGACCCGCCAACCCCCGAGGCGTGAGCCTGCCGGTCCTGACCGGCGCCCGCGTGGCGCTCGTACCCGCCAGCCGTGCGGTGGCCCGCGCCGTCGTCGGCGGCGGCGGCGACCTCCAGGGCGCCCTCGCCCCGCTCGTCGCCGGGCCGGGCTGGCCGCACGCCGATTCGGCTGACGCCTTGCGACCGCTCGCCGAGCACGGTGGCGACCCGGGGTGCTGGCTGGTGGTCCTGGCCGGCGCGGTGATCGGCGACGCCGGTTGGTTCGGCCCGCCCGACGCCGCCGGTGACTGCGAGCTGGGCTACGGCCTGGCCGCGCCGTCCCGCCGCCGCGGCCTCGGCCGGGAGGCGGTCGCGCTGCTGCTCAGCTGGGTCGAGCAGCAGCCGGGGGTCCGCCGCAGCACCGCGGAGGTGCTGGTCGGCAACGAGGCGAGCCTGCGCCTGCTGGTCGGGCTGGGGTTCGTCGACGACGGCACCGGCGTCCCGCCGTACGTCCGGCTGGTGCGCCCGGTCGATGGTCGCTGACCCCGGCGCGCAGGAGGCCGCCCGCACTGCCGTTGGGCGGCCTCCGACGGCCGGCGCCGGGCACCGCGCTCCCCCCTCATCGCGAGCACGGGTCCCCGGCCGGGACGTGCGATGGGTGACCGCGACCCCCCTCGGACCGCGGCCACCCATCGGTCTGGGTGAGAGCACC
>JBKJOO010000199.1:0-7942 GCA_046595615.1 Mycobacteriales bacterium | reverse complement strand
ACGGCCCCGGCGGGATGCTCGCCGCGCTCGTCCATGTGGGCCATGCGAGCTCCCTGGACCGGATCCACCGCTTTACCCAGCGCTGGGAACGTGAGGCGTCCCTCGGGCTGCGCACCGGCGACCGGACCGTCCTGGCCGCGTATCAGGCGGAGGGGCGGTTGCATCCCTGCCCGGACAGTGCCGCCGCCCTCGATGGGGTCTTCACCCACTGGACCCACGCCCGCGCCCAAGGGCAGGACGCGCTGATGCTGGCCCGGACCCGGGTCGACGTCGACGCGCTGAACACCCGCGCGCGGACCGCAGCGGTCACCGACGGGCAGGTCACCGGCCCCGCCGTGACCACCACCGACGGGACGGTGTGGCAGGCCGGGGATCTACTCCGGACCCGCCGCAACAACCGCAGCCTCCCGCTCGGCGACTCACACGTCCGCAACGGCGACCGGTTCCGGGTCCTCGGAC
Source organism: Mycobacteriales bacterium (assembly GCA_046595615.1). Taxonomy (GTDB): domain Bacteria; phylum Actinomycetota; class Actinomycetes; order Mycobacteriales; family SCTD01; genus JAYSQK01. The sequence continues at coordinate 7,483 of JBKJOO010000199.1, read as the reverse complement.
CCGGACCGGACGGCCCGGGGGACCATCCAGGGTTGATCGTGGAGGACCTGGCCGGCCGGGGCCGCGCTACCCTGCCCGCCGATTATCTGGCTCAGCATTGTGAGTACGGCTGGGCGTCCACCATCGACGCCGCTCAAGGCGCCACCGCCGACGTCGGGATCGTGCTGGTGCGGCCCGGGATGGACCGGGAACACCTCTACGTCGCGATGACCCGCGGCCGGCACGGCAACCACGCCTACCTCACCCCCGACCCCACCGGCGACGACGACTGCGACCACGGACACGGCCGATCACCGGTAACGCAGGGCGCCGCCAGTACGACGGGTCCGGACGCGACGGCCCGAGCCCAGGAACCCACGCCCGACCACAAGGCCCTCCGGGTCCTGGAAGCGGCCCTGGCGACGAGCGGAGCGCAGGACGCCGCCCACACCGCCCTGACCACCGCCCGCACCGCGGCCGTCGCCGCCGCCCGGCAAGCCGCAGCCCATAAGGCCGCGCAGGACGCAGCCACCCGGGCCCGGGAGTCCGAAGCAGCCCGCACCCCCACGGCCGAGCACACTGCTGACCTCCAGCGCCTGCAGAGTCTCGAGCAGCACCGCGAGCAGCTCACCCGCCAGCACCAGGACACGGCCAGCGCCGCCCAACAAACGCGCGCGGAGCTCGAGGGCTCGCCGCGCTGGGCCAGGACCCGCCGACGCAACCTCACCGCCGCCCTCAGTCAGTACATCGAGCAGCAGCAGCAGCAACCTGCCCAGCTCGTCCACCTGGACGCCCAGCTCAGCCAGGTCAGGAACCGGCTCGACGTCCACGACCGGCAGTGGAACGCCCGCCGCGACGCCGACCGCCACACTCCTGTTCGCGGAGCAGCGGCGGTCCCCGATCCGCTCGGGAAGCTCACGCCACCCAGCCGGCCCACCCGCCCCGCCGCCAGCCGGTCCACCACGCGGCTGACCGGATGGCCGACGGGGTGGCCGACCCGGCCGGCGCTGGACCCCCGGACCGGCGTCCCGAGCCGGTTACCCGGTACCGGGCCATACCGCCCAGAGCTGCAGCCGGGACCGCGACGCGAGGGTGGTCGCAGCCGCTGACCGGCCCCGGTCGCTAGGCCAGCTACGGAGGCGGGAGATAACGATCTGGTCACCGGGGCCGCCGGGTCTTGCGCACTGGAGGGCACTCCACGGACCTGGACGGCACAGGACGACCCTCGACACGCCTACCCGGACGAAACCACCAGATCAGCAGTGGATCTCACCGGTCAGCCGCCCCCTTTACAGGTCTGCGACGGCGTGGGATCAACGACGCAGCGGCTCCCGCAGGAGCCCCAGACGACCCGGAGAGACCCGTGCTGCTCACCGTTGACCAGGCCGCCGAGCGGCTCGGTACCGCCGTCCGGTTCATCCGCCGCCTACGGGCTGAGCGACGCATCGCCGTCATCAAGCTCGGCGGCCACATCCGCATCGAAAGCAACGACCTCGATGCCTTCATCGAGGCAAGCCGGCAGGAGCCGGGCCCGTGTGCCACGTGACGACTCACGAGGTGAGAAGGACGGCTTCTTGCCGCGACGCGGTGGAGCGCTCAGGCTTTCCGGTGCAGGCTGGTTCGCGCTTCGCGAATGACAGCAAGCCCTTCGCAGTGAGGGAGGCACCCCGTGGCCCACGTTGAAGACCGCTGGGAAAAGACCGTCGAGGGCAGGAAGGTGCGTACCGAGCGGCACGGACGCGGTGACCGCTGGCGCGCCCGGTACCTCGACCCGAACGGTCGGGAGCGCTCCAGGACATTCGCGCGCAAGATCGACGCCGAACGCTTCCTCGCTACCGTCGAGACGGACAAGCTGCGTGGCGCCTACCTCGACCCGAGCGCGGGTCGGGTCACCCTCGACGAGTTCTACGCCGAGTGGTCGCAACGGCAGCTCTGGGAGACCAACACTCGCGCCGCCATGAGCTTGGCGATGCGCTGCACCCAGTTGGGAGCCTTACCGCTGGCGAAGTTGCGTCGCTCTCACGTCGAGTCGTGGGTCAAGCGGATGGATGCCGACGGTCTGGCACCGGGCACGATCAAGACCCGGGTCAACAACCTGCGCTCGGTGCTGCGCGCCGCGGTGCGGGACCGGATCATCGCCTTGGACCCGAGCGATGGGGTGACGCTCCCGCGCGATCGGCGTCGTGAGGCCGCGATGGTGCTGCCCACCGCAGCGCAGGTGGCTGCGGTGATGACGGGAGCCAACCCGGGCTTTCAGGCCTTCGTCGCCTTGGCCGCCTTCGCGGGCTTGCGGTTGGGCGAGGCTGCCGGCCTGCAGGTGGCCGACATCGACTTCCTGCGGCGCAGCCTCGACGTCCGCCGACAGGTCCAACGCGCAGGCGTCGGCGCTGTCGAGGTCCGCGCGCCCAAGTACGGCAGCGAGCGCCTTGTCTACCTGCCCGACGGTCTGCTCGAGGTGCTGGCCGAGCACATCGCGCAGCACCGGCCCGGTGACGACCCGACCCGCTGGTTGTTCCGGACCCCCACTGGACTTCCCCCGCACCAGAACACGGTGGGCCATCTGTGGCGCATGGCGTGCAAGCGCGCAGGGGTCACCGGCCTGACGCTGCATGACCTTCGACATTTCTATGCCTCGGGCCTGGTCGCGGCCGGGTGCGACGTGGTGACTGTGCAGCGCGCCCTCGGCCACGCGAAGGCAACGACGACCTTGAACACCTACGCCCACCTCTGGCCGACCGCCGAGGACCGCACGCGCCAAGCCGCCGGCGGACTGTTCACGGCCGCGACGGCTGTTTCTGTCACGGCCCGACGACGGCCCCAGACCACTCACTAGGCCTCTGACCTGGGGTTATAGGGTCATTTCAGACGTTGAAGCGGAACTCCACAACGTCGCCGTCGCGCATGACGTAGTCCTTGCCTTCCATCCGGGCCTTGCCGGCCGAGCGCGCGGCGACCACCGAACCCGCCGTCATCAAGTCGGCGAAGCCGATGACCTCGGCCTTGATGAAACCGCGCTGGAAGTCGGTGTGGATGACCCCCGCGGCCTCGGGGGCGGTGGCGCCCTTGCGAATGGTCCAGGCGCGCGTCTCCTTCGGGCCGGCGGTGAGATAGGTCTGCAACCCGAGGGTGTCGAAGCCGATCCGGGCCAACTGGTGTAGGCCGGACTCATCCTGGCCCATCGACTGCAGGAGTTCGAGCGCCTCGTCGTCGGCCATCTCGATCAGTTCGCTCTCGACCTGCGCGTCGAGAAAGACCGCCTCGGCTGGGGCGACGAGCTCGGCGAGCGAGGCTCGCAGCGCGACGTCGGTGAGCCCCGCCTCGTCGAGGTTGAAGACGTACAGGAACGGCTTGGCCGTGAGCAGATGCAGCTCGCGCAACGGTTCGGGATCGAGCCCGGCGCCGAAGACGGTCTGCCCGCCGTCGAGGACCACCTGGGCCCGGCGTACGGCGTCAAGGACGATCTGGGTGTCCTTTTTCAGCCGCACCTCCTTCTCCAGTCGCGGGACTGCGCGTTCGAGGGTCTGCAGATCGGCCAGGATCAGCTCGGTATTGATGGTCTCGATGTCGTCGGCAGGCGAGACCTTGCCGTCGACGTGCACGACGTTTTCGTCGGCGAAGACGCGGATCACCTGGCAGATCGCGTCCGAGTCACGGATCGTGGCAAGGAACTTGTTGCCCAGCCCCTCCCCCTCGCTCGCGCCTTTGACGATGCCGGCGATGTCGACGAAGTCCACCGTCGCCGGGATGAGCTTCTCGCTCTTGAACACTTCGGCGAGCTTGCCGAGTCGGTTGTCCGGCACGCCGACGACCCCGACATTGGGCTCGATCGTCGCAAACGGATAGTTGGCGGCGAGCACGTCGTTCTTGGTCAGCGCGTTGAACAGGGTGCTCTTGCCGACGTTGGGAAGGCCCACGATGCCGATGGAAAGGCTCACCGGTGCAAAGGTACCGGTGTGCACACAACACCTCCGCCCCTTGCCGGCACCCGCGCCGTCACCTACGACCTCTGGTTGACCCTGCTCGAGGACATCGACCTCGAGCGCACCAAGGACGACCGCGCGACCGCCCTCGCCAAGACCCTGGCCACGTCGTACGACGCGGCTCTGCAACTGCAGGTCGAGGCGTACTCCGCCCTGCACGCCGGGTGGGAGCGCGGCCGGACGCAGACCCTGACCGAGATTGCCGAGGGCATCGTCCGCGGCGCCGGGCAGGAGGTCGATGCCACGCTGGTCGAGCAGGTGGTCTTTGCGGTCGAGGGCGCGACCACCCCGGACGCGGTACGGCTGCTGCCCGGCGCGCGGGAGACGCTCGTGTCGCTGCGGGACGCCGGCATCAAGGTCGGGCTCGTCTGCGACACGGGCATGTCCGGCGGCGGGCACCTGCGCGGGCTGCTGGACGACCTGGGCGTGCTGGAGCTGTTCGGGAGCACCGTGTTCAGTGACGAAATTGGCGTGAACAAGCCCGGCCTGCGGCCGTTCGCGCTGGCCCTCGGGTCGCTCGGGGTAACCCCTGCGAGCGCCGTGCACGTCGGCGACCTCCGGCGGCGTGACGTCGCCGGAGCGGTGGGGGCCGGCATGCGGCCGGTGCGCTACCGCGGGGCGCACGACGACGCATTCGACACCGGCCCGGCCGACGCCCCGTGGGTGATCGACCGACACACCGACCTGCTCGCGCTGCTCGGGGTCCCAGAACTGTCGTAGGCCCGTGCGAGGGTCCGCCCATGGACCTGATTGCGCTCCTCGTCATGTTGCTCATCGGCCTCGCCCTCGGCCTGGCCGTCGGCGCCGCCCGGCTGTCCGGCGTGCGCGCCGAGCTCCGGACCGCGGTGTTGACCGAGGCTCGCCTGCGGGCCGGCGACGGTGACCTCGCACACCGCCAGGCCTCGGTGGCGGCCCTCGTCAACCCGCTGCGGGAGCAGCTCGGCCGAGTCGAGGGCCAGCTCCAGGCGCTCGAGGTGGGGCGGGTCCAGGCTGCGGCGGAGCTTCGCGAGCAGGTGACGGTGGTGGCCGCAGGGTCCGAACGACTCGGCCGCGAGACGGCGGCGCTTGTTTCCGCGCTGCGCAAACCTCAGACACGGGGCCGCTGGGGTGAGCTGCAGCTGCGCCGGGTCGTCGAGCACGCCGGGATGCTCGACCGCTGCGACTTCGACGAGCAGGCCTCCTTCGCCGGCCCCGATGGCGGGGTGCTGCGCCCGGACCTCGTGGTCCGGCTGGCCGGCGGCAAGTCGATCGTGGTCGACGCCAAGGTCACCCTCGCCGCCTACCTCGAAGCGGCTGAGTCGACCGACGATGCAGTCCAGCACGAGCGGATGGCCGCGCACGCCAGGCACCTGCGCCGGCACGTCGACCGGCTCGCCGACAAGGCCTACTGGCAGCAGCTGCCCAACACCCCCGAGTTCGTCGTGCTCTTCGTCCCGGGTGAGGCGTTCCTCGCACCGGCCCTCGAGGTCGACCCGGCCTTGCTCGAGCACGCCTATGCGCGCCGGGTGCACATCGTCACGCCGACCACGCTGGTCTCCCTGCTCCGGGCGGTGGCCTATGCCTGGCAGCAGGACGCGCTGACCGAGAACGCCCAGGCGGTGTTCGCCGCCGGCAAGGAGCTCTACGCCCGGCTCAGCACGCTCGGCGGGCACATCGACAAGCTCGGGCGCAGCCTCAACCGATCGGTGACCGACTTCAACGCCACGGTCGGTTCACTCGAGCGGGCGGTGCTGCCGAGCGCCCGCCGGATGGCAGATCTCGGGCTCGATGGCGCCCTCGACAGCCCCATGCCTGTCCAGGAGCTCGCCCGGCCGCTCACCGCTGCGCACCTCGTGGCGGTCGAGGGAGGTGATCAGGCGAGATCGACGGCGTAGACAGCGACGAACTCACACGCCGCCCGGGCCACCATGTTCGCCGGGGTCGCGCCGGCTTCGGGGTGCTCGGCCAACAGACGTCGGGCCAGCTCGGGCAGGTCCGGCGAGCCGATCGCCCGCAGGTGGCCCAGCGCCTCGCCGGCCAGCAGCGCGGCCGTCTCCGCTGGCAGGCCGGGATCGAGCTGGCGAGCCGCGTTGGCCACCCACGCCGCGTCGTACGTCCCCTGGGGGGGACCGAAGACGCGCTCACCCTCGCCGTACGACGACTCGGTCATGCGCAACACGCTAGATCCCCGGCTCCGGGCCGACCCTGGGGGTAGCGTCCGGGCGGTGAGCAGCCGCTCCGCCGACGAGGCGGCCAGAGCGGGGGATGGTGCTGCGAAGCGCCCCTCCGTCCAGGACCACCCCCATGGCCCTGGCGTGGGGGACCGGCGCGGCCTCACCGCCGCAGGGGCAGTCACGCTCGCCCTGCTGCTGGGGGTCATCGGTGGCACGGTCGACGTGGCCACCGGACGGGGGCTGCGGGTCGTGTTCGCCATCTGCTTCGTGCTGGGCTGCGCGCTCGCCGCGCTGCTGGTCCATCGAGAAGACCTCAAAGCAGCGGTCGTCATGCCGCCATTGCTCTACGTGGTGCTCGCCCTCGTCGCGGGCGCGGTCGGCTCGACCGGCGGCAACGGATCCTTCGTCACGCGAGAGACCCTCGAACTCGTGCAGGCCCTGGTCATCGGCGCACCCGTGCTCTTTGCGGCCACCGGGGCCGCGGTTCTAGTGGCCGTGACCCGATGGCTGCGCCGACGACCGGCACGCTGAGGTCGCACCACTCAGGCGATGTCCTTGCCCGCGGCTCGCAGGTCCCGCCGCAGCTCCGGTGGGAGCGCGAACAACAGGCTCTCGTTGGCCGAGGTCACCTCGACCACGTCCTCGTAGCCGCGCTGGGCGAGCCAGCTGAGCACCCCGGTCACCAACAGCTCCGGCACCGACGCGCCACTGGTCAGGCCGACGGTGCGCACCCCTTGGAGCCACGCTTCGTCGATCTCGCCGGCGTCATCGACCAGATGGGCAGCACGTGCCCCGGCGTCGAGGGCGACCTCGACGAGCCGGACCGAGTTGGACGAGTTGCCAGATCCCACGACGAGCACCAGGTCAGCGCCCACCGCGATCTGCTTGACGGCGACCTGCCGGTTCTGGGTGGCGTAGCAGATGTCGGCGGACGGCGGCCCGGCCAGCAGCGGAAAACGCGTTCGCAGGGCATCGACCGTGACGTTGGTCTCATCGACCGACAGGGTCGTCTGCGACAGGTAGGCCACCTTGGCCGGGTCGCGCACCACGACCGCGGCGGCCTCCTCGACCCCGTCGACCAGGTGCATGTGGGTCGGCGCCTGCCCCGTCGTACCGACGACCTCTTCGTGGCCCTCGTGGCCGATGAGCACGATGTCGTAGTCCTCGGCATCGAACCGGCGGGCCTCCATGTGCACCTTGGTCACCAGCGGGCAGGTCGCGTCGATCGTCTTGAGCGAGCGCGCGGCAGCCTCGGCATGCACCTGGGGGGCCACCCCGTGCGCTGAGACCACCACCGTCGCGCCCTCCGGCACCTCGTCGGTCTCCTCGACGAAGACCGCGCCCTGGGCCTCGAGCGTGCGCACGACGTGC
>JBKJOO010000081.1:0-2545 GCA_046595615.1 Mycobacteriales bacterium | reverse complement strand
CTGGCCGTCGCGGGGCTGCTCATTGCCGCCGTATCCGGCCTGACGACCGGGCTGCTGTCCTCGATGCTCCACATGAGCAGCTGGTCGGCGTACGCCGGGAGCAACACCTGTCCCCGTCAGCTTGACGACACCGCGGCCGCGAGTGTCCTGGGGCTCAGCTCCCTGTTCCTGCTTATCCCGGCCTCGTTCGCCTACGTGCTGATCATGCTGGTCCGGGAAGCCTCCTTGATCTTGCTGTTGGCGACCGCTCCGATCGCCGCGGCAGGCCTGGTCAACGAGACCACCAAGGTGTGGTTTTGGAAGACCCTGCGCTGGTTTCTGGCCAGTTTGCTGATCGCCCCCGCGGCAGCGCTGATCCTGGGTGTCGGGACCTCGCTGAGCAACGGAGTGATCTCAGGGGCGGGCACGAACACGGTGGCGGCCGCCGGCGCCGCAGTCGTGGGTTGCGTGCTCGTCATGATCGGCGCGGTCTGCCCGATGACGTTGTTCAAGCTGCTCGCATTCGTGGACCCTGGTACCGGCTCGGGCGCGGCGATGCGGCAGTCCATGAGCGACGCCGGCGGTCTGGGCGGACTGCTCGGCGGCGGCAAGAGCGCCAGCAGCGGCGCAGGTTCTGGCGCCGCGACCGCGACCTCAGATGGGGGTCAGTCACAAGGCGAGGCCTCAGCGCAGGCGCAGTCCGCCTCACGAATGTCGAAGATGCTCGGGCCGATCGGGACCGGCATCGGGATGGCAACTTCAATGGCGACCCGCGCAGCCGACCTGACCTCCGATGTGCTGGGCCAGGCCGGTGTCGGGGATCCCGGATACAGCATGAGCTTCGCCGACAACGCCAGCAGAAACCGCCCCGGCGCAGGCGGCTCGAGCAGCGGCGGTTCGGGCAACGGTGGCGGTAGCGGTTCGGGTGGTTCCGACACCCCGCCAAGCGGCGGCGGACCAGCCGGACCCGGCAGCAACGGTGACAGCGGTAGCAGTGGCAGCGGCAGCGGGGGTGGCGGTCTTCCGTTGCCGACCGGCCCACCGACCCCACCGACGCCCCCGGTGCCGGTGGGACCTGGTGGCGGCGGCCCCGGTGCGGGTGCTGGTGCGGGCGGTGCTGGTGTTGGCCTGTCGGAGGCCGCGGTGGTGGCGCTATGAGCGCGCCGAGGTCCACCTCGATGTCCACGCCGATCCGTTACGGCGACTGGGGCAAAGACAAGCAGGGCTGGTTTCTGGGCCTGTCCGGTGGGGCCTGCATCACGGTACTGGCTGGGACAGGGCCGCTGCTGCTCGCGATCGGGACCCGCAACTGGCTGCTGGCGGGTGCCTGGCTTCCGGTGTGGGCAGTGCTCGCCGCGGCAGTGTGCCTGCCGGTCCGGGGCCGGTCGGCGGCCCGCTGGGTCCGGGACGCGATGTGGCGGACGGTCGGTATCGGGCTGGGCTGGGCGCACTGGCAGTCCCGTGCCGCGGCCGGGCGGATGGACGACCCCGCCCGGGCGGATCTGCCGGGGGTGTTGGCGCCGATCAGCATCCACGACGGTCCGCCGTTCGGGGTGCTGCTTGGCCGTCCCGCGATCATCGCCGACAGCGCGGTGCAGACCTGGGCAGCGGTCGCCCGGATCTCCCATCCCGGTATCGGGATGGCGGAACTCGGCTCCCGCGCCCGGATGGCGGCTGGGCTGGCGGAGCTGCTGGAGGCGGCCGCGTCCGCCGAGCTGGTCTCGGTGCTGGCGGGGCAGGTCCGGACCGTTCCGGACGACGGCGCGGAACGCGCCGCCTGGCAACGCCGGCACCTGCGTGCGGATGCTCCGGCGCTGGCGCTGACCGTCGATGCCGAACTCGGTGCGGCGATGGTGGCTGCCGGGGTGCGCCATGAGGCCTTCGTGACCGTCGTGGTGCCCGAGGCCCGGATCGCCCGGCAGGCCAAGGAGGCCGGCGGTGGTGTCGACGGCCGCGCTCGGGTCCTGTTCGGGGTGATGAGCGAACTGGAGGCCCGGCTGCTCGGCCCGGTGGGCTGCTCGACCGTCAGCTGGCTCGACAGCCCCTCCCTTGCCGCCGCGATCCGGACCGGGTTCGCACCGGGGGACCGGGCGGCCCTGACCGAGGCCGCCTTGGCGGCCCGGGAGGACCCGACGATCGCCGATGCGCTGCCGATGGCCGCGGCCGGCCCCAGCACGGCGCCCGCCGCGGAACGCCGGCACTACACCCACGACGCCTGGTCGACCGCGACCTGCACGGTGCTGCTCCCTGACGCCGGCGCCATCATGGGTGCGCTGGCGCCGGTGTTCACCCCGACCGAAGCAGGTGAACGGCGCAGCGTCACCGTGTTCTACGAACCCTTGAGCCGCCACAAGGCCGACAAGCTCGTCGGCCGGGACTCAATGTCGGCAGGGACCGCCGCGGAGATGCGCACCCGGATGGGTTTCGCGACCCGCGCGGCGCACCGCCGAGACACCCTTCGCCTCGAAGCGGCAGACGTGCGGCTGGCCGCTGGTCGGGCGCTGGTCCGGGTCGCGGTCGCGGCGGCGGTCACCGTCGGTTCCGAGGCGTCGATCAGCGAATTCGG
>JBKJOO010000383.1:0-8887 GCA_046595615.1 Mycobacteriales bacterium | reverse complement strand
GGGTTGCACGTCGTCAGGGTCAGCAGCCGCCTGGTCGGTGTGGCGCCGAGTTGCCCGGGCACCGGGTAGGTCACCGCGATCGCGGTGGGTTCGACGATCTGCAGCCCGGTCACCCGGTAGGTGAACCAGCTGCGACGGGTCTCGAGCACGACCTGGTCACCCGGGGCGAGCTCGGCGAGGCGGTTGAACGGCGCGCCGTACGTGGTGCGGTGGCCGCTGATGACGGTGTTGCCGACCGCGCCGGGGGCCGCCGTCCCCGGGTAGTGGCCGGGCCCTCGCTTGAGGTCCTCGGTGGCGACGCCCTCGACCACCACCCGGACGTAGTCCTTGCTGATGCTCGGGAGGTAGATGCGGGCCAGTGCTCGGCCGAGGGCGGCGGCCACCGGCACCGTCGCGGGTCGGCCAGGCCTCGCAACCGGTCGGGTGGGGTCAGGGCCGGCCCACTCGCGGCTCAGCTCCCGACCGAGCCGCGACTGCTGCTGATCGGTGTAGAGGTTGGTCACCTCGAGCTCGTAGACGACGAAGAGCAGCAGCACCAGCCCGAGGGTGATCAGGCTCTGGCCGAGGCCACGCAGTCCGGTGCGAACCGCGTCGCCGCGATGGCTCACCCGGTCGGCCCGACGTGCGGCAGTTCCAGTGGCCCGGCGTACGCCGGGAGACGCACGAAGCGGCGGTCCTTGACGGTGTAGCCAAGGCCGAACCGGTCGACGTAGCGCCGGAACAGCGCCACCCCGGGCTCGCCGGCAAGTGCGTTCCGCAGCCGATCTGGGTCGCCGACGGCGGTGACCACGAACGGCGGGCTGTAGACCCGGCCGTGCAGCAGCAGCGTGTTCCCGACGCAGCGCACCGCGCTGGTCGAGATGACCCGCTCGCCCATCAGCGTCATCGCCTCCGCACCACCGGCCCACAGGCCGTTGACGACTGACTGGACGTCCTGCTGGTGGACCACCAGATCGTCCGGGTTGTCGCTCGCTGGCCGTCGCCCGGTCGCGGGCCGTGGGGCGTCGTCGAGCGAGACCGTCAGCGCCGGTCCGGTCACCGCCATCGTGCCCGCGACCAGGGCCAGGGCCTGCCCACGGTTACGTTCCGCCGCCACGATCGAAGAGCCGGACGCTGCCGTGATGGCCGCCGCCGAGACCTCGGCGCGCAGCCGCGACGCCGCCCGCTCCTGCGTGGCGACATCGACTTGCTGCGCGGCGATGAGCTCGGTGAGCTGCAACCGACGCCCCGAACGCAGGTCGGTGCCGCGCGCCGTCGCGGCGCTCGTGGCGAACAGCAGGCCGGCACCGAGCGCGGTGAGCGGAACGAGCAGGCGCCACGGTCCGCGGGTACGACGGGCGCTGTCCCCCGGCACGGACCCTCCCAGATCGATCATTGCGGGAACGCTGGATCCCCCAGTCGATACGCTAGTCGCACTGTCCCCGCGCCGGAGGTCGACGTGCCAGAGTCCAAGAAGCGCAAGAAGGTGGCGTACACCGCGCCACCGTTGCCGTCCTCGGTCCGCCGGCGCAAGCCGAGCCCGGTCTGGCTCGCACCGCTGATGCTGGCGATGTTCGCCATCGGGATCGTCTGGCTGGTGACCTTCTACATCGCCGGCCCGGACATGCCGCTCGTCGGCGGGCTCGGCGGCACCAACCTGTTCATCGGCTTCGGCTTCATCATCGTCGGCTTCGGCCTGTCGACGCAGTGGCGCTGAGTTCGCGGCAACTGGCGTACAGGCCGGTAGTTCCACCGCTGTCATTCATCCCCAGGACTTGTCCACAGTGTGGACAAGTCCTGGGGCAGGCTGTCCCCTAGAGCAGTTCCAGGATCGTCGCGTTGGCCTGCCCGCCACCCTCGCACATGGTCTGCAGGCCATACCGGATGCCGTTGTCGCGCATGTGGTGCACGAGCGTCGTCATCAGCCGGGCGCCGGAGGCACCGAGCGGGTGGCCGAGCGCGATCGCGCCACCGTTGGGATTCAGTGTCTTCTCATCCGCGCCGAGGTCCTTGAGCCAGGCCAGCGGGACCGAGGCAAACGCCTCATTGACCTCATAGGCCCCGATGTCGGAGACCAGCAGGCCGGCCTTCGCCAGCGCCTTCTCCGTCGCCGGCATCGGCGCGTGCAGCATCGGCATTGGTGCTACCCCGGCGAGCACCGCGGTGTGGACGCGCACGATCGGGGTCAGGCCGAGTTGCGCTGCCTTCTCGCTCGTGGTGATCAACAGCGCCGCCGAGCCATCGGAGATCTGCGAGGAGTTGGCGGCGGTGATCTTGCCACCCTCCTTGTAGGCCGGCTTGAGTGAGCCGAGCTTGTCGATCGTGCCGCCGCGCCGAACGCCCTCGTCGGTAGCGACGACGACCCCGTCGGGGGTAGTGACCGGGGCGATCTGAGCGGCGAAGCGGCCCTCGTCGATGGCGGCCGCCGCGCGTTCGTGTGAGACCAACGCGAATTCGTCGAGTTGTGCGCGGGACAGTCCGTAGCTGTCGGCGATGTCCTCGGCGCCAATCCCCTGGTTGGGGAAGTCACTGCCGTAGCGGGCGATGTAATCCACCCCGAGCGGGCTGGCGGTGAAGGTGGAGCCCATCGGGGTCCGCGACATGACCTCGACCCCACCCGCGACGACCAGGTCGTACTGCCCGCTGATGACACCCGCGGCGGCGAAATGGACGGCCTGCTGGCTCGACCCGCACTGGCGGTCAATCGTGACGCCCGGCACCGATTCCGGCCAGCCGGCCGAGAGCACCGAGGTGCGGGCGATGTCGAAGGTCTGCTCGCCGATCTGCATGACGCACCCCCAGATGACGTCGTCGACCAGGGCTGGGTCGAGCCCAGTCCGCTCGGCGAGCGCGCGCAACACGTGCGCCGACAGATCGGCCGAGTGGACGCCGGCCAGGCCCCCGTTGCGTTTGCCGGTCGGGGTGCGGACCGCTTCGACGATCACGGCATCGCGCATGGGTTCCTCCAGGGTCAGAGCGGCCTGTGAACGGCCGTTCGCACCATCGTACGACGGGGCGGTGCGATCCTGGTCCGATGACAGCTGGCCCCGGCCGCGCCGGCAGCGTCCTGCTGCTGCTCGCCGCCGTCGGGCTGCTCGCCGGCGCAGCCGTCGCCGATCCGGCCGGTCGGCTCCTGCTCGTAGCGGCGGCCCTGGGGCTCGCCGTCCTCGCCGGGCGGGATCTCCTGCTCACCCCGGTGCTCGACGCCGACACCGAGGGCCTGCGCGTTGTCGACGGCTGGCGCCGGATCGAGGTGGCGTGGTCGCGGGTCGAGGACGTCCGATTGGTCACCGACCGGCGCGCACCGCTCGTCGAGCTTGATCTTGGGGACCGGCTCGTGGTGCTGTCCCGGCGGCGTCTTGCTCGGTCCCCGCGGGACATCGTCGACGAGCTCACCGTTCTGTGGACGGTGGGCCGGCGCTGACCGCGCCTGGGCGCGACGGACCACCCCATCGCCCTGAACCGTCCGCCCGACCTGCTTGCCCCGCTTGCCCCCAGCCCCGCCCCCCCAGCCCGCCCTACCGTCTGGTGTCGTGAATTCAAGGGCAAAAAGGGCCCCGAAATCACAAGAAGCGACGGTACGGCGACCAACTGGCGCAGCTGGACCGATGGCGCGGGCAGGCGGACGGTGGGTTGCGTCCTGGACGCCGGACCGCACCTGCTAGGACAGCGCCGCGGTGCGGAGCAGCACCGCCGCGGTCAGGAGCGCTCCGACTGCGCAGGCTGCCCCCACCTGCACCTGCGTGCGGCGCGGTCCGGCCGGGGCGTAGGCGAAGGCCGCCGCCAGCACCGACCCGGTCACGAGACCACCGATGTGTGCCCGCCAGTCGATGATCGGGATCGCGAAGGTGATCACCAGGTTGATCGCGATCGCACCGACGATCTGACCGGTGTCGCCACCCAGCTTGCGGACGATCACGTAGTAGGCCCCGAACAATCCGAAGATGGCTCCGGAAGCGCCGACGCCGAATTGGCCTGGCGATGAGACGAGGAACGACAGCACCGAGCCGCCAAGCGCGGACAGCAGGTAGAGCGTCAGGTAGCGGACCCGGCCAAGGGCCGCCTCCAGAGCTGGCCCGAGGCTGAGCAACGCGATCATGTTCGAGCCGATGTGCAGGAGCCCGGCGTGCAGGAACGCCGCCGTCAGGAGCCGGTAGGCCTGGCCCCGCGCCACCCCGATCGGCGCTCCAGTGACCGGGTCCAGCGTCGACGCGACGTTGCCGAAGCGCAGGTCCAGCCCGGGCACGGCGTAGCCGACCAGAAACACCAGCACCACCAGGCCGACCAGTGCGAAGGTGACGCGTGAGGTGTCAACGCTGACCCGACCCCCGAGCACGGTACGGCCAGACCGGCTGCTGCGGGCACCCAGCTGCACGCACTCGGGGCACTGGAAGCCGACTGACGCCGACCGCATGCAGTCAGGGCAGATCGACCTGTCGCACCTGGTGCAGCGGACGTAGGTCTCCCGGTCCGGGTGGCGGTAGCAGGTCGGCGGCGCCTGGGGTGAGGCGGACGGTTCAGTCAGGACTCGACCCGTTCGATCGCGATGGACTCGATCACGACATCGGCCCTAGGTCGGTCCTGGGCGCCGGTCGGCACCGCGGCGATAGCGTCGACGATGTCGCGCGACGCCTGGTCAGCCACCTCGCCAAAGATCGTGTGCTTGGCGTTGAGGTGGGGGGTTTTCGTCACTGTGATGAAGAACTGGCTGCCGTTGGTGCCCGGGCCGGAGTTCGCCATCGCCAGCAGGTAGGGCTTGCTGAACTGCAGCTCCGGGTGGATCTCGTCCTTGAAGCGGTAGCCGGGGCCGCCTGTTCCGCTGCCCAGCGGGTCGCCGCCCTGGATCATGAAACCGGGGATGATGCGGTGGAACACGGTCCCGGCGTAGAGCGAGCCGTCACCCGGCTTGCCGGTGCGCGGGTCGGTCCACGCGGCGGTGCCATCGGCCAGGCCCACGAAGTTCTGCACGGTTTTCGGGGCGTGGTCGGGGAACAGCTGTACCCGGACCGGGCCGTGATTGGTGGTCAGGGTGGCAAACAGCTCGGCGGCCACGCGGGCCCCCTCTCGGTGAGACGTCAGGAGAGTCCACTCTCGCACGTGGCCGTGACAAGCTGCCTGGCAGTGCAGGACGGCGGACGCGGCCCGGGAGGAACAACGATGGTCACTGCAGACGGTACGCCGCGGCCTGGGCGTCGCTGGCGGGTCGCCCTGCTCGGGATGCTCGTCGGCGCGATCGCCGGTGCCGGGGGCGCTGTCCTGCGATCGCGCTGGCGGGGGCAGGACGCACCCGGCGCGCAGGAGCCGGAGCAGTTGCAGGCTGTCGTAGACCTCAGCCGTCCACCGTCGGCCGACTGACCGGACCGACACCCGGTGGGGTGAGGAGTGGAGCCACGGGGATTCGAACCCCGGACCTTCGCCTTGCAAAGGCGCTGCTCTACCGCTGAGCTATGGCCCCCGGGCCTGCGGCTAGCGCAGGTCGGGCGCGGTGGTTGCCTCGTTCCACAGGTCACGCTCGGCGCGCTGGGCTTTTCGCCGGCGGGTCAGGGCGACCGCGCCGGCCCCCAGCAGCACGACCAGCAGGGCGGGACGGCGCACGGTGGGCTCCTCGGCTGCAACGAACGGGTGTGGGCCTGGGAGGACTTGAACCTCCGGCCTCATCCTTATCAGGGATGCGCTCTAACCAACTGAGCTACAGGCCCGCATGTGCCTGCTGGCACGGTCGCGGAGCGTACACCAGGCGATCAGTCACCTTCGGCCAAGGTGACCTCGATCCCGCCAGTGAAGGATGCGCACAGGTTGTAGAGCAACGCACCGAAGGTGGCCAGCGCGGTGAGCAGCACCACGTTGACGGCGGCGAGCAGCGCGGCGATCCCGACGAACCGCGACGAAGTGAGCGGCGGCGCACCACCCTTCACGTCGGTGACGGCGGTGTTGACGCTCTTCGGCACGCCGAGCTGGTCGAGCACGTTGTAGAGCACGAAGCCGGCCACGATCGTGACGACGCCGAGAAACAGCGAGACGAGCAAGCTCAGCACGAACACCGACCAGGGGTCGATCCGGCGGAGCGACAGCCGGGCCCGCCGCGACCGCTGGACCGGCCGGGTCACCGGGCCGGTCGCCGCACCACCGGGTCCACGCCGATCCGGATCACGGTCACCCGGTCGCGGTGCAACCGACCCACCAGCAACCGACCCACCAGCAACCGGTACGCCGGGACCTCGGCCGTCCGCCGCGGGCCAGCTCGGCGCGCCCTGCTCGCCAGGCCGTCCCCCCGACGGACCGGACGGGTGCTGGGGGGTTGCTCTGGGGAGCGGCAACGGTGTCGGCCTGGGTGGCACCCCGCTGCTCTGCGGTGACGCCGCCGGGCGTCCGGGCGGCTGGCCGGCGGCGCCAGGACCGTCACTCACGACTCCTCCCCGTCCGCGATGTCGTCCTGTGGTCCGTCGCCGTCCCTGGCCGGTTCGGCACCGTCGCCGACCCTGGCCGGTTCGGCACCGTCGCCGACCGTGCCGTCGCCGTCCCCGGCCGGATCGTCACCGTCGAGTTCGGAGACGGCTTCGCCCTCCCGGTTTCTGGCGATCGCCACGATGGTGTCACCCTCACCAAGGGCCATCAGCTTGACGCCACCTGTCGGTCGGGACAGGAAGCGCAGGCCGGTCGTCGAGAACCGGATGATCACGCCATTGCTGGTGATCGCGAACAGCTCGTCGCCGTCGCGGACCACCAGCGCCCCGACGAGCGAGCCGCGGCGTTCCTCGATCCGGGCGGTGAGCACGCCAGAGCCACCTCGGCCCTGAGGCCGGTATTCGGAGAGCTTGGTTCGCTTGCCGAAGCCACCGTCGGTGACGACCATCAGGGCCACGTCGGCGTCTTCGGAGGCGTCGCTCAACTCGTCGGCTACCTGCATCGCGAGCAGTTCATCGTCGGCACCCAGTCGCATCCCGATGACGCCGGACGTGGCCCGGCCCATCGGTCGTAGCGCCTCGTCATCGGCCTTGAACCGAATCGACTGCGCTTTGCGGCTGACCAGCAACAGGTCGTCGTCGGCGCTGACGAGGGCGGCGGCCAACAATTCGTCGTCCTCGCGCAGGTTGAGCGCGATGAGCCCGTTGGAGCGTCCGTTGTCGAACTCTCCCAGGGCGGTTTTCTTGACCAGGCCGCGCCTGGTGGCGAGCACGAGATACGGCGCCACCCCGTAGTCCTTGATGTCCATGACCTGGGCGATGTGCTCGTCGGGCTGGAAGGCCAGGATGTTGGCCACGTGCTGCCCGCGGGCGTTGCGGTTGGCTTCCGGCAGCTCGTGCGCCTTCGCCCGGTAGACCCGGCCCTTGTTGGTGAAGAACAGGATCCAGTGGTGGGTCGTCGTGACGAAGAAGTGCTCGACGATGTCGTCCTGCTTCAGGGCCGCCCCCTGGACGCCCTTGCCGCCGCGACGCTGTGACCGGTAGAGCTCAGTCTTGGTCCGCTTGGCATAACCACCACGGGTGACCGTGACGACGACGTCCTCCTGGGCGATCAGGTCCTCGGCGCTCATGTCGCCCTCGAACGGGATGATCCGGGTGCGCCGTTCGTCGCCGTAGCGATCGGTGATCTCTTTCAGTTCCTCGCCGATGATCCGGCGTTGGCGCACCGGATCGGCCAGGATCGCTTGCAGATCGGCGATCTCGGCTTCGCGCTCAGCCAGCTCGTCGAGGATCCGTTGGCGCTCCAGCGCTGCTAGCCGGCGCAGCTGCATGTCCAGGATGGCGCGGGCCTGCACGTCGTCGATCTCAAGCAGCTCCATCAGCTGGCTCAGCGCCGCCTCGGCGCTGTCAGCTGCCCGGATCAACGCGATCACGTCGTCGAGCCGGTCGAGCGCCTTGGCGAGCGCCCGCAGGATGTGCGCGCGCTCCTCCGCCTTGCGGAGTTGGTAGCGGGTGCGTCGGACGATGACCTCGACCTGGTGGTCGACGTAGAAGCGAACGAACTCGTCGAGCCGCAGGGTGCGCGGGACCCCGTCGACGATCGCCAGCATGTTGCAGCCGAACGTGTACTGCAGCTGGGTGTGCTTGTAGAGGTTGTTCAGGACGACCTTGGCGACGGCGTCGCGCTTGAGCACGATGACCAGCCGCTGGCCCAGGCGCTGCGAGCCCTCGTCGCGGACGTCGGCGATACCGCCGATCTTGCCGTCGCGCACCAGATCGGCGATGCCCTCGGCGAGGTTGTCGGGGTTCACCTGGTACGGCAGGTCGCTGACCACCAGGATCGTGCGGCCCTTGGCGTCCTCGTCGACCTCGACGACGGCGCGCATCCGGACCGAGCCACGCCCGGTCCGGTAGGCCTCCTCGATGCCGCTGCGGCCGACGATGAGCCCGCCGGTCGGGAAGTCCGGCCCCTGGACCCGGGCCAGCAGCGCCTCGAGCAGCTCCTCGTTCGAGGCGTCCGGGTGCTCGAGGAACCACTGCACCCCGGAGGCCACCTCGCGCAGGTTGTGCGGTGGGATGTTCGTGGCCATACCGACCGCGATCCCGGACGAGCCGTTCACCAACAGGTTGGGGATGCGGCTGGGGAGAACGTCGGGTTCTTGGCTGCGGCCGTCGTAGTTGGCCGAAAAATCGACTGTTTCCTGATCGATCTCCCGGAGCATCTCCATCGCCAGCGGCGCCAGTCGGCATTCCGTGTTGTGGGAGACGAAGCCGTTCGACAGGAACGAGTGGTCCTCGCTGTCGACGCGGAAGGAGTACACGGCCTGTACGCCGGCGGCTTCTACCGCCGCGACCTCGGCGTAGTAGTAGCGGCCGTCGACCAACGGCTCGACGACGGCGCGCGCCTCAGCGTCGGTGATGTGCGAGAGGATCTCGTCGCGATCCCGCTCCCAGCGCTCGATGCGGTCAATGTTGTGCCGGCGCAGCCAGCCGCGGTCCGTGAA
>JBKJOO010000201.1:0-3238 GCA_046595615.1 Mycobacteriales bacterium | reverse complement strand
CACCAGCCCGGCCGAGGCGCTGGCCTACGCCTACGACATCGTCTGCAACGGCAACGAGATCGGTGGCGGCTCGATCCGGATCCACTCGCCGCAGGTGCAGCAGCGGGTCTTCGACCTGATGGGGATCGACGCGGCGTCGGCGCAGGAGAAGTTCGGCTTCTTGCTCGACGCGTTCGCCTACGGGGCACCGCCGCACGGCGGCATCGCCCTGGGCTGGGACCGCGTTGTGATGCTGCTCGCCGGCGCCGAGTCGCTGCGCGAGGTGATCGCGTTCCCCAAGACCGGCGCGGGCCACGACCCGCTCACCGGCGCGCCGGCGCCGATCACCGCCGAGCAGCGGGCCGAGGCCGGCGTGGACTGGGTCCCCGAGCCCCCCTGACCCGCCCCCTTTTCCGCCGATCATGGAGTTTGTGCTGCCCCGCACGCTCAGCGGTCTGGCACAAACTCCATGATCGGCGGGGTCCGGGGGGTCAGCGGCGGAGCTTCAGCAGGCCGGAGCTGAACCGGTGGTCGTCGGCGAACCCCAGCCGGTCGTACACCGCCCGGCCGGCCGCGTTGTCGGCGTACATCCCCAAGGTCACGACATCGCAGCCGTCGGCGAACAGCAACCGGGCGAGCCGGGCGGTCACCGCCGACGCCAGGCCCCGCCCCCGTGCGCCCGGGTGCACCGCGATCGAGGAAAGATGCCCGACACCCGTCACCGCGCTGGTGTCGGCCGCGCAGGCCACCAGCTCGTCGCCCTCGACGACCCCGACCCAGCGCCGCACGGCCGGGTCGCCGGGCCTGGCCGACGCGGTCGGCGAGGCGGCGTCCAGCAGCGGCCCGATCAGCACCTCGTCGATCAGCTGGACGTGGTCCTCGCCTGGCTGGGCAGGGGGCGGCTCGCCGAGCCAACGGAAGTCCCAGTCGGTGGCGTCCAGCGCCACCCAGGCCGGCAGCAGCGGCGACGTCCCGCGGGGCAGCGTCACCCGCTGCCGGTCGCGCAACTCGGGGAGCAGGTCGCCGACCAGGGCCGCGACGCCGGCCGGCTCGCCGTGCGTCATCAGGTAGGGCAGCCGCTCCTCGGCGTCGGTGGCGAACCACGCCACCGCCCCCGGGCCGGTCCAGCCCGACACCATCGGCCGGCGCAGCGATCCGCGGACGTAGGGATCGTGGGAGGTCGCGAGCAGCACCTCGGCCGCGGACGTCAGCGGGGTCGGGCGCACGAGGCTGACGCTACCCACGGCCGTAGGGTCGACGGTGTGACCCTGTTCGACGCCGCCGAGCAGGAGGCCCGCGCGCGGGTCGCCCCGCTCGCCGTACGGATGCGCCCGCGCACCCTGGACGAGGTCGTCGGCCAGCAGCACCTGCTGCGGCCGGGCGCCCCGCTGCGCCGGCTCGTCGAGGGGGACGCGCCGCTGAGCGTGATCCTGTGGGGCCCGCCCGGCACCGGCAAGACGACCCTCGCGATGACGATCGCGCACTCGACCAGACGGCGGTTTCGCGAATTGTCCGCGGTCACCGCAGGGGTGAAGGAGGTCCGCGAGGTCATCACCGAAGCCAAACGGGCGCTCGGCGAGACCGGCGCGCAGACGGTGCTGTTCATCGACGAGGTACACCGGTTCTCCAAGACCCAGCAGGACGCGCTGCTGCCCTCGGTGGAGAACCGCTGGGTCACCCTGGTCGCCGCGACCACCGAGAACCCGTTCTTCTCGATCATTTCACCGCTGCTGTCCCGCTCGCTGCTGCTGACGCTCGAGCCGCTGTCCGACGACGACGTCCGGATCGTCGTACGACGGGCGCTGGCCGACGATCGGGGATTGCAGCAGCAGGTCACCGTGACCCCGGAAGCGGAGGACTTCCTGGTCCGTCTGGCCGGCGGCGACGCGCGGCGGGCGTTGACCGCGCTCGAGGCTGCGGCGATGACCGACGTGGTGACCCTCGAGGTGCTGGAGTTGGCCGTCGACCGGGCCGCGGTGCGTTACGACCGGGACGGCGACCAGCACTACGACGTCATCAGCGGCTTCATCAAGTCGATCCGCGGCTCCGACGTCGATGCCAGCCTGCACTATCTGGCCCGGATGCTGGAGGCGGGGGAGGACCCGCGCTTCATCGCCCGCCGCCTGGTCGTCAGCGCGAGTGAGGACATCGGGATGAGTGATCCGTCGAGCCTGTCGGTCGCGGTCGCCGCCGCGCAGGCGCTCGAGCTGATCGGCCTCCCGGAGGCGCGGATCAACCTGGCGCAGGCCACGATCCACCTGGCGCTCGCGCCCAAGAGCAACGCGGTGCTGGCCGGGATCGACAGCGCCGTCGCCGATGTCCGCGCCGGGCTCACCGGCACCGTGCCGGCCCACCTGCGGGACAGCCATTACGCCGGCGCAGCCAAACTCGGTCACGGGTCGCCGGGCGGCTACCGCTACCCTCACGACTTCCCGGGGAGGGTCGTCGCGCAGCAATACGCGCCTGACCCCGTCGCGGGGCGGGAGTACTACTCGCCCGGCGACCTGGGGGTCGAGCGCGTCGTTCGAGAGCGGCTTCTTGGCCTGCGCGAGGTGCTGCGCGGGGATCGCCAGGTCGTCGCCGAGGATGCCGCGTCCGGCTTCCGGCCTCGCTGTAAGCCCGCCCCACCGACGGCCGAGGAGCTCGCCGCCCTCGCGCCAGACAAGGAGACTCCCTCGTGCTGACAGGTGGCCAGGTCGCCGGGCTCATCGTCGCGGTGTTCTTCGCCGTGCTCGTGCTCGTGCTGGCCTACGTGCTGTTCAAGCTCAGCAAGGTGCTCGAAGAGACTCAGCGGCTCGTATCGGGCATCACCGACAAGACCGTCCCGTTGCTCGGGGAGGTCACCGGCACGGTCACCCACGTCAACTCCGAGCTCGTCCGGGTCGACGCGATCACCGCCAACGTGCAGTCGATCAGCGGCAACGTCAGCGCCCTGACGAGCCTGTTCGCGGCCACGCTCGGCAGCCCGATCATCAAGGTCGCCGCGTTCTCCTACGGCGTGCGCAACGTCGCCGCCAAGCGCCAGGAGAAGGACGTCAACAAGCGGGTGCGCGCCGAGCTCAAGGCCGGCAAGCGATGAGCCGTCGCCTGGTCTACATCGCCTTCGGCGCGGCGGTCGGCATCCTGGTCGTCCAGCGCGCCACCAAGGCCGCCAAGCGCTTCACCCCGCCGGCGTGGGGGAGTCGCTGTCGGGCTCGCTCGGCGGTCTGACCACCGCGATCAAGGAGTTCTCGGCCGACCTGCGCGAGGTCATGGCCGA
>JBKJOO010000214.1:0-5349 GCA_046595615.1 Mycobacteriales bacterium | reverse complement strand
CACCCGGCGCTGCCCAGCGAGGGCCTTGGCGATCAAGCCCCGGCGGCCGAGCCGACAGAGCCGTTCACCCATCACCTACGGCGAATCGGTTCCTTCGGCCTTGCGTTGCTCGGCATCATCGGGCTGCTGGCCGTTCTCCTCCCGCCCAGTCTCGGACCTAGCCCGGTACAGGGGATCGAGGTCACCCAGCCGCCCCTCACCTTCTGGTGGATTTACACCCTGGAGAACTTCTTCAACCTGCCCGCCATCATCTACGCCGAGGGGATCTTCTTCGGCATCCTGGTCCTCGTCCCGTTCATCGACCGCAACCCCGAACGCTACTGGCGGCGCCGGCCGGTCGCCATGACGATGCTCACGCTGTTCCTGCTGGCCTTGGCCGTTCTGACGATCCTGTTGAAGTTCCTGCCAGCCAAGAACCACCTCGGGATGGGAGGATGAACACCCCCCCTCGCACAGGCCCGGAGCCCCAGCAGTCAGCCGCCCATGCCCGCCGGGTGTTCTGGGTACTGGTCGCCATCGCGGTCCTCGCGATGGGTGCGCTGAGCGGCGCCCTGGCCAGGCAGCCAGGCGCGTGGACCGGGCTGACCGTCGCCGCGTCGGGCGTGGCCCTGCTGCTCGCGTCGACCCTGGCGTTCCGCGTCATGGTCGCGCTCGAGCAGCGCCGACGTTCGGCGGCGGTGAACGCTCCTGCCCGTCGATCTAGACGAGGGGTGACCACGGTGTCGAAGCTCGTCAGTAACAATCGTCGGCCGAAGGGTCAGGGCGGTGCCGGAGGTGAGCGGGCCGAAGTCACCGACGGAGCAGGGGGTCGTTTGAGGCGGTCCTCGACCGCGGGCCGTGGATGATCGGTGGTGTTGCCCGTGACAGGTCGGCTGCGGCCGCCGATCTGATGGAGTCGAACCCTCCGCCCAGAGATCGTCTTCGACGGCGTCATCATGCCCCGGCCGGCCGAGGCAGACCTGGGTGCCTCAGACCTCACATCGCGGCACCTGCTGACCCCGGCCTGTCCCCTTCACCCACTTACCCGAACCAGACCGATGACGGCATCGTTAGCGCATAGCGATGCCCCGGCGCTGACTGGCAGACCGGCACCGCTGCGGATGCTGTGGATCACCGCAGCCCTCGGTGCCTGCTTCCTGTTCATCCATTGGGGGCTGCGTGATGCGCCCCTGCTGTGGTTCGCCGCGCTGCGGGCCCTGCTCGGCGGTGCAGCGCTGGGCGTCGTCGCCCTGTGGCAGCGGCGACCGCTGCCGCCTTCGACGGTCGCGTGGGGGAAGATCGTGATCCTCGGGTGGTGAACGTCAGCCTCGCGTTCGCCGCAATGTTCGCCGGCGCGGCAGGGTTGGCCACCGGTGTGGCCTCCGTGCTGGCCAATGCGCAGCCGCTGCTCATTTTGCTCCCGGCGTGGGGGCTGTTCCGGGAACGGATCACAGCACGGATGGCGGTGGCCCTGCTGGTCGGGTCCACTGGTCTGCTCGTGGTGGCGTTGCCTGGCGGTGGTGGTTCCGGGGCGCTGCTGTCGTTGCTCGCGGCCGCGGCGGTGACCGCCGGGACGTTGATGGTGCGGACTTTGGGTGGCCTGGACGTCGTGGTGACCAGCGCGGCGCACCTGCTGATCGGCGGACTGTTACTCGCTGCGGCGGCCCTGGCCACCGAAGGCCCCCCTGACATCGCATGGACTCCCTGGTTCGTCATCGTGCTCGCGTTCCTCGGGCTGGTGGCTACCGCAGCGACCACCCTGGCCCGGTTCGTCGAGGCGCAGCGGTCAGCTTTGTCGTCGCTGACGATGTGGATGTTCCTGATCCCGGTGTTCGGCCTGCTGATCGGCATGACCGTGCTCGGTGAGCGGCCCGGTACCTGGACGGCCGCGGGCATCGCCCTGGTCCTCGTCGCCATGTGGGTCGCGCTGACCCAACAACCCCTTCCCGGCGCCGGACCGCCGGGCGTTCTGTGCGCGGCGTGCCACCCCGACGTCGCCGCGGCGTCAACGAAGAATCTCGCGATCAGCACCGGGACGTGTCCCTACGACGAGGAGTCGATCTCGTGAACCACCGTCCCGCCCTGACCGAACTGAGGCTGTCGACCGGCAAGCTGACCCGGCTGCACCGCATCCTGCACCGTCATGGCCTCGGCAACGGCACCGCGATGTTCCTGCCCTACGACCAGGGCCTGGAGCACGGACCAAGGGATTTCTTCGCCAATCCTGCGGCCGCCGACCCGGCGTACATCGTGCGTCTGGCCGTGGAAGGTAGCTTCAACGGTGTCGCGCTCCAGGTGGGCAACGCCGAGAAGTTCTACACCGACATCGCCGGACAGGTGCCGCTCATCCTCAAGCTCAACGGACGCACCGAGCTCCCGCCGAGTCACGCCCCGTTCTCCCCGCTCAACGCCTCGGTCCGCGACGCGGTCCGCCTCGGCGCCGACGCCGTCGGGTACACCCTCTACGTCGGGTCCGCCCGGCAGGCTGAGGACTTCGCCCAATTCCGGACGGTCCGCGAGGACGCCGAGTCATCCGGCATGCCGATCATCGTCTGGGCCTACCCGCGCGGCACCGCGGTGGACAATGCCGGCGGTCAGGACAGTTTCTACGCGATCGACTACGCAGCCCGCACCGCCGCAGAGGTCGGCGCCGACATCGTCAAGGTGAACTTCCCAGACCCCAGCGCCACCCAGAACGTCAAAGCGCCCTATGACCAGCAGTACACCATCGCGCAGGCAGTTGCTTCGGTGGTCAGATCGGCCGGACGCGCCCAGGTGGTGTTCTCCGGAGGGACCAAGACCGACGACCAGACAGTGCTATCGCGCACTCGGGAAGCGATGGACGCCGGCGCGATCGGCGTGATCTACGGACGCAACATCTGGCAACGCGACCACGACGAGTCGCTCCGATTCACCGCGAAGATCACCGAGATCCTAACACGCTACCCCACCACCTTTAGGGCCTCAGCGTGACCGCGTCACCGTTGCCCCATCGGCCAGGGAGCAGCGGCGGAGGGATGCTGCGCGAGAGAGCGGGCCGCTCCGCTCAGGTCCTGGCGACGTACGAGCGGACCGCGGCCCGATACGACAAGGTCTGGCGGCGCCTATGGCTGCGGGTCGCGGGAGACGCCGCAGAAAACGCCATGATAGAAGCGGTCGTCGAGGCTGCCTCAGCAATGAAAGGCCCGCGCGTCCTCGACGCCGGCGCAGGGACCGGCGCCCTGTCCCAGCGCCTGATCTCGGCGCTGCCTGAACTGCATCCCATCCTTGTCGATCTCTCGCCGGGCATGCTCGCCCGAGCTGCGTACCTGCAAGCCCCACGCGCCGTCGCATCGGTGCAGGCTCTGCCCTTCGCCGACGACGTCTTCGACATCGTGGTCTCAGCCTGGGTCATCGAGACGGTCGACAGTCCCGGGGCCGCCGTCGCCGAGATGCTCCGGGTGCTGCGCCCGGGTGGGGCGCTCGTGTACTCGTTCTGCTCCCGGCCTACGGCCCGTCTCGACCGCTGGCGCAGCAGCCCGACCAGAGCCGTCGTGCACGCGCTGTTCGCCGGACATTTCCTGCGTGAGGCCCAAACGCCCTTCCACGACTGCGACATCTCGCGGCGGAGCTCTTTCGCCGGGGGTGCGGCATCGGTCATCGTGCTCGGCTCGTGCTGCTCCATCGAGGGTTACCTCTGACACTGAGGTGAGGGCCACGGCGCCGAGCGGCCCCGGCGCGCGCCGACGACACCGTCCAGGCAGCAGGCCAGGAACACCGACGCCATCAGGAACGGGGCGGCTGACGCTCTCGGCGTGTGAGGCGCGGAAGCCACAAGCCGAGAAGGGAGAACATGAGGACAAAGAAGCCCCCGGCGAGCGGTAGTAAACGGTCGACATGCAGCCCCCATCCGATGAGCGCGCTGCCCACCGCGACGAAGACGACCACCGGCCAGGCATGGATCGTGTACGAAGCCCGGGGCTGGTCAGGCATACCGCGACACGCGCCGGTACGAAGCCACAGGTCCAGGACCGGCCCGGCACCGAACAGAGTGATAGCAACGGTCCTCGCCGCGGCGAAGCCCAACTGGGCAAGCCGTACGTCTGGGGTGTGGTCGGCCCCGACTCGTTCGACTGCTCAGGGTTCACCGGATACGCGTACGCCGCAGCCGGCATCGCCTTGCCGCGCACCGCGGCGCAGCAATACTGGACCGGCCCCCACCCCAGGCTGGGACAGCTGGAGTTGACCCGCAAGCGGGTCAACTCCATACTTCTGCACCGCTCAGCAGGCAACGCTAGGGCGTGTTTCCCATGTTGAGCGGGCTTGAGGCGCGATTCTCTTGGGATGAGCCGCTTTGAGGTGTTGACCGATGAGATGTGGGCGCGGATCGAGCCGGAGTTGCCGCCGTTGCAGGGGGCGATGGGCAGGCCGATGACGCCGCATCGGACGGTGATCGAGGGCGCCTTGTTTCGCTTGCGGGTGGGGATTCCGTGGCGGGATCTGCCGCCGCACTTCGGGCCGTGGCAGACGGTTTGGAAGCGGCATGCCCGGTTCTGCAAGGACGGTACGTGGGACCGGATGCTGACGGCGTTGCTGGTCGAGGCTGACGCTGCAGGGGAGATCGATTGGAACGTCTCGGTGGACTCCACGGTCTCGTGGGTGCATCAGCATGGGGCGACTGCTGCGAGGTCTGAGCTGAAGCCGACCAGCCACACAGGGGCTCTATCGAATTACAAGAAATCGCGAGTTGACGGGGACGACCGGTCACGCGGGCTGAGCCGGCTGATCACGCGATCGGGCGTTCACGGGGCGGATGGACCACCAAAACGCACGCGTTGGTGGATGGCCGAGGTTTGCCGCTGACGATCGTGCAGACCCCTGGTCAGGCCGGTGATTCCCCAGCATTGCCAGTGCTTCTGGCCGAGCTACGGATCCCCCGGCTAGCGAGGGCAGGCCCAGGACAACACCGCACGCGCTACGCGCTGACAAGGCCTACGCCGGCGCGAAGACCAGGACGATGCTGCAAGCCCGCGGGATCAAGGTCGCGATCGGCGGAGAAGTCCGACGCGATCGCCCGCCGCAAAGCCAAGGGCTCCGCCGGCGGACGTCCGCTGGACTTCGACGCCAAGGACTACAAGAAGCGCAACGTCGTCGAGCGCGCCTTCAACGTCTTGAAGAACTGGCGCGGCCTGGCCACCCGCTACGACAAGCACGCCCTGATCTACCGGGGCGGCGTCGTCCTCGGCTCAATAATCATGTGGCTCCAGGCATGAGTTCGGAGACACGCCCTAGGACCCCGCGTCGGTAACGGTTGAGGGGCTCCG
Organism: Mycobacteriales bacterium; assembly: GCA_046595615.1. Classification (GTDB taxonomy): domain Bacteria; phylum Actinomycetota; class Actinomycetes; order Mycobacteriales; family SCTD01; genus JAYSQK01. The sequence continues at coordinate 67 of JBKJOO010000214.1, read as the reverse complement.
GCCAAGGCAGGTGCTAGCCCTTGGCGGTCGCTGGGCCCGTGGGGGGCTTTGCGGCGGGGTTCGGATC
>JBKJOO010000212.1:0-4996 GCA_046595615.1 Mycobacteriales bacterium | reverse complement strand
GGGCTGTCGGAGGGCCGGCACACGGTCGTGGCCGAGGTCGACCGCGGCTTCCCCCGCGGCACGGCCACGACGACGCGCAGCTTCACCGTCGACTTCACCCCGCCGTCCCTGACAGTTGTCTCACCGACCAAGGCCGTGTCGATCAAGGATGCGGTCACCGTCACGGGCACCGTCGAGCAGGGCGCCTCCGTGCTCGCCGCCGGCGGTGTGCTGAAACTCACCGGCACGGCGTTCACGATCAGCTACAAGACCCCCCCTGCGAGCGCCAAGGTCATCGCGACCGACCCGGCCGGCAACCAGGCGACCCGGCTCGTCACGGTGCCGACCGCCTACCCGCAGAACATCCGCGCCGTGCACATGACCGGCGCCGCGTGGGCCTACGCCCCGCTCCGCGAGCCGGTCCTGCGGATGATCCGCGAGCACCGGATCAACGCGGTCGAGCTCGACATCAAGGACGAGGAAGGGATCATCAACTACCCGTCCCAGGTACCGATCGCCAAGCAGGCCGCCGCGACCGCGACCTACTACGACGCGCGGAAGGTCACCGGGCAGCTGCACGCGCTGGGGGTGCGGGTGATCGGCCGCATCGTGGCGTTCAACGACTCCAAGTTGGCCTCCTACGCGCAGGCGCGCGGCCATCGGGACTGGTTCATCCAGAACCCGAACGGCACGAAGTACCTCTACGGCTACAGCAAGGCCGGGTTCACCAACTTCGCCAACCCGAACGTGCGGGCCTACAACGAGGCGATCGCCGTGGAGGCCGTGAAGTCCGGTTTCGACGACATCGTCTACGACTACGTCCGCCGCCCCGACGGCAAGCTGTCCGGCATGCGCTTCCCGGGGCTCCGGGGCAACCCGGAAGATGCGATCGTGAACTTCCTGCAGGAGACCCAGGCCAAGATCCGCCCGCTCGGCGGTTCGTTGGGGGCCGCGGCGTTCGGCCAGGCTTCGACCCGGCCCCGTGACACCGCGCAGAACATCCCCAAGATGGCCAAGTACCTCGACGTGGTGATCCCGATGGACTACCCGTCGCACTGGAATCCCGGTGAGTACGGCGTCGCCGACCCGTACACCGGCATGTTCGAGCTGATCAAGCGCTCGCTCGTCGACTGGAACAAGGACGTCGCCGGCACCAACTGTGTGGTCGTGCCGTGGCTGCAGGACGAGAACTACAAGGGGGTCTACACCGCCGACAAGGTCCGTCAGCAGATCATGGGCGCCCGGGCCAACAAGATCCCCGGTTGGCTGATGTGGTCGGCCGGCGCGAGGTATACCCCGGCTGCCTACTCACCGGACGCCACACCGGCCCGCTGAACCCGGCCGCCCGGTTGGGCCGGGCAGGCGGTACGACGGGGCGGTGCTGCGGCGGCGGCTCAGCCCGGACCGCGGACCCCGACCCGGGCCGGCGGCATCCGGAAGCGCCGGAAGACCGTTGCGCGCAGCAGGCCGTAGGCGACGTGACTCCGCAGCTTGCCCTCGCCCGGGAAGTCACGCCGGATCCCGCCGCGGATGCGCCGCGCCGCGATCACCATGTCGATCACGACGACGAGGATGGTGGTGATCCAAAGCGCCACGGCGATCGTCAGCAGCGTTGGCTGTTTGGTGTACTGGGTGATGATCAGGATCAGCGCCGAGGGCAGCAGGAGGATCCCGAAACTGCGCCGGCTATCGACCGTGTCGCGGACCAGACGCCGGACCGGACCGGCATCGCGGGGCAGCATCGCGCGCTCGTCGCCGGCGATGGTCCCGTCGCGAAGCCGCTTGCGCCCGCTGGCCTGCTGCTCGCGCAACCGCTTGGCTGCTTCCCGGCGAGTGGCAGGGGGCGGCGACACGGGTCCGGTACGCCGCTTCTGGGCGTCGCTGCGTTTGGGGGTCGGGCGGCCCTTGCCTGCACTGTCGGTCACCGGTCGAGGCTAGCCGTCAGGGCAATGCGAGCATCTGGTCGAGCGCGGCCTTGGCCCAGCGAGCGGTCTGCGGCTCGACGCTGATTTGGTTGACGACCTCCCCGCGGACCAGGGATTCGAGCGCCCAGACCAGGTGGGGCAGGTCGATCCGGTTCATCGTGGAGCAGAAGCACACGGCCTTGTCGAGGAACACCACGGTCTTGTCCGGGTGCGCCAGCGCGAGTCGGCGGACCAGGTTGAGCTCGGTGCCGATCGCCCACTTCGAGCCGGCCGGCGCCGCGTCGAGGGTGGCGATGATGAACTCGGTCGACCCGACAAGATCGGCTGCCTCGGCGACGTCGTGGCGACACTCGGGATGCACCAGCACCTGCACGCCCGGGACCCGCTCGCGGACCTCGTCGACGCTGGCCTTGGTGAACCGCCCGTGGACCGAGCAGTGGCCCTTCCACAACAACATCTTCGCGGCCCGCACCTGCTCCGGGGTGAGCCCGCCGCCCGGCTTGTGCGGGTCGAACACGACGCAGTCCTCGAGCGCGAGCCCCAGTTCGCGGACGGCGGTGTTGCGACCGAGGTGCTGGTCGGGCAGGAACAGCACTTTTTCGCCGCGGGAAAAGGCCCACCGCAGGGCCCGCTCGGCGTTCGAGGAGGTGCAGATCGTGCCGCCGTGTCGGCCGGTGAAGCCCTTGATCGCCGCGGAGGAGTTCATGTAGCTCACCGGCACTGTCACGTCGGCGACCCCGGCCTCGACCAGAACGTCCCAGCAGTCCTCGACCTGGTCGAAGGTTGCCATGTCGGCCATCGAGCAGCCGGCCGCGAGGTCGGGCAGTACGACCGCCTGGCCCGACCCAGTGAGGATGTCGGCGGACTCGGCCATGAAGTGCACCCCGCAGAACACGATGTACGGCGCGTCCGGGCGGGCCGCCGCCTGCTGGGCGAGCTTGAAACTGTCGCCGGTGACGTCGGCGAATTCGATCACCTCATCGCGCTGGTAGTGGTGGCCCAGCACGAACACCTTGTCGCCGAGCGCAGCCTTGGCGGCGCGGGCCCGGGCCACCAGCGAGGGATCGGACGCCGCCGGCAGGTCGCCTGGGCAGTCGACGCCCCTCTCGGCGGCGGGATCGCGCTGACGGCCCAGCAGCAGCAGGGCCAGCGGCGTGTGCTCCACCCCCGGCATGAGCAGGTCTTCGGTCATGAGACGTTTGGTCATTTGGCGCTCCACCTCCTTATCGTCGCACAGACGACAACTACCTGCCGGCCGGGCTGCTTCCCGGTCGACCAGACTGGGTCGATGCGCGTGTTGCTCGCCCCGGACTGCTTCGGCGACACCGCGACCGCGGTCGAAGCGGCACGGGCGCTGGCCGAGGGCTGGCGTCGGGCCAGGCCGGCCGACGACCTAGTGCTGCTGCCGTTGTCGGACGGTGGTCCGGGCTTCGTCCAGGTGCTCCGGACGGCCCTGCCCTCGGCAACGATCATCTCGGTGTCGGTCGAGGACCCGCTCGCCCGGATGATCGTTGCGCAGCTGCTGCTGCACGAGGGCACGGCCTACGTCGAGAGCGCCCAGGCATGCGGGCTGCACCTGCTCGCGCCGGGGGAGCGGGACCCGGGCCGCACCACGACGTACGGCGTGGGGCAGCTGGTCCGTGCGGCGGTCGAGGCAGGTGCGCACCGGGTGGTGGTCGGGCTCGGCGGATCGGCGACCAACGACGGCGGGGCGGGCTTGCTCGCGGCGCTCGGCGTGGCCCGGCAGGACGCCGCCGGGTCGGCGCTCGCACCTGGTGGGCTCGCGCTCGCCGGGGCGGTGCGCCTCGTCGGCCGGCCGCTGCCCGGCTTCGAGCTCGTTGCCGCCACCGACGTGGACGCGCCGCTGCTTGGGCCGACCGGTGCCAGCGCGGTCTTCGGACCGCAGAAGGGCGCCGATCCGGAGCAGGTCGCCCGGCTCGACGCCGCGCTCACGACCTGGGCCGGGCTGCTCGAAGCCCATCTCGGCGTGTCCGTCCGTGACCTGCCCGGCGCCGGGGCGGCTGGCGGCCTCGGCGCCGCCCTGCTCGCGCTCGGCGCGGTCCGTGAGCCCGGCATCGCGCTGGTGGCTGGGCTCGTCGACCTCGCCGACCGGGTCGGTGAGGTCGACCTGGTCGTCACCGGCGAGGGCCGGTTCGACTGGTCCTCCCTGCGGGGCAAGGTCGTCTCCGGGGTCGCCGGCGCCGCGGCCGCGCAGCCGGTCCCGTGCATCGTGGTCGCCGGGCAGGTGGCCGTGGGTCGCCGGGAGGCTGCCGCCCTCGGCGTCGACGCGACGTACGCGCTGGCCGATCAGGTCGGGCTCGAACGCGCGCTCGCCGACCCGCACGGCTCGATCTCGGCGGTGAGCGCGCGGGTCGCCGAGCAGTGGTCGCCGCGTTGACGTGCTTCCATGGAACAGCGCCGTCGCCCCGCCCGTTGTCGCTGACGGACCCGATCGACGACGGACCCGACACTCAGGGAGATGCACCACATGACCGAGACGACGACCGAGACCTCCGCCGCCACCGAGACGCCGGTCGGCGTGGTGCTGTCCGACCCGGCCGCCGAGAAGGTCAGGTCGCTGCTGGCCCAGGAGGGCCGTGACGACCTTGCGCTGCGCGTCGCCGTCCAGCCGGGTGGCTGCTCCGGCCTTCGCTACCAGCTGTTCTTCGACGAGCGGTCGCTCGACGGTGACGCCGTGCAGTCCTACTCCGACGGCACCGTCAAGGTCGTCGTCGACCGGATGAGCGTGCCCTACCTCGCCGGCGCGACCATCGACTTCGTCGACACCATCGAGAAGCAGGGCTTCACGATCGACAACCCCAACGCCGGCGGCTCCTGCGCCTGTGGGGAGTCCTTCCACTAGACCCGCCAGCTACGGGGCTTGGAGCCTTACTGGTCGGAAACCCCTGCTGGTGAGGCGCCTTGACCTCCCGTTGGGGTGTACGGCCTGGCCGGACCCGTGAACAAGACGAAACGCCACCTTCGGTGGGCTGTTAGGCCGGCTGCGGGTGGCGTTTCTGCTGTCTCGGGGCGGTTCCGGGTAGGGCGGAGCGGCTGTCGGGGCCGTTCGTGTGTCAGGCGGCGGCGGTGAG
>JBKJOO010000357.1:0-3207 GCA_046595615.1 Mycobacteriales bacterium | reverse complement strand
GCAAGCGCCTGCTGGATGCCCCCAACAACAACGACAACGTCAACTTCGCCCGCTCGTCGTCGGGTCTCAGCAGCGCCGAGCAGACCGCAGAGCTGCAGGCCTTCCCCTTCGCCATGGACAGGGTGTCCTTAGCGAACGGGAAGGCCTGCAGCTCAGCTGTCTGCTCGGCGGTGTTGAGACCCGACGACGAGCGGGCGAAATTCACGTTGATGTTGTTGTTGGGGACGTAGAGCAGGCGCTTGCCACCGCCGGAGCCGTTCGGCCGGGTAACGGCCGCCGTGCCCTCGCGCAGCACCACCGTGGTGGAGTTGGTCTGCGTGGTGCCGTCCGCAGCAACAGTGTTGGCGTCGAAGGACGCGATACGTCGCGCCGGGTTGGAGGCGTTGTAGCCCGCGACACCGCTGTGGCCGTCGGCCAGGTAGGTCAGCGCGAACATGGAGGTGTCCGAGCCGGCACCGACGATGTCATCGGCGTCGGGGACGAAGGACGGGTCGGCCTGGGCCGGCGCGGCCATGGCCAGGGCCGTCGCCGCGAGGGACGTGGCGGCCACGCCTGCAAGGAGCCTGCGAACAGACATTGGAGTTCCTTTTCTTGGATGTTGCGTGATGGGTGGAGTGGTCAGACGGGTGGAGCGGGACACTTCGGTTACATCAGGTTCGGCAGCAGTCGCATGACCACGTCCGTCGTGACCCAGGCGACGGCGATCACGACGGGAGTCGTGACCACCCACACCAAGGCAGCGCCGAAACGCTGCCGGGCGGCGATGACCCCGAAGGTCAGCGCCAGGAGCAGCCCCAGGCACAGCGTCAGCAGCGGCATGACCGCTCCTGCCTCCGTGCCCATCGCCTGCTCCGGATCAGGGACCACGCGGGGCAGGCCCGCGGGGGTGTCGAACGCCTTCTTCGCCTCGGCGTCGACATAGACGACACGCCCCGGCGAGAGCGAGGGCAGCCGGGCGCCGCTCGCCTCACCGCTCACGAGGACGAGCCGGGCCGCCTTCTCGGGTCGAGGCTGCGGCAGCGGGTCGCCGGCCCGGCGCACACCGATGACGCTGAACCGCTGGGTGCCCTGCGCGGTCGTGACGTTGACCTGGTCACCGCGCACGAGCTCGCCGATGCGAGCGAAGGGGGCGCCGTAGGTGCTCGCTCGCCCGAAGACGGCCGACGTGCCGAGCTGACCGGGCAGCACCGTGTTGCGGAGGTGCCCGGGGCCCACGAGGAGGTCGCCCGACGCGGTGCCCTCCACCACGACCTGCTCGAGACCTATGTGCGGGATCGAGAGCAGGGCGACGGGCGCGCCGACCTCGCTCACCGGCCCGATGGGCGCGGTCGCCGCCGCCAGCTCGCCACGGAACTCTGCATAGAGGTCGTCCTGGGCCCGGTCCTGGGCGATCCCGCCCAGGTAGAGCATCTGCGCGAGCATCCAGCCAGCGATGAGGCAGAGCATCAACGACGTCGTCGAGATCACCGACCAGGCATCGCCCTCCGCAGCAGGAGGCCGCGACGGCGTACGCGGTGGGGCGGGCTGCGCGGGGGGTGGCGCGGACTGCGAGACCGCGGCCCGGAAACGGTCGGCGATCATCGTCATGACCGCCTCCGGCGCAGGTGACGCAGACGGATCAGGTTGGCGGCGAGGGCGCTGATCAGGGTCACCAGGAGCAGGAGCGGGAGCATGCGCTCGGCGACGGGCGAGGCCACCTCGGTGGTGGTCGGCATCGTGACGAGCTCCTGCTCGCCCTCGCCGTCCTTCGCCTTGTCCTTGCCTGCTCCCTTGCCTGCGCCCTTGTCCGTTTCCTTGCCTGCGTCCTTGCCGCTGCCCGCGCCGGTGTCATCCGTCGCCGCGTCACCCGTGCCGTCGATCGAGGTCACGCTGCCCGGGCCGAGGCCGTCTCCCCGGTCTCCGCCGCCAGTTCCGCCGCCGGAGCCCGTGCCAGTCCCACTGCCGGTGCCGTCCCCGCTGTCGGTTCCCGTGGCACCCTTCTGCTCGGCGATCGCCGTGGCGACCGACTGGGCCTGCTTCCACAGGGGCGCGGTCACCCCGGCCCTGGTGATGGGCAGGTAGCCGCCGGGCAGCTCACCGTTGCCGTAGCCGGCCTTCTGCCCCTCGGTGGTGGAGACCTGGACGAACTCGGCCACCTTGGCGGCGTCCACGTCGGGCAGGTTCGCCGTGCGGGCCGCAGTGTAGACGATCATCGTGCCGGGATAGGCGTTCGCCTTCAGGACGCGACGCATGTCGAGCGTGAAGGGGGCGTCGTGCGACGTGGAGGGCTCCGCGACGCGGATCGCACGCGCCATGGCGTCCGGCGTCGGCCCGACGTAGGTCTGGCCGGCGGTCTCCAGGCTGGCCTGGGCCAGGCCGAGCCGCTCGGCATCGCCTGTCGAGACCAGCCCGAGCATGAATCGGGTCCCGACGCCCTGGCGGTCGACACGGCCGATCTTCCACGGGTCGGTGCTGGTCGCCCGGTCGCACTTCGTCTGGACGTTGGGCCACGCGTCGAGGACACCCTCGGCGATCTTGCGCAGCGAGGTGACAGGAGCGGCGACCTGGGTGAAGTAGGGCGCCGGGTTCTGCTGGTAGCACTCCAGGTTCGACGGCGCGACGTAGTCGTCGAGCAGGGGCCACTCCGAGGTCGGCAGCGCGATCTTCTTGTAGCTCGGGTTGACCCGCATGCCCCACTTGTCTGGCGTGCCCTTGATGAAGTCCATCGCGTCCTCGTCCTGAGCGATGTAAGACGTCAGGGTGCTGAGCACGTCGCTCGACTCCGACAGCGAGAGCAGGGTGGCGCCCGCTTCGCGGGCGACCGTGTCAAGGCCAGGGTTGAGCCGCTGGAACTCGGGGTCGAGGTTGATCGAGATCGGGTTGGCACCCATGCCCGGGTGGCCCCGGCCCCGCTCGCTCGCGGCGTAGGACTGCGTCATCAGCTTGGCCAGCAGCCGGGCGTTGAGCTTGAGGTCGGTGTATTCACCGGCGTTGTCAGGCCGGTCGATGACGTAGGCGATGGAGAAGCCGGTCACCGCGGTCGGCGCGTAGGCGACCGGGTCGCTGCCCTTGGTGTCGTGCTCACTCGACACGAAGGCGGCCGCGCCGCCCCCGTTCTCGGCGAGGTTGAAGCCGGCCTCGTCGGACATCTTGTTGTGCTGGAACTTGAAGCGCTTCTTGTCCAGGCAGTAGGCCGGGGACCACTGGAGCGAGGCCTGCGCCATCAGC
>JBKJOO010000189.1:0-6471 GCA_046595615.1 Mycobacteriales bacterium | reverse complement strand
CCGTGTGCCCCGCCTCCCGGGTCCCGTCCGAGCGCGGCGTGTGCGTGCTCATCGACGGCGAGCAGGTCGCGCTGTTCCGGACCGCGAGCGGGTCGCTGCATGCCCTGGACAACCGCGATCCCGTGAGCGGTGCGATGGTGCTCGCCCGGGGCATCGTCGGCACCCGCGGTGGCCGCGACGTCGTGAGCAGCCCGATGTTCAAGCAGGCCTTCGACCTCGCCACGGGTGAGTGCCTCGACCTCGACGGCGTGGCTGTCACCGTCCATGAGGTCGCCGTCCACGGCGGCTTCCTCGCCGTCCGGCTGGCGCAAGGGGCCGCGTGACAGGATCCGACCATGACCTCCTACGACGCGGTGGTGCTCGCCGGCGGCAGTGCGCGGCGGCTCGGCGGCCTCGACAAACCGGGGCTCGTCGTCGGCGCCGCGAGCCTGCTCGAGCATGTGCTGGCGGCGGTGGCCGATGCCGACCGGACGATCGTGGTCGGACCCGCCCGGGGCACCTCCCGCCCGGTGCTGTGGACCAGGGAGCAGCCGGCCGGCGGCGGTCCCGTCGCGGCGCTCGCGGCGGGCCTCGCCCACGTCACCGCTGACCGGGTGGCGCTGCTCGCCTCCGACCTGCCGTTCCTCGACGCCGCCACCGTGCAGACCCTGGTGGACGCCGGGGGCCAGGGCGCGATGCTCGTCGACGACGCCGGCCGCGACCAGGTCCTGACCGGTGCCTGGTCCAGCGCTGCGCTGCGGGCCGCCCTGCCCGAGGTCGTCGACGGGGCACGGCTCCGCGAGGTGTTCGACCAGCTCGACGTACGCCGGATCCGGCCTGATCCGACGCCCGGCCGGCCGGCACCCTGGACCGACTGCGACACCGACGAGGACCTGCGCCGGGCGAGGGCGCACGCGTGAGCAGCCGGCTCGACGACTGGCTGGCCGCGGCCGCCGCCGAGCTCGGCGTCGACGGGTCGGTCGACGTGCGCCTGCTGCTCGACATGACCCGTGACGTCGCCCACGGGGTCGAGCGCCCGGCGGCGCCACTGACGACCTACCTGCTCGGCCTCGCGGTGGCGGCCGGCGCCGACCCTGCCGAGGCCTGTGCCCGGCTCAGCGCCCTGGCGGGGCAGTGGCCGGCCGAGTCGCCGCCGCGCCCGGCGTGACCTCGTGGCCGGCCGCCCGCCGGATCGCCTACGCCGCCGCTGCGCCGCTGCCGGTCGTCGAGGTGCCCCTCGGCCTAGCCGTCGGCGCGGTCCTGGCCGGACCCCTCGTGGCGCGGTGGCCCCTGCCGGCCGTCGACACCGCGGCGATGGACGGCTGGGCGGTCCGCGGCCCCGGCCCCTGGCAGGTCGTGGCCCGGGTCCTGGCCGGCGAGCCGCCGGCCGGTCCGCTCGGCGACGGCCAGGCCGTCGAGATCGCCACCGGCGCGTGCGTGCCGGATGGCGCCGAGGGTGTCCTGCCGTACGAGGACGGGGCGATCGGCGGCGTCGACGTCACCGGTCCGCACCCCGCCGGCCGGCACGTCCGGCGCACCGGTGACGAGTGCGCCGCCGGTGAGCAGGTACTCCCAGCTGGGGTCGTGCTCAGCCCGGTTGCCGCTGGGCTGGCCGCTGCCCTCGGCCACGACACGGTCGCGGTCCACCGCCGGCCCCGGGTCGCGGCCCTGGTCACCGGCACGGAGCTGCTGCAAGCCGGTCGGCCCGGCGGCGGCCGGATCCGGGACGCTGTCGGTCCCATTCTCCCTAGCTCGATCCCCTGCTGGGGTGGGGAACTCACCTCAACGACGCTGATCCCCGACGACCGGGCCGCGCTGCTGCGGGCGGTCGCCGACGCCGATGGCGACGTCGTGCTGACCAGCGGTGCCTCCTCGGTTGGGCCGGCCGATCACCTCACCGGGGTCCTCGATCAGCTCGGTGCCCGGACACTCATCGACGGGGTGGCCGTCAAGCCCGGTCATCCGCAGCTGCTGGCGCGCCTGGCCGACGGCCGGCTGCTCGTCGGCCTGCCAGGCAATCCGCTGGCTGCGCTCTGCGGCCTGGTCACCCTTGTCGCGCCATTGCTCGCCGCGTTGTCGGGCCGCTCCGAGCCGCCACTCGGCAGCGCCGAGCTCGCGGCGCCCCTTGACGGGCTGGGCGTCCACCATCTGGTGCCGGTACGGCTCGACGACGGCCGCGCCTGGCCGACCGGGCACGGCGGCGCGGCGATGCTGCGCGGCGCCGCGCTGGCGCAGGCCTTCGCGGTCGTCGACCCGGGGCGACCCTTGGCCGCCGGTGACCGGGTCGCGCTCGCCTGGCTGCCGTCCGGTCGCTGAGCCAGCGTCCGGGCACAGGTTCCCATCCGCTGCGCCCGCGTCGCGACCACTCCGGTGATCCACGGAAGCCCGGGCACCTCCGGCAAGATCACAGCGGTCCCCAACCTTCCGTGGATCAACGTGCGGTCGGGGGCGCGCGGTGACGGGCCGTAGCCGAGCGGGGTGGTTGCGGGACTGCGCGGGGACGAGGTGAAGGACGACCGATGGCCGAGTCCTGGCTTGGCAGCGACCACAACAGCAGGAAAGCGGACGCCCGGTTGGGGCGGCCCGCGCTCAGCAAGCGGTGAAAGTGAGAACTTCCGGCACTCTTCCCTGCCGTTGTGGTCGCGACCCGGCCCGACCCGTGACCGCGCCCCGGCCGCCGGCCTACGGCTCGAGGTGGTCCAACCACACCTCGTCCGGATGCACGCCCGCCCCGACCAGCGTCTCGTGCACACCGGTCACGGCGGTCTCACCGTCGACGCTGACCACGACGAACCTCGCCCGCAGCCGCCAGGTCCCGTCGTCGTCCTGCCGCTCCACAGTCACGAGGTCGTACGGCGCTGCAGCGGCCCGCAGGTCGGTCTCGACCGAACGGACCGCCTCGGCCCCCGACCCGCCGGCCGGCCGGCTGAGCTGGGCCAGGACGGCGTACGTCGGCAGGGCGGTATCGAGTTCGTCGGTGTCGTCCACGCCGCCGCCCTACCCCGCCCGGGCGTCGCCGACCCTCGCCTGCAGGCCGGCCCGTGCCGCCGGCCATTCGACCGCGAGCATCGAGAAGTACGCCGTGTCGCGCACGGACCCGTCCGGCCGGAGCCGCTGGTGACGCAGCGTCCCGTCGTACGCGCAGCCGAGCTTGGCGATCGCCGCCCGCGACCGGATGTTGAGCGCGTCGGTCTTCAGGGTCACCCGCTGCGCCCCGAGGACCTCGAAGGCGTGACCGAGCAGCAGCAGCTTGCAGGCCGGGTTCACGGTGCTGGCCCACAGGTCACGGCGATACCAGGTCCAGCCCACCTCGAGCCCGCCGACGACGGGGTCGATGTCGAGGTAGGACGTGCTGCCGGCCGCCGCGCCGGCCACGACGACGGCCCACGCCTGGCCAGGGTGGGTGTCCCGAATGCGACGTACCTCGTCGATGTGACGCGGGCGGGCGACGGGCATCCACTGCCAGATCTCGTCGGACTGCGCCGCCGCCAACAACGCCTCGTCGTGCTGCGGGCCGAGCGGTTCGAGCCGGACCCGACCGAGCTCGAGCACGACCGGCTCAGCTGCGCGCACCGATCACCTGCTCGCCGAAGCGGGCCATCTCCTGTGCCTGCGGCGAGAACTGCAGCAGCATCAGGTCGACCCCGGCGTCCTCGTACGCCTGGATCCGGGCCCGGACCTGCTCGGGCGTGCCGACGAGGCCGGCCCGCAGGCCACGGTTGCTGACGGAGTACTCCTCGAGCGACACCTGCGACTCCAGCTGCGAGCCGGCCACGAAGTCCTGGTAGCTCGCGTAGGCCTCGTCGCTGTGCCGCACGTCCAGGATGCGGGCCAGCTCGGCCTGCGCCTGCTCCTCGGTGTCGCGCACGATGACGTAGCCGGAGACCCCGTAGGAGAACCGGTCCGGCCGACCGGCCGCGACCCGCCGGGCCTCCATGTCGATGATCTTTGCGCGAATCACCTCCGGCGGGTCCCCGTGCATGACATACGCCGTACCGCGGGCGCTGATGACCTCCTTGGCGCGCGGCGACTCGCCGCCCATGTAGACCGTCGGCAGGCCGGCCGGTTTCGGTTCGAGGATGCAGCCGTCGAGGTCGTAGCGCTCGCCGTGGTGGGTCACCGTGTCCTCGGTGAGCAACCGGGTGAAGACCTCCAGCCACTCATCGGTCCGGGCGTACCGCGCGTCGTGGACGTCGAACGGCGCGCCGTACTGCGCGGCCTCGTCCTTCCACCAGGAACTCACGACGTTGAGACTGGTCCGGCCCGGCGCGATCGTCTCGAGCGTGCTGACGGCCTTGGCGGTCAGGCTGGGGGAGTGGTAGTTGGGCCGGACCGCGAGCATCAGCTCGAGCCGTTCGGTGACCGCGGCGACGGCGGGGGCGAGCGTCCATGCGTCCAGCGACGGCGCCCGGTGGCCCTTGATGTCGTTGAGGTTGAGCTCGGCGATCAGGGTCAGATCGAAGCCGTGCCGCTCGCTGGCGACGGCGAGCTCGCGCAGGTAGGGCCAGTCGATGCTCATCCCCTCGTCACCGACGTTGCGGAGCCAACCGCCGAAGATGGGCATCCAGTAGCCGAAGCGCATGGCACCGACCTTAGCCGCGGGCATCCTGCGCCGGCTCCGCGCGTTGGCCGGTCATGGATGAGAACAGGGCCAGGCGGGTCGTCGACGGGCTGCGGGCACGTGGCATCGACGCGCACACCGAGAAGGCGGGCGTCTACCAGTTCGGCGTGCGGATCGCCGTCAGCGGCGGCCGGCAGGCGGTGTGGGACACCGACGGCACCGCGGGCCTCGAAGCGCAAGTGATGCGCGACGGCATGTTGGTCGGCTTCGTGCCCCAGCTCGAGGGCTCGGAGGACTTCGACGAGCAGCAGGTGGTCGAGGCGATCGCCGGCACCGACTACGACCTGCCGGTCGCCACGCGGCGGACGACACCCGCACCGGTCGCCGCCCCGCTGCCCCCGCAGGGCGGGGTGTTCAAGCGCTTCCTGGACGGCTTCCGCTACCGCTGAGGCGTCAGGACGCCTGACTCACCGAGGACATGTTGAAATCGCCGACACGCAGCGTCGGCATGCTCGCCCAGGTGAAGAAGTCGCTCCACTCGCGCGGCAGGCAGGGCCGGCTGGCGCCGACCTCGGCGACCCGGCCCAGCAGGTCGATCGGGCTCTCGTTGAAGCGGAAGTTGTTGACGACGCCGGTCACCTCGCCGCCCTCGACGAGGTAGATGCCGTCGCGGGTGAGCCCGGTCAGCAGCAGCGTCTCCGGGTCGACCTCGCGGATGTACCACAGGCAGGTCACCAGCAGCCCACGCTCGGTCGAGGCGACCATCTGTTCGGTCGAGGCGGTGCCGCCGCCGTCCGCCGTCAAATTGTGGATGTACGGCGTGACCGGGGCCCCCGTCGTCCGCGCTGTCGCCCTGGTCTGCACGAGGGCCGAGAGCGCCCCGCCCGAGATCCAGTCGGTGGCGGTCAGGTCGAGCCCGTTGTCGAACACGCTGGTCCGCGACGAGGAGCTCGTCGCGACGACGAACGGCGTACTGCCGAGCTGCGGGTCACGTGGGTCGCTGGTCAGCGAGAACCCTGCTGGGGCCAGCGATTCGCCGACCCGGGTGCCACCGCCGGGCTTGGCGAAGACGGTGCGCCCCTCAGCGGCGTCGCGGCCACCGGCGTTCCAGTAGGCGAAGACGAGCAGGTCGGCGACCGCGGTCGGTGGCAGCAGCGTCTCGTAGCGACCGGCCGGCAGGTCGATCCGGCGGGCCGCCCAGGCCAGCCGTCGGCGGACCTCGGCATCAAGGACCGGGACGCTGATGTCGGACCAGTCACGGGTGTGCTGGCCGACCCAGGTCGAGCCACCGGGCAGGTCGTTCTTGCCGGTCGCCTCGACGTAGCCGGTGGGCTGGGTGTGCCGGCGGCGAAGGCCGGTCGAGGACCCCAGCCAGGTCGTCGTCACGTCGTGGGAGGCGTAGCCGAACAGCCGCACGCCTTCGCTGCGGGCCGCCCCGAAGCTCGCGCCGAGGTCCCGGGCGAAACGCTCGAAGACCGCGGTCGTCGTCGTCACGGCCGGGTCGAGGAAGTCGGCGTCGGCGTCGCCGGTGACCAGCGGGCCGGCGTCCTCGGCCGGGCCGGCGTCGCGGGCGGCCTGCTCGCTGGCCCGGACCAGGGCTTCGAGATCGTCGACGACCGAGGCGCTGCGCACCCCGACCGCCTCGCCGACGATGCTGATCACGGCGACCGTCCGGTCGCGTCCGGCCCCGTTGGTGGTCAGTGTGTTGTTGGCCCACCTCAGGTTGACGCTGCTGCTCTCGCTGGCGATCACGATGCAGCCGTCTGCCCTGGACAGGGCGAGCGCACGCTCGACGACCTCGGCGCTCATCGGCCGGCCTCCCGGGCGGTATTGAGGATGTTGACGCCGCGAAACAGCGCCGCGGGGCAGCCGTGCGACACAGCAGCGGTCTGACTGGGTTGGGCCTTGCCGCAGTTGAAGGCGCCGCCGAG
>JBKJOO010000187.1:0-4933 GCA_046595615.1 Mycobacteriales bacterium | reverse complement strand
CGGGACCTTCGCAGCGACGGCCCGGGTGGACCGCCACACAACCGGGCCCGCGGCTCGGTCATCCAGCCCCTCATTTGGGCTTTCACCGCACCGTGATGACGACTCGGCGTTGCAGCGCCGACCCGGCGGCGACCACGATCTCATCGGGCCCAGGGAACTCGTAGACTCGCTGGCGCCCGAGGTCGCGGTGCAGCGAGACCCAGTACGCGCCGCTACTCACCGGCGCGCTGAACCGCACCGTCGTCGCGTCGCCGGCCTGCCCGTTGAGCCGGCGGGTCATGCCGACGACCGGACCGGGTGCCCGGTTGACCTCCCGCTGCACAACCACCCAACCCGGCGTCCCATCGACCTCAGCGACCCCGACGGTCATGGCCCGCCCGTCACTGACCTGGTCCAGCACACCGAGGTTTTCGACAGCTGCTGGCGCATCACCCAAGCCGAGCGTGTCGGTCCCGGCATGGGTGTCCTCCTCAGCGCCGTCCGCGGCCATGCCAGGCATCCCCGGCATGGCCTGCGGTCCGACCACCGCGCGTGGACCGATCGCGGTCGCAGCATGCGCGGAGCGCTCCTGCGCGACCGGTCGCTGCCCGGCCTGACCCAGGCCGTGCGGCGGGCTGGACAGGCTGCTCAGCCGGCCGGGAGGCCGGTCTTGCAGGTGACCCTGTCCGGTGTTGTGACTGTTGAAGGCAAGCAGGGCCAGGAGCAGCGGTAGGGCGATGCCCAACGCCACCGCAGGTACGACCCATCGCGGGCGCCCGGTGAACGCCCGGTCTTGCGCCGTCGGCAGGTCGGGCGAAGGGCGACGCGTTTTGGTCACACCGGCCCTCCGCCGCTCCGTGGCATGTGCCTCTGGAGCGAAGGGTTCGCGACGGACCTTCCAGAAACCTCAGGGGGCGTTCCCCGGCCATCCAGAACGTGATTGCCGCACGGCGAGTCGGTCGCCGCGACCGACATCCGTGACGAACGTACGAACGTCCTCCCCGGAGGCGTGACCGCGCGCCAGCTCAGGTGACGTGAACCACGACCTGGTGCAGCCCAGTGGCCCCGGAGGGGAACACCGCCCGGCGCCGCGGGTCCTGCTTGCGTCCATCCACGTCAGCTGCCCGTACGCGCACGCGGTGCGTCCCCGGGGCGGCTGACCAGTCGAGGACGAACTGGCGCCACACCACCCCGGTCGTGCGCTGAGCCAGCCGCGCGGCTCGCCAGGGTCCGTCGTCGATTTGGACCTCGACGGAGCCGACGCCGACGATCGGCGCCCACGCGATCCCGGCGATCCGCGCTGGACCTGCGGTAAGTTGCGCTCCTGGCCCGGGGCTGTCGATGCGGCTGGTGATGTGCACCCCAACGGCCGGGGTCCACCCTCGGTCGGCCCAGAACCCCGGCAGTTCGGTGCTGTCCGAGATGTCTAGCTCGGTCAGCCACTTCGTCGCCGAGCTGTACCCGTACAGCCCAGGGACGACAAGCCGGGCTGGGAAGCCGTGCTTGACCGGGAGCGGCTGGCCGTTCATGCCGACGGCGAGCATTGCGGCCCTTCCGTCGAAGGCGTACCGACCGGGGAAGGACGCGACGAAGCCGTCGACCGAGACACCCGTCATTCGGCCTGGGGCACTGGTGACGCCCGCGCGGGCGAGCAGGACCTGCAATGGGACACCCTGCCAGCGCGCGGTGCCGATGAGGTCGCCACCCACCTCGTTGCTGACGCACCCGATCGTGATGTCGGCCTCGGTCGTCGCAAGGCCGAGCAACTCGTCGTAGGACCAGGTGTGCAGCAGTTGCTGGCCGTCCCGGGTCAGCTGCAGCCGCCAACGCTCGGGGTCGACCTGCGGCAGCTCCAGTGCGGTGTCGATGCGGTAGAACGACGCCAGCGGGGTGATCAGCGGCGAGGCACCTGCGCTGGCGAAGGTATCTGTCAGTGGCGGCACCGACCGCGCTGGCGCCGGCAATGCGTTGGTCAGCCGACGGGCGATCGCTTTCGACGGGGCGCCGAGGGCGCGAAACACACCCTCACCCAAGGCGGCGGCGGACATCAGGACCAACCCCGCTCGGAGCAACTGCCGGCGGCCCAGCATGGCCTGTGCCTGGGTACGCGCGGCGCCGCTGCCGTCCAGCGCGGCTCGCACGACAGGTGCGCCGAGCGCCCGCAGCACGGTAGCGCCGAGGAATGCTGCAGGCAGGAGCACCACCAGCTCCGCGCTGGCGTCGCCCACTGGCGCGGTCGCAACCGCCACCACCGGCACGAGCGCGAGTAGTGCGACGGCGAGCAGTGCCGATCGACGTCGGCCGCGGATGAACACGACGCCGGTAAGGGCTAGGAGTACGACGGCGCCCGCCGTGACCAGCCATAGCAGCAGGGTCTTGTCGTCGCGACCCACCGCAGCGATGACCGCCTCGGTCACACCGATCGGGGTCAGCCGGACAACCATGTCACCGAGGGCTTGCAACGGTGGGGTTGCTCCGGGCACCAGGCGCGCCCCGACCTGGCCGAGGGCGAGCGCGACAGTCCCAGCGGCCAGCCCACACGCGGCACCGGTGACCTCGAGCGACCGCCAGCCGGGCGGCTGTCGGGATGGAGACGGCTCAGCCGCTGCAACGGTCCGACTGCGGATCGTCACTGGCATTTCCGTTCCCGGCGCTCAGTCCTGCTCAGCCTGCCTGGGCCCGGGGGTAGGGCCGATGGCATGCGGGTCCTTTCCGGATCGTCGTGGCGGCAACGCGGCCAGGCTGGCCGAGGGCGTGTACTACGCGTCCTAGTACAGGACTCGTCCGGCCAGAGTAGGTCCACCGGCCGAAGTTGTGTCGTTGTCCGGAAGGACGATCTGGTGACGTTGCTCGGAGTCCTATCCCGGCGGTTGACGCGCGACGGAACCGGACGAGGCCCGATGCCTAGGAGATCATCTGCCGACTCCGACCACATCAGGTCGCCGGCAGGCGGCGTACCGCACTTCCCCCACCCCCTCGGCTTGCTGTCGCACTCAGCGGTAGGTGAACGTCCGCTGGATCAGGTGGTTGGGGGTGACGAGCCGCTCAGCGGTGACCCGCCCGGCCGGGTCGAGGGTCAACTCGACGAAGTACGTGCTTCCCACTCCGAACGCAACCCTGCGGTTCGTCCCGTCGGGGTGAAGGGCGAATGCCACTAGCGAGCGCGGGTCGCTGTAGGGCTCGGCGGCCAGCAGGGCCGCCCCGGTGTCGTGCAAGGTCACCGCGATCGGGGCCGGCCTGCTCGTGTCGCTGGTGACCTGCTCGGTGGTCGTCACCCGCCGGGCGCCCCGCAGCGCGTCCAGGGCCCGGGTCAGCAGCGCGGTCACCGGAACGGGCGGCCACGGCACGTCGAAGGTGGCCGTCCCGCCGGTCCAGCCCGGTGAGGCGACGCGCACGGTCACACCCAGACCGGGGGCGCCGACGTCGATGGGCGCCGCGAAGCACCCCGGCCCGCACGGGCGAAGCAGAACGGCGTTGGACGGCTGCCCAGGGCGGAGAACGCCTGCGGTCGCCGTGAACGTCTGCCCCGGGTGGTCGTCGCTGGCCGGGTTGCTGACCTGCAGCCGGAGCAGCCCGGTGCTCACGCTCACCCCGACGGTGAGCTGCCCGGCGAGCGCCCCGAGCTCCGCCACCGGTCCGGTGGGGGTTGGAGGGGGCTGCGCCTGCTGGGCCAGCGCGGTCAGCCGCGGTGGGCTCACCGACACCAGCAGTGCCGCGACGGCCAGCAGCAGCGCCATCGCGCGGGGCTGCCACCAGCGGCTCCGCCCCTCCAGCAGGGCCGGGTCCTCCCGACGTAGCTGCCGTCGAGAGTGCAGCGCGAGCCCGGTGACGACGGCGACGATCAGCAGCTTGCTGCCGAGCACCTGTCCGTAGCCGGTGGTCACCAGCGAGCCCGGGGTCGGCAGGATCAGGACCGCCGCGAGGGTGCCGCTGCCGACCACCAAGAGGTAGGCGACGAGCGCGCACCGGGAGTACAGACCGACGAGCTGCCACGCGGCGTTGCCCCGACCCGCCTGGCGCCACGCCGCGGCGGTCCGCAGCACCACGATGAGCGCGCCCGTCCACGCCGCGGCCAGCGCCACGTGCACCGCGATCAGCAGCGCGCCCCCGGTCCCGTCCTGCTGGTGCAGGTGCCCGCGCAGGCCCTCGACGAGCGCCACCGCGAGCAGCGGAACGGACGCGAGTCGCCGGGCCTTGCCGGGCAGTGCCATTGCGACCGCCGAGGTCCCGAACAGCGCGACCTCCAAGGCGGGCAGTCGGGCCCCCGGTCCGGTGAGCGCCTCCCAGGACAGCAGGTCGGCTGCCCCCGCGGCCCAGGACGAGCCGTTGAGGGCGTGGACGGTCAGGGCCAGCGCGGCCCCGGCGCCGGCCAGGCTGGCGGCCCGCAGCGGAAGTCCGACCCCGGGCGGGAGCGGCCGTGCGCCGACGTCGGCGGCGAGGCGCCGCAGACGACTGGTCAGGGCCTGCCCGACGAGGCCGCCGAGCGCCACCGCCAGGGCCGCGAACAGCGCCCAACGCAGCACCGCGGTCGCGACCAGCGAGCCGGCCGGTGAGCCACCGCTCCCGGTAGCAGACAAGGCGTCAAGGCTGACACCGCTTCCCACCCCGAAGGTGTAGCTGCCGTCCACGACGTCGCCGTCATCCGCCGTCACCTGCCAACGGACCAGGTAGGGACCGTCGTGCAGCAGCCCGGTCGCGACGACCAGGGTCCGACCACCGTCCGCCGCGACGGCGACCGAACGCAGACCCGGTGTCGGGCCGGTAACCCGGACGGCGTCGGGGGACGCGGACACCGCTTCACTGAAGGTCAGGCGGATCTGCGACACCGGACCGGCGACGCTGTACCCACCGGTCGGCGACGCCCGGAGCAGGACCGCGTGCGCCCGCGCGGGCGACGCGACCCCCAGGACGGTCGCGAGCAGGACCGCCAGAGCGACGGCGGTCCGTGCGCCAA
>JBKJOO010000184.1:0-4563 GCA_046595615.1 Mycobacteriales bacterium | reverse complement strand
AATGGGAATCAGCACGGGAAGAGACGAGACAATCTTTCCGTCATCTAGATACGTAGACCCCCGCGAGACGAAGAATCAAAGCTATCGCTGCCGTATAAATCGAACTGGCTATCCACCCGCTGGGTCCGCTTGGCGGAGCGCTTGATCATCGACTCGTGTGGCACGGCATCACGTTAGTGCCCTTCCCGCGGCGCGGATAGCGCCGCATCACGGCACCCACACGTTGGGTCCCTGGGGGCCAGATGGCGCCTCGCCAGCGTGTCGGCCAAGGTCGTATCGGGCGTTTAGGTATACCGTCCTGACTCGTGACGCAAGTCACCATTCTGGCCGTGGAAGGATCGGAAATGAACCTCCCCAAGTGCGTCCGTGCCGCAAAACGTGTGCGGTTCGTCGTTGCGTCGGTGGCAGCCGTAGGGCTGCTGGTGGCGCTCCCGAGCAGCGCCCAGGCGGCTTCGGCCCCAGTGCCGCTCGGCACCGCCGAGAGTTTCGTGGTCTTGGCTGGCGCCGGGATCACCAACACCGGGCCGACCACGCTCCACGGCAATATCGGGACATTCCCGACAACGTCGATCACCGGATTGAACACGGTGACCCTGAACGGCACCAACCATGCCGGCGACGCTGTGACGAAAGGCGCGAAGACGGACCTCACCACCGCCTACACCACAGCCGCCGGTTCGGGTCCGACACACGCGATTCCGGTCGAGCTCGGCGGAAAGACCTTGCAGCCAGGCGTCTACTCCGGCGGAGCGCTTGGTCTGACCGGGACACTCACGCTGGACGGCGGCAACAACCCGAACGCGGTCTTCATCTTCAAGGCTGCCTCCACCCTGATCACGGCATCGGCCAGCCATGTCAAGCTGGTCAACGTCAACCCCTGCAACGTGTTCTGGCAGGTGACCAGCTCTGCGACGCTCGGATCCGGCTCAAGCTTTGTCGGGACCATCATGGCGCTGACAGATATCCATCTCACCACCGGAGCGACCATGCAAGGTCGCGCACTGGCCCGCAACGGCGCCGTCACGCTGCAGGCGAACACCATCACCAGGCCGACGTGCACCACAGGCAGCCAGGTCACAAAGGTCCCGTCCGGTGCGGTTCCCACCGGTGCAGCGACCGCAGGCCAGGTCAGGAAGGTCCCGTCCGGTGCGGTCCGCACTGGTGACGGCAGCACCAGTGGCGAGCAC
The DNA here is from genome assembly GCA_046595615.1 of Mycobacteriales bacterium. Classification (GTDB taxonomy): domain Bacteria; phylum Actinomycetota; class Actinomycetes; order Mycobacteriales; family SCTD01; genus JAYSQK01. The sequence goes on along the minus strand of JBKJOO010000184.1, from coordinate 3,376 downwards.
GGCGGGCTACGCCTGTGGGCCAGTGTGCTGGTGTCCGCTGGGGTCGGCGCCGCGGGCGTCGTGGCTGCGCGTCGACGTCGTCATCTGCGCGCCTGAGGAACTGCAGCCGAATGCGGGACCAGGTCGAATGCGGTGGCTAAGTCTGGCTCGCTCGAGGGTGATGGTGGTGGCGCTGCTCGCCACTATCACCCTCGGGAGCGTCGGCTGCGCCGGCGAACCTGGTGCCGCGCAGGCACCATCGGTCTCAGCGCCGAGCCGGGTGGCACCGTCGGTTTCAGCGCCGAGCCTGGCGGCACCGTTGCCCGTGCCGCACAGTCCCAAGGCCGCCTACCTGGCCAAGTCGTCGCCGGTGCGCCTTCAGATCGCCTCGATCGGCGTGGACACCGGTTTGATGGACCTCGGATTGCGGGCTGACGGATCGATGGAGGTTCCACCGAAGGGCTTCCCTGCCGGGTGGTACACCGGCGCACCGACCCCGGGTGAGCTGGGTCCGGCTGTCATCGCGGGCCACGTCGACATGCAAGGGCCGGGAGTCTTCTACAGGCTGCACAATGTGCAGCCAGGGAACCCGGTCACAGTCACGCGGGCGAACGGTAGCAAGGCGATCTTCCGTGTCACGCGGGTTGAGCAGTTCCCCAAAAATCATTTCCCTACCGAGCTGGTGTACGGCGACATCGACCACGCGGGATTGCGGCTGATCACGTGCGGTGGGACTTTCAACAGCCAATCAGGCCACTACGAAGACAACCTCATCGTCTTCGCCGATCTGGTCAGCAGCTCGCTTCAACCCTGACGGCCCCGGGCTCATCAGTCGATCCCGGCCCCGAGGACGGGCGCACGACGCCCCGCACGCGCCAAGGGGTGCCTTGAAGCTCAAGAGGTCCATTTTACAGAATGCTCACAGAGCAAGGCAGTGCACAGATCGTCGACTGACCGCGGAGTCGTCGTCAACGTGCGGAATTCCCCTCGCCGACCTGGTTGAGGTGAGCGCATCGACCGAGGGCAGGGTCCAACGACGGCGTGTCATCGTGGGCGATCCCGTGGCGGCCGTGAGCACACCGTCAACGCCGTATGCAAAGGGATGATGCCGATGAGGGTAAGTAGTTTGCTCCGGTATGCCTAGCTTCGGCGGAACGCAGGTAACGCCCCCAACGCATCTCCGAGAGCATGCTGAATCGAGATTGCTCTCGGAGATGCGTTGGTCGACGTCTGTCTGCCCTCGCTCGGCCAGGGGCCCGGAGGAAGTTCCGGTTCTGGCGTCCCCGGACTTCCCGCCGGGAGGTCTCTCACGGGGTTGAGGCTCACGCCGCGTGGCCGAGCATGAGCATCACCGTTCGCACGTACAGCAGTTCCCAGACGCGTACGCCTTTTGCCGGTCGTGGCCCGCTCGCCAGCCCCGGTTCTCCTACCAACCCCGCGCCGCGTCGGCGTCATCCAAGACCCAGAGTCGCGTGACCCCGGCAGCGGCTGCCAGCAGCGCAGTTCCGATGCCTACGCCCTCCTCGACGGGCAGTACGAACAACCCATCCAGTTCGGCTTTGGTCGCATTCGCGAACCCGACCATTGCCTGTTCGCGCCTGGCGAGCCACACCTCGCCTTGGTGCGACGCCCACTTCTCGCGTGCGTCTCCGAGGGGGAACGTAGCGTCGAGATGTGCGCGTACGCGGCGGTCGCAGACGCTTCGTGAACTGCTGCCATCTCGTCCGCTGGAGCCTCGCCGTCGGCACGTGCGAGTGTGATGCCAGGCGGGAGCGCCCACCGCCCGCTATCGAAGAGAGGGCGGCCGGCGCCGCGCAACCGAACGTGGAACGGCACACACGCGGCGGCCGGTGCTGCACGTAGATTGTCGTGATGGCCGATTTGCAGGACTCGGTGGACGTTCTGGCGCTGGAGGGTGACTTCCACGGCGTGGTCCGGGTCGATCGCGGTGACGAGCTGCTGATGGAGCGGGCCTACGGTCTGGCAGACCGCCGGCACGGCATCGCGATGACGCCGCAGCACCAGCTCGGCATCGCCAGCGGGTCAAAGGGGTTCACCGCGCTGGCGGTGATGTCGCTGGTGGTGGACGGCGTGCTCGGGCTGGACACCACCGCTCGCTCGCTGCTCGGCGACGACTTGCCGCTGATCGACGATGGGGTCACCGTCGAGCAGTTGCTGGCGCACCGCTCGGGGATCGGCGACTACCTCGACGACGACGGGCCGGTCGATGACTACGCGATGCCGGTCCCGGTGCACGAACTGGCGAGCACAGAGGCGTTCGTGCCGATCTTGGACGGTTTCCCGATGGCGTTCCCGCCGGGGGAGCGGTTCTGCTACTGCAACGGCGGTTTTGTGGTGCTGGCGCTGCTGGCCGAGCGAACCAGCGGGGTGGGCTACCACGACTTGGTCAGGCAGCGGGTGTGCCGGCCGGCGCAGATGGCGGACACCGACTTCTTCCGCACCGACGCGCTGCCCGGACGGGCCGCGGAGTCCTACGTGCGTCTGGACGGGCAGTGGCGCAGCAACGTGTTTCACCTTCCGGTGCTAGCCACCGGGGACGGCGGGATCTACAGCACCGCCGCCGACCTGGCCAGATTCTGGCGCGCGCTGTTCGACGGCCGGATCGTGCCGGCGAACGTCGTCGCGCAGATGGTCCGCCCGCGAAGCAAGTCACCCGAGGACCCCCGCCGGTACGGGCTGGGATTCTGGCTCCACGAGAGCACCGACGTGGTCTGGCTGGAGGGCTATGACGCGGGCGTCTCCTTTCGCAGCGTTCACGAGCCGCTCAGCGGGCTGACGCACACCGTGATCGGCGCCACGGACGTGGGTGCCTGGCCGCTGTCCCGGCTGCTCAATGCCGGGCTTGGGCTGGCCTGACCGATCGAGCTGAACGCCCGAGCAAAAGCCCGGTCGTCGACCGCATGCGGCAGCGCCCGTAGGCCCGCAGGGCCGAGAGCGAACGGTGTTGAGGCCGCCTGAGGGAGGCGCGACGATCGTCGCCGGCCACGCCGGGCCAGCTCAGGTCGTGGGTGTGAAGTTGTGGTCGGCTTCGGTGTCGATGTCGAGATCGACGGCAGCCAAGGGCTGCCAGGCATTGGTGGCGCTCGAAAATCCACGGGAGCGGAGGCCTCACCCCGTTATGGCCTCACTTCTCATTGGTCCCCGTCCGTCCGTTGGCCCCACGCGATCTGCCAGCTTCTGCGCGATCTGCAGGAGGGAACGCCAGCCGCAGACCGACCCTCGATCTTGCTCACCATGCCCTGCCGGTCGTCCCTGGGAGGTAGGGGTGAACGCTGAGGCCGCTGCAGTTCGCAAGGTTCGGCTGCACCGAGGTCGTACGGCCCTTCACAGTCGCGCGCAGTTCCGTGAGGTCGGTGCACGACGTGGCGTTCCCGAC
>JBKJOO010000335.1:0-9293 GCA_046595615.1 Mycobacteriales bacterium | reverse complement strand
AGGCGATCAGCCCGAGGGAGGTCGCCCCGTCCGCGACGGTCCCGGTGACGTCGCTGGCCAGGTGCATCACATTGGGCAACTCGAGCACGAACGGCGCGGCCGGCACCTCGACCGCCGAGCAGTGCAGCGCGAGGGCGTCGGCCACCGAGGCCACGCCGTACCCATGCTCCTCGAGGTCCTTGATCGAACGCGACAGCCCCTCGCCCTGCCGGAGGTCCTTGTTGGGATCGCCAGTCCGGCGCAGGGTGCCGGCGAGCACCCGCGAGGTCGCGACGCCGTTGCGCAGCCGCACCAGCATCTCGGGGGTGGCGCCCAGCAGCCCGTCGACGGCGAAGGTCCAGCACCCCGGGTAGTCGCGGGCGAGCTTGTGCAGCGGCCAGCGCAGGTCCACCGGCGCGTCGGTGGTGGCGACGAGATCGCGGGCGAGCACCACCTTGTCGACCGCGCCGGCCTCGATCCGGCAGACCGCGTCGGCGACCACGGCCATCCACTCGGTGCTGGTCCGCGAGCCGTCGGCGAAGCGCACCTGCTCCGGGGCCCGCGGCTCGCCGCGCTGGGGCAGGGCCGCCGCCGCGAGGCCGGCCGTCGTCATCCACGTCACGCCGCCGCGGGAACCGATCACCACCTCCGGGACGACGAGCACGGAGGTCGCCGTGGTGGCGTCGAACGCGAACGACCCGAAGGCCACGAGCCCCGACCCGGGTGTCCGGACGTCGTCGGCAACCGTCGAAGCGGCGACCAGGGCCCGCCACCATGCCTGCGCCTCGGCGAAACGGTTGGGCCCGCGCAGCTCGACCCGCGCCGCCTCGCCCCAGCCGACGAGCCCCTCGCCACCGCTCATCCAGCACAGCGCGCCCTGCTCGGGCAGGAGGTCCAGCAGCTCGCCGGGGTCATCCACGAGCACCGAGCGGACCTGCAGCAGGTCGGCGGAGGGCGCGATGGTCACGAGCAAGGGTAATCGCTGCGCCGCGACCGGGCTCGGTGATCCACGTCGGGTCGGGTACCGCGTTGATCTTGCGGGACGTCCCGACCACCCGTGGATCACCGGGCTGCGGCCGAGGGCGCCGCCTGGGACGATGTGGGCATGACCCGCGCCTCGCTCGAAAAGGACCCGGCCGAGGTCGCCGCGATGTTCGACGAGGTGGCGGCCCGCTACGACGTGACCAACACCGTGCTCAGCCTGGGCCTGGACCGTGGCTGGCGCACCGCGGTCCGCGACGCCCTGCAGCTCGAGCCGGGTCAGCGGGTCCTCGACCTCGCCGCCGGCACCGCCACGAGCAGCGCGGCGCTCGCCCGCACCGGCGCCGAGGTGGTCGGCTGTGACTTCTCGCTCGGCATGCTCCAGGTGGGCCGGCGCGCCGCCCACGAAGGTGTCGAGCTCGTCGCCGGGGACGCCCTGCGGCTGCCGTTCGCCGATGCGTCGTACGACGCGGTGACGATCTCGTTCGGGCTGCGCAACACCGCCGACGTCGACCTGGCGCTGCGCGAGATGCGACGGGTCGTGCGGCCCGGCGGTCGCCTGGTGGTGTGCGAGTTCAGCCATCCGACCTGGGCGCCGTTCCGGACGGTCTACGACAACTATCTGATGCGCGCGCTGCCGGCGGTCGCGACCAGGGTGAGCAGCGACCCGGCAGCCTATGTCTACCTGGCCGAATCGATCCGGGCCTGGCCGGCGCAGGCCGCGCTGGCGGCCCGGCTCCAGCAGGCCGGCTGGTCCGGGGTCGCTTGGCGTGATCTCACCGGCGGCATCGTTGCGCTGCACCGAGCCAGCAACCCCTGATCGGGCGCCCCACTTCCCCCGCCGTACGACCGGAACGAACTGGACATAGAGGTTGGAAAAGGGCCACGGCGATGGGGGAAGTGAGTGGCGAGCCGGCGGCCGGGCTCCATCGCCCGATCCCAGCGGCCGTGGCGCACGCACCCGGGCCACGCACCTGGGCGAGCGTGCCGGCGGACGGGCCGGCTCGACGTGCCCGGACCACCGGCCCGACGTACAATTTGGGTTGCTCGTGAAAGCTTTCACAAGCAGGCGGGGAGCCAGGTGAGCAACACAGCACGTGAGCATGACGCCGACGCGATCGTGGTCGGCGCCGGGCCGGGCGGCAGCGCCACTGCGCACGCCCTCGCCCAGCAGGGGCTCGATGTGCTCCTGCTGGAGAAGAGCTCGTTCCCGCGGGAGAAGATCTGCGGTGACGGGCTGACGCCGCGCGCGGTCAAGAGCCTGGTCGAGATGGGCATCGACACGACCGAGGCGGGCGGCTTCATCCGCAATCGTGGTCTGCGGATCATCGGCGGCAAGGTCAGGATCGAGTTGCCGTGGCCGGAGCTCGCGACCTACCCCGACTACGGGCTGGTCCGGCCGCGGCTGGACTTCGACGAGCTGCTGGCCCGCGCCGCGCAGCGGGCCGGTGCCCGACTCCAGGAGCGCAGCAACGTCACTGGACCAGTGCTCGACGAGGCCGGTCGGGTCGTCGGCGTCACCGCCAAAGTCGGTGTGGACAAGGTCGAGACGACCTACCGGGCACCGATCGTCATCGCGGCCGATGGCTCGAGCGCCCGTCTCGGGCTGCAGCTGGGGCTGGTCAAGCGGGACAACCGGCCGATGGGGGTCGCGGTCCGGCGCTATTTCGAGAGCCCGCGGCATGACGACGACATGCTCGAGTCCTGGCTCGAGCTGCGGGCACCCAACGGCGACCTACTGCCCGGCTACGGCTGGGTCTTCGGCGTGGGCGACGGCACCAGCAACGTCGGGCTGGGCATCCTGAACACGACCAGAGCCTGGCAGGACACCGACTACAAGAAGCTCATGGCCCGCTGGACCGGCTCGATGCCCGGCGAGTGGCAGTTCGACGAGGCGCACGCGACCGGGCCGGTGCGTGGCGGCGCCCTGCCGATGGGCTTCAACCGCCAGCCGCATTACACCCGTGGGCTGCTGCTCGTCGGCGACTCGGCCGGCGCCGTCAACCCGTTCAACGGTGAGGGCATCGCCTATGCGATGGAGAGCGGGCGGCTCGCCGCCGAGGTCGTCGCGCAGGCCCTCGCCCGGCCGGCCGGTCCGCAGCGCGAGCGAGCCTTGCAGGCCTATCCGGCGGCCATGAAGGCCACCTACGGCGGCTACTACACCCTCGGCCGGGTGTTCGTGTCGATGATCGGCAACCCGCAGGTCATGCACCTCGCCACCAAGTACGGCCTGCCCCGCCCGCTGCTGATGAAGTTCACCCTGAAGCTGCTCGCCAACCTCACCGACCCACGGGGCGGCGACGCCCTGGACCGCGTCGTCAACGGCCTGGCCAAGCTCGCGCCGGCGGCCTGACCCCGAACCGCCGCACCCCGGCCGGTCCAACTAGGCTGGCCCGACGTACGACCGAGACCGTAGGAGGAGGACAGCGACCGTGCTGCAGAGCTATGTGCCGATCCTGGTGCTGTTCGTCCTCGCCGCCGGCTTCGCGGTGGGTTCGGTCACGGCGGCGACCCTGACCGGTCCGAAGCGTTACAACCGCGCCAAGTACGACGCCTACGAGTGCGGCATCGAGCCGACCCCCCAGCCGATGGGCGGTGGGCGCTTCCCGATCAAGTTCTATCTGACCGCGATGCTGTTCATCGTCTTCGACATCGAGATCATCTTCCTCTACCCCTGGGCCGTCGCATTCTCCCGGCTCGGGGTGTTTGGGCTGGTCGAGATGGTCCTGTTTATCGGCACCGTGTTCGTCGCCTACGCCTATGTCTGGCGGCGCGGGGGGCTCGAGTGGGACTAGTCCGCAACCCCAGGAAGGGCTGATCGGTGGGCCTGGAAGAGAAGATCCCGAGCGGCGTGCTGCTGACGAGCGTGGAAAAGCTCGTCAACTGGTCGCGCAAGTCCTCGCTGTGGCCGGCGACGTTCGGCCTGGCCTGCTGCGCCATCGAGATGATGTCGACCGGCGCCGGTCGCTACGACCTGGCCCGCTTCGGGATGGAGGTCTTCCGGGCGTCGCCCCGGCAGGCCGACCTGATGATCGTCGCCGGGCGCGTGTCGCAGAAGATGGCGCCCGTCGTACGGCAAATCTACGACCAGATGCCCGAGCCCAAGTGGGTCATCGCAATGGGCGTCTGCGCCAGCAGCGGTGGCATGTTCAACAACTACGCGATCGTGCAGGGCGTCGACCACATCGTGCCGGTCGACATCTACCTGCCGGGCTGCCCGCCGCGCCCGGAGATGCTGCTCGACGCGATCCTGAAGCTGCACGACAAGATCTCCGACATGCCGCTCGGCGCCAACGCCAAGCGGCGCGAGCTGCCCGGCTACGCGCCGCGCGAGCTCGTCGCCAGCTCGATCCGCTACACCCCCGAGGGCAAGAAGGCCGCCCGGGCCGGGAGCGAGGCGTGAGCGACGGTGCTGTCGTCCCGGCCGGCGAGCACGACCCGACCGGCGCGGCCAGCACCGGCGGCACCCACCTCCCGCCGTCGGCGGTCACCCCCGCGGCCGCGGTTCCCACCGGCGCCAAGGACATGTTCGGCGCGACGTTCGGCGGCGACACCAGCGGCTTCGGCGGTCTGGTGCGCCAGGTTGTCGCACCGGTGTCGACCCCGCGGCCGTACGGCGGCTGGTTCGACGAGGCCGTCGACAGCCTCGAGGCGGCCTACCCGGGCTTTGCGGGCGCGGTCCTGCGCACCGTGGTGGACCGCGATGAGCTGACGCTCACGATCAGGGCGGACCGCATCCGGGAGGTCTGCCAGGTGCTGCGGGACGACCCCAACCTGCGCTTCGAGTTGCTGTCCAGCGTGTCCGGCGTCGACTACCCGGCGCAGGTCGAGCGGCTGCATGCCGTCTACCACCTCACCTCGATGACCTACCGGCGGCGGCTCCGGCTCGAGGTGTCGGTCACCGCCCTGGCGCCGCAGATCCCGAGTGTCTGCCCGGTCTACCCGACCGCGGACTTCCACGAGCGCGAGGCGTGGGACATGTTCGGGATCGAGTTCACCGGCCATCCCGGGCTCACCCGGATCCTGATGCCGGACGACTGGGAGGGCCATCCGCAACGCAAGGATTACCCCCTCGGCGGCGTCCCCGTCGAATACAAGGGCGCGCAGATCCCGCCGCCCGACGAGCGGAGGGCCTACGCGTGACGACGTACGACGAGACGACGGCCGCCGATCCGTATGCGGCGGGCGAGCGGGTCACCACCGAGGGCCGCGTCTACACCGTCACCGGGGGCGACTGGGACCAGATCTCGGCCGGCGCCGCCGACGACCAGCGGATGGTCGTCAACATGGGGCCGCAGCATCCCTCGACCCACGGCGTGCTCCGGCTCGTCCTCGAACTCGAGGGCGAGACAGTCACCAGCGCCCGCACGGTGATCGGCTATCTGCACACCGGGATCGAGAAGAGCCTGGAATACCGCACCTGGACCCAGGGCGTCACCTTCGTGACCCGGATGGACTACCTGTCGCCGATCTTCAACGAGACCGCCTACTGCCTCGCGGTGGAGAAGCTGCTCGGCATCGAGCCGCCGGAACGCGCGACCACCATCCGGGTGCTCTGCATGGAGCTCAACCGGATCTCCTCGCATCTGGTGTGGCTGGCGACCGGCGGGCTCGAGCTCGGCGCGCTCACCGCGATGACGGCGGCGTTCCGCGAGCGCGAGATGGTGCTCGACGTCCTGGAGATGATCACTGGGCTGCGGATGAACCACGCCTTCGTCCGGCCCGGTGGCGTCGCCCAGGACCTGCCGCCCGGCGCCGAGGAGAAGATCCGCGCGCTGCTCGACATCCTGCCGGCCCGCTTCGACTCCTACGACGCGCTGCTGACCGGCAACCCGATCTGGCAGAAGCGCACCCAGGACGTCGCCTACCTCGACCTGCAGGGCTGCATCGCGCTCGGTGTCACCGGGCCGGTGCTGCGGGCTGCAGGGTTGGCCTGGGACCTGCGCAAGACCGAGCCGTACTGCGGCTACGAGACCTACGACTTCGAGGTCGCGACCGACACCTCGGCCGACGTGTGGGGCCGCTTCCGGGTGCGCCTGCTCGAGTTGCGCGAATCCATGAAGATCGTCGAGCAGGCGCTCGACCGGTTGAAGCCCGGGCCCGTGATGGTTGAGGACAAAAAGATCGGCTGGCCCGCCCAGCTCGCCCTCGGCGCCGACGGCATGGGCAATTCGCTCGACCATGTCAAGAAGATCATGGGGACCTCGATGGAGGCCCTGATCCACCATTTCAAGCTGGTGACCGAAGGGTTCCGGGTGCCGGCCGGGCAGGTCTACGTGCCGATCGAGTCGCCGCGCGGCGAGCTCGGCGTCCATGCCGTCAGTGACGGCGGCACCCGGCCCTTCCGGGTACACGTGCGTGACCCGTCGTTCACCAACCTGCAGGCGACCTCGGCGATGTGCGAGGGCGCCCTGATCGCCGACGCCATCGCCGCTGTCGCCTCGATCGACCCTGTGATGGGTGGAGTGGACCGATAGTGGTCGACCTCGACATGCCGCAGGCGCCGGTCGACCGCGCCAAGGTCGCGCCGCTCACCGAGTCGACCCGACTGGAGGCGCGCGAGATCATCGCCCGCTATCCCAAGGCCCGCTCGGCGCTGCTGCCGATGCTGCACCTCGTGCAGTCCGTGCAGGGCTATGTCAGCCCCGATGGCATCTCCCTGTGCGCCGAGGAGCTCAACCTGACCAAGGCCGAGGTCGGCGCCGTCGCGACCTTCTACACGATGTACCGCCGCCGGCCGGCCGGCACCTACCACGTCGGGGTGTGCACCAACACGCTGTGCGCGGTGCTCGGCGGCGACGCAATCTTCGAGGCGGTGAAGGAGCACACCGGGCTTGGCCACAACGAGACGTCGGCCGACGGCACCATCAGTCTCGAGCACCTCGAGTGCAACGCGGCCTGCGACTACGCCCCGGTGATGATGGTCAACTGGGAGTTCTACGACAACCAGACACCGTCGTCGGCAACCGATCTTGTCGATGCGCTCCGCGCTGGCACGCCGCCCGCGCCGACCCGCGGACCCGACCGGCTCGTCACCTTCAAAGAGGTCTCACGCACGCTCGCCGGCTTCCCCGATGGGCTCGGCGCCCAGGGCCGCACGGCCGGCGGCCCCACGCTCGAGGGGCTCAACCTCGCCAGGCAGCGCGGCGACGTTGCCCCGTCCTACCCGACCCAGGAGCCCTGACCATGGTCCTCACCCCCGTCCTGTCGGCGCACTGGGACGAGCCCGACGCCTTCACCATCGACGGCTACACCCGTCATGACGGCTACCGCGCGCTGACCAAGGCCCTCGCGATGGAGCCGGACGCCCTGATCGCCATGGTCAAGGAGTCCGGGCTGCGCGGCCGCGGCGGCGCCGGCTTCCCGACCGGACTGAAGTGGGGCTTCATCCCGCAGGGCCCGGACGGCCAGGGCGCCAAGCCGCACTACCTCGTCGTCAACGCCGACGAGAGCGAGCCGGGCACCTGCAAGGACACGCCGTTCATGATGGCCAACCCGCACGCGCTGATCGAGGGCATCATCATCGCGTCGTACGCCATCCGGGCCAGCCACGCGTTCATCTACATCCGCGGCGAGATCATCCACGTTGTACGCCGGGTGCAGGAGGCGGTGCAGCAGGCCTACGCCGCGGGTCATCTCGGCCAGGACATCCACGGCAGCGGCTTCTCCCTCGACGTCGTGGTGCACGCCGGGGCCGGCGCCTACATCTGCGGCGAGGAGACGGCGCTGCTGGATTCCCTCGAAGGGCTCCGCGGGCAGCCGCGGCTGCGCCCGCCGTTCCCCGCCACCCACGGCCTGTACGCAAGCCCGACCGTCGTGAACAACGTCGAGTCGATCGCGAGCGTCCCGAGCATCGTGCTCGGCGGCGCCGCCTGGTTCTCCAGCATGGGGACCGAGAAGAGCAAAGGGTTCACGCTCTACTCGCTGTCGGGCCACGTGCAGCGTCCCGGGCAGTATGAAGCCCCGCTGGGCATCACGCTGCGGCAGTTGCTCGAGTTGTCCGGCGGGATGCGCGAGGGGCACGAGCTGAAGTTCTGGACCCCGGGCGGCTCCTCCACGCCACTGCTCACCGCCGACCACCTCGACGTGCCGCTGGACTACGAGGGCGTCACCGCGGCCGGCTCGATGCTCGGCACCAAGGCGTTGCAGTGCTTCGACGAGACCACCTGCGTGGTGCGGGCGATCCTGCGGTGGACCGAGTTCTACGCGCACGAGTCGTGTGGCAAGTGCACGCCGTGTCGCGAGGGCACCTACTGGATGGTGCAGATCCTGCAGCGGCTCGAGGCCGGCACCGGCACCGAGGAGGACATTGCGACGCTGCTCGACACCTGCGACAACATCTTCGGCCGGGCGTTCTGCGCCCTCGGGGACGGCGCCACCAGCCCGATCGTGAGCGGCGTGCAGCTGTTCCGCGAGGAGTTCGTCCAGCACATCACCGACGGTGGCTGCCCGTTCGACCCGGTCGCCTCGACGGTCTTCGCCGGGGTTCCTGCATGACCACCACCGCCGAGGTGGCCCTCGCCACCGACCTGATCACCCTGACTATCGACGGATTCGAGGTGCGGGTACCCAAGGGCACCCTGGTCATCCGGGCCGCCGAGCACATCGGGATCTCGATCCCGCGCTTTTGCGACCACCCGCTGCTCGACCCGGTGGGCGCCTGCCGGCAGTGCATCGTGGAGATCGAGGGTCAGCGCAAGCCGGTGGCGTCCTGCACCGTCACGGTCACCGAGGGCATGGTCGTCAAGACCCAGCTGACCTCACCGGTCGCCAGCAAAGCCCAGCACGGCAACCTGGAGATGCTGCTCATCAACCACCCGTTGGACTGCGCAGTCTGCGACAAGGGCGGTGAGTGCCCGCTGCAGAACCAGACCATGAGCCACGGTTACGGCGAGTCGCGGTTCCACGACAAGAAGCGGACCTATCCCAAGCCGATCGCCATTTCCAGCCAGGTGCTGCTCGACCGGGAGCGCTGCGTGCTGTGCGCCAGGTGCACCCGGTTCAGCCAGCAGGTGGCCGGCGACCCGTTCATCGAGTTGTTCGAGCGGGGCGCGCTGCAGCAGGTCGCGATCTACGCCGACCAGCCGTTCGAGAGCTATTTCTCCGGCAACACGGTGCAGATCTGCCCGGTCGGCGCGCTCACCGGCGCGGCCTACCGCTTCCGCGCCCGGCCCTTCGACCTGGTGTCCACGCCGATGGTGTGCGAGCACTGCGCCTCGGGCTGCGCGCTGCGCACCGACCACCGCCGCGGCAAGGTCCTGCGGCGGCTCGCCGGTGACGACCCGCAGGTCAACGAGGAGTGGAACTGCGACAAGGGCCGCTGGGCCTTCACC
>JBKJOO010000280.1:0-5274 GCA_046595615.1 Mycobacteriales bacterium | reverse complement strand
GAGGACACCACGGTCATCGGTTACGAGGCGCGGCTACGGTCCACCGGGGCCGCCGGCCAGGTGATGCCGACCGAGCTGTTCGCCGCTGCGCAGCAGGCGGTTGGTTGCACCTGCTGGACCGCGTCGGCCGGACGACCGCCCTGAGCGGTGCCGGGCCCTGGTTGGGCCGACGGCCTATTGCTCGTCAATTTCCTGCCGACCACCAGCTACCGGCCCGAGGTGTGCCTGGCGACCACCGAGAGGGCCGCCCGGCTCGCCGGGCTGCGCCTTGAGCAGCCCGTGTTCGAAGTGACCGAAAGTGAGCAGATCACCGACCTGGATCACCTCGAGGACGTCTTCGGCTACGACCGCGAACGCGGCTGCCAAGTCGCCCTGGATGACTTGGACGCTGGCTACTCCTCGCTCAACCTGCTGGTCCACTTACCCGCAGCAAACTCAGACCAGGCAGTTGGGCGTGTACGGACGGCCGGCGAAGCGGTCGGCGAGGAAGCTGACCGCAAGCGGGGCGGCCTGCGTGTTCGTGGTGAGGTGGTCGCTGGCGAACAGGTCAAGCTGGGTGCGCACGCCTTTGGCACACCAGGTGCTGTGCAGCGCCCGGGCCTGGGCAAGCGGCAGGATTTCATCGACTGCGCCGTGGTACTGCAGGACCGGTACCTGCGGCAGCGCAGCGTTGAAGGTGATCGAGTTGTCGGAGAGCACCTGCGCGACGCCGGGCAGCGACTCGAACGAGTCGAGCGTCTCGCCGGGATTGAGATAGCTCGACATGTTCACGCCGGCGAAGGTCGTCAGGGACTGCGTGGTGCATTGCGTCTTGGCCAACGCGAAGGCGTTGAGGCCGGCGGCGTTGGCGTGGGCGTAGAGCGGCACCTGCGTCGGAAAGGCCTGGGCGAAACCGATCATGCCGTAGATGAGGAAACCGGCGCCGACATTGCCGTTCAGCGAGTCGTTGACGGCGCGAGAGTCCGCCGGTACCCCACCGGAGGCATCGCCGAGCAGATGGAGCTCACTCGCGTAGGACGGTTGCAGGACGGTCGCCCAAGCCGACGCGCCACCACCTTGGGAGTAGCCCCAGATCGTCAGGGGGGAGGTGGTCGTCACGTCGCTGCCCGGAACCTGCGTGGCGGCGCGCACGATGTCCAGAACGGCGTGCGCCTCGGACTTCCCGGCGACGTAGGTCGGGGTGCTCCCGGTCGTGTAACCCTCGTAATCGGTGACCTCGACGTCCCAGCCCTGCTGCAGGGCCAGCGAGATGTTGCTGTTCTCGTACTCCGTACCGGCGGTCATCTGCTTCGACGGGGCGCAGCTCTGGGCCAGGCCCTGGGTGCCGACCGCGAAGCTCACCACCGGCCTGGGGCCGGTACCGGTCCAGGCCGCCTGCGGCTGCAGGACCGTTCCGGTGACTGCATCGTCAGCGCCCGTCGCCGTGCGGGAGTGGTAAAGCACCGTCGTCGCCTTGACAGCCGGGGCCCCGGCGCCCAGGTTCACCGAGGTGGTCAGGGAGCGGATGAGTTGCCCCGGCTTGCCGTACGGCAGCGGTGTCGGTGCCTGGAAGAAGTCTGCGCTTGCGGCACTGGTGGACGCGCCGGCTGACCCCGCGAACGGGGTGGCCAGCAGTCCCACGGTCAGGAGGGCAAGCGCCGGCAGACGGCAGGAACGGGACAACGACATGCGTGACCTCCAGCATTGACGACGGCTGATGCCGCCCGACGTGCTCGTGCCCGGCACGACGTACCCGACGGGTCAGTCATGCCCGCGGAAGGGCGCGGCGCAACCTGCTGGTGTGAGCACGGTCACCAGGGCACCGTGTTGCCCACGAGTCCGTGTGCGCCGCGCACACCGCTAGCCGGTCGCCGCCGAAGTCGGGAGGCCTGCCGTCGGTTGATCGCCGATGCGGACGGCGAGCACGGCCAACGTCAGGTGCAGCAGGTCCTGCGGCTCGCTCAGGCGCAGGCCGGTCAGCGCCTCGAGCCGGTGGGCGCGCTTCAAGACGGTGTTGCGGTGGCAGTACAGGCGTCGGGCCGCGGCGGTGTAGGAGCGGTCGCACGCCAGCAGCGCCTCCAGGGTGCCCAGCAGCACGTCCCGCTCCGCCGGTCGCAGCGCCAGGACCGGACCGAGGGTCTGCTCGACCAGGATGCCGGTCACTTCCGGGCTGCTGACCAACAGCACCTGCGGGAGCCGGTCGGCGACATGCGCCACCCCGGCGAAGTCCGCAGGCAGCGTCTGCAGGGTCAGATCCGCGAGGCGATGACACGCCGCCACCTGCTCGAAGCCGTCCACGACGGGCGAGACCGCGACCCGGCCGAGTGCGCATTCCTCCAGGACCGCGATCGCCTCCTGCAGGTGCTGGCCGGGGCGGAGCGCGATGAGTCCGCACTCCCGGCGGGCCTGGGTGATCCACGCGCTGGTGAATCCGCGCGCCTCCAGCGCGTGGTCGGCGGACCGCATCGGATCCGCTGACGGCGGCTCGAGGGCTGCCAGGACGACGAACCGGGGACCACGGGCCGGCATGTCCAGGACGGCCGCGGCCTCCCGGACGACTTCGGCATCCACCCGGTTGCCGTCCAGCACCGCTGCCAGGAGCGCACCGCGTCGACGTTGGGTCTGCCGGAGCAACCGGGACTGCTCCTCCCGGTAGGCCCGGGACACGATCGAGGAGTGCCGGTCGATGACCTCCCACACGACACCGGCCTCGTCGAGCAACTGCCGGTGGTCCGCTGCCGAGCCGAGCGAACAGGCCCGACGTACCAAGCCGTGCCACAGCACCCGGCCCCCCAATCGGTAGCTGTGCAGCAACGACTCGAGCGGCAGCCGCTGGGCGGCGCGACGACGGCCCGTCTCGTGCTGCGGCGTCGTCGAACCGTCGCCGGGCGGCTGGTCGATCAGCTCCAGCAACGCTTGCTCGAGGTTGCTGCGGCACGACTCCTGCAGGTCACGGTCACCGACCGCAGCCAGCTCGGCGTAGTCGGCCACCGACGCCCTGATCGAAGCGACCAGCTCGGAGCTGAGCACCTCCAGCTCGTGGCTCAGTAGATACTCGGCGTAGGACCCGACGAGGGAGCCGGTCCGGTCCTGCATCGCACGACCCTAGGGCCGCAGCGCGGTCCGACGACGGTGCTGGCGTGAAGAAGGCGGTCCGCTGTCGAGGGAGTAGGCCTGGCTGGCCGGGCGGGGCTGTCGCGTATTGCATGCACTCGCCAAGATCTCGACGCTCAGGCCATTGCGTCCGCTTGTCATGTGGGCCTATATTGCACACACTTTCGGGACGACTGGGGGTGCGTGGCTTGGCGTCCACCTCGACCGAACGCGTCACCGATGCGCTGCGGGCCGACATCCTCAGCGGCCGTCACGAGCCGGGTCAGCGGCTCGGCGAGGTCGAGCTGGCGGCCGAGTTGGGCACCAGCCGGACCCCGGTGCGGGAGGCCTTGCGCCGGCTCGCCGCCGACGGGCTCGTCGAGCTGACGGCCAACCGCAGCGCGCGGGTGGTGGAGCACAGCGCCCACGACCTCGACACGGTGTTCATCCTTCGCGCCCACGCCGAGGGGGTCGCGGCGCGCGCCGCTGCCACGACCGCGGACGACGCCGATGTCGCCGAGCTCCAGCGACTCGCGCGTGCTGTCGCCGACGCGGCGCGCCCGGCTGACGGGGGTCCGCCGGACCTCGAACGGGTCTACCGCCACAACCGAGAGTTCCACGACCTGTTGCTGTCGCTGGCCGGGAGCCAGAGCCTGCAGTCCGTGGTCGGCGGCCTGGTGCACAGCACGATCCTGGTCCGCACCTACCAGGCGTTCGACGCGGACGCGATGCACCGCAGCGTCGAGCACCACCTCGAGCTGGTCGCGGCTGTCCGGGCCGGCGACCCGGATTGGGCCGAGAGCGTCATGCACAGTCATCTGTACTCGGCGCGCGCAGCGCTGCTCGGCGCCCGGAGCACGCGGGCAACCACAACACCCTTACCGGCCCCGGTACTCACTCGGGCCCTGCACCGCGAGGAGAGCGCATGACCTACCGACTGGGGGTGAACGTCGGGGGGACCTTCACCGACCTCCTGCTCGTCGACGAGACCAGCGGCCGGACCTGGCGGGCCAAGACGCCGTCCACACCGCAGGACCAATCCATCGGGGTGTTGCGCGGCATCGAGAAGGCCTGCGTGCAGGCCGGTGTCGAGCTGCGTGAGATCTCACAGGTGCTGCACGGCACGACGGTCGCAACAAATGCGATCCTCGAGGGTAAGGGCGCCCGGGTCGGCCTCGTGACGACCGACGGGTTCCGCCAGGTCCTGCAGATCGCCAGGTCGTTCGTCCCCGGCGGTCTGGCCGGCTGGATCATCTGGCCCAAGCCCGAGCCGCTCGCGGACCTGCAGGACACCGTCGAGGTCGTCGGCCGCATCGGCGCCGACGGCACCGAGGTGACCCCGCTGGACGAGGCCGGCGCCCGCACCGCGCTGACCCGCCTGGCGGGTCACGGCATCGAGGCGCTGACCATCTCGCTCATCAACTCCTACGCCAACGATGCGCACGAGCAGCGCGTGGCCCAGATCGCGGCCGAGGTGATGCCCGGCATCCAGGTGTCGATCTCCTCCCAGGTCCTGCCGGAGATGCGGGAATACGAGCGCACCCTGACCACGGTCGCCAACAGCTACGTGCAACCGCAGGTGTCGCGCTATCTGTCCAGCCTGTCGGACAAGCTTCGCGCGGCGGGTGTGGATGGGCCCCTGTACGTACTGCGCAGCGACGGCGGGCTGGCCAGTGCCCGAGTCGCCACCGACAACCCGGTGAGTCTGCTGCTGTCCGGACCGGCCGGCGGCGTCGCCGGCGCGGCCTGGGTCGCCGAGCAGGCGGGTTTCCGCGACTTCCTCACCTTCGACATGGGCGGGACCTCGACCGACGTCGCGCTCGTGCAGGACCTCACGCCGCGGGTCGGCCGCGAGACGATGGTCGGGCACCTGAAGGTCCGGGCGACCTCGGTCGACGTCCGCACCGTCGGCGCCGGCGGCGGCTCGATCGCCCACGTTCCGCCGCTCACCCGCGCGCTGCGCGTCGGGCCGCAGTCGGCGGGCGCGGTCCCCGGACCAGCGGCGTACGACGCGGGCGGCACCGATCCGACCGTCACCGACGCCAACGTCGTACTCGGCTATCTCCCGAGCAGGCTCGCCGGTGGCGAGATCACCCTCAATGTCGCGGCGGCGCGGGCGGCCGTCCAGACGATCGCCGACAGCACCGACCTCGACAGTGCGGAGGCGGCCGCCTCCGCACTGTCGAGGTCGGTGCTGTCGGC
>JBKJOO010000139.1:0-18180 GCA_046595615.1 Mycobacteriales bacterium | reverse complement strand
GGGAGTTCGGCCCGGCGGCCGCCCGCGCCCCATCAGCGGGTGGTGAGCACCGTCGGCCCGCTCGCTGCGGTCACCACCACGCCGCCGGGCTCGACGTGCACACCGGTAAGGCTCAGGTCGTACGGCAGCCGGCCGATCGGCACCCGCAGGTCGAGGGCGCCGGCCACGGCGTCGCCGACGGCCCCGCCGACCTGCTGGCCCTCGACCGAGATCGTCTTGCCGGTGATGATGAGCGTTCGGCCGGCCAGCCGGATGGTCGAGGTCGTTCCCGCGCTGAGGGTCTTGCCCAGCACCGTGATGCGGCCGGTCACCCGCAGCCGGTCGCCGTCCGGCGCGATGGTGAGCGACCGGTCGCCCCCGCGGCTGGCCAGGTCGACGAACGCGATGACCGCCCGGGCCGACAGCCGCTCGACCGGCACGGAGGACACGGACTGGCGCAGCGCCGCGGACAGCGGCACCTGCACGCCGTACAGGGACGTGGTGGCCCTGGTGATCCGCACCCCGCCGCGGTCGATGCCGTCGGCCTCGACGTCGATCCGGTCGTAGCGGCCGTCGATGGCCTGGGTGAGGAACGGAAAGCCGGTGATGTGCACGCTCGGGACCCGCTGCAGGCCGGCGCTGCTGCGCAGCTTGCCGCCGATCGCGGTCCCCGCGACGTAGGCCCCGATCCGGTCGGCGGCGAGCAGCAGGACGAGCAACACCGTCAGGCCGACCAGCAGTTTCCTCACGCGAGCACCAGGCGCGAGGCGACCAACGCCACCGGACCGAGGGCCGCAATCGGCAGCAGCAACCCGACCGGTCGCAGGGCGGCGACCCGGCGGGCGTCGCGCGGCCCGGGCCGCAGGCTTGCCGCCGCCAGGTCGACCGCGACGTCGGCGCAGGCGACGACGGTCGCCGCGGCCAGGCCCAGTAGTGCGGCGGGCCACCCGGTGACCCGGTCGCCACCCGCGGCGGCCGCGGCGGCTGTCCCCGCGCCGAGGGACAGCAGCAGCCCGAGCCAGCCTCGCGTCGAGCCGGCGACCAATGCGGTACGCCGGGACAGGGCATCGCCGAGACGCCCGGCGAGCAGCGCCGCCCCGGCGCCGGCCAGTGCGACCGTGAGCGCACGGCCGCCACCGTCGAGGTGGCGGGTAGCGACGAGACAGGCTGCGCAGCAGGCGAGGACGGCCACGAGCATGGTGTCGGCGAGCGACTCGGTGACCCGGGCACGGTGTCGGCGAGAGAGCTGGTGCAGCAGCCCGGCGACCAGCGACAGCGCGACGACCCCGGCGAGCCCACCGACCCGGCCGTCCTGCGCCACGACGACGATGTCGGCCGCAACGGTCGACCCGAGCCCCAACACGAAGATCCCACCGGCGGCCGGCGCCTCGGCGAGCGCCAGGAACCCGAGCAGCAGCAGTACCTGCACGCCCGCGACGACGCCGAGCAGCGCGCCGGGTCCGGCCAGCCCGGCGAGCACGAGCAGGCCTGCGGCGAGGGCGCTCGCCACGCCCTGGGCGAGCAGCGACGGGCGCGGGACGCGCTCCATCTGCCCCTGCCCGCCCGTCACCGGCGCATCGTGCCAGAGCGAGGCCCGGCGTCGGCTCAGCCGCCCGCGAACGGCGGCAGACAGTCCACCAGCCCGCCCGGGGTCAGCAGCACCGTGGCGTGGTCGCGGGCGCCGACGGGATCGCCGTCCACGACGTACGAGCAGCGCAGCAACACCTCGGCGAGCCTGCGGTCATGCCGGCCACGCACCTGTTCGAGGGCGTCGGCGAGCGTCCCGGCCGAGACCTGGTCCTGCGCCGTACCGGCCGCGGCTTTGGCGGCAGCCCAGTAGCGGACCGTCGTCGTACGCCCGGGCTGCTCCACGCGACCATTGTGCCCGGGTCCGCTAACGTTGCTGCTGTCACACGGAGGCAACGGCGCCTCTCCCACGGCTGTAGAGCCGACCCGGAGGTTGCCCAGATGCCCACCCTGCTGCTGCTCACCAACGCGCTGACCCCGTCGGCGGACGTGCTGCCGGCCCTCGGCCTGCTCGGCCACGCCGTCCGGGTCGCGCCGCTCGAAGTCACCGCCCTGCTCGACACCCCGCCGGTCGACGCGGTGCTGGTCGACGCGCGACGCGACCTCGTGCAGGCCCGTTCGCTGTGCCGGTTGCTGCGGACGACGGGCGTCGCGACGCCGCTGTTCGCGGTGCTCACCGAGGGCGGCCTGGTCGCGCTGACCGCCGAGTGGGGCGTCGACGACGTGCTGCTCGACACCGCCGGACCGGCCGAGGTCGACGCCCGGCTGCGCCTCGCCACCGGCCGGCTCGCCGCGGTCGAGGGCACGAGCGTTCCCGAGCCCGGCGTCGTACGCGCCGGCGAATTGACGATCGACGAGGGCACCTACACCTGCCGGCTGCGCGGCCGGGCGCTCGACCTGACGTTCAAGGAGTTCGAGCTGCTGAAGTTCCTCGCGCAGCACCCGGGCCGCGTCTTCACCCGCGCCCAGCTGCTGCAGGAGGTGTGGGGCTACGACTACTACGGGGGCACCCGCACCGTTGACGTCCACGTCCGGCGGCTGCGGGCCAAGCTGGGCACCGAGCACGAGCAGCTGATCGGCACGGTCCGGCACGTCGGGTACAAGTTCGTCACGCCGCCGCTGACCGCGCTCGCGGCCGACCTCACCGCCGACCCCGCGCCGATCATGGAGGTTGTGCCGCCCCGCTGAGCGTGCGGGTCCCGCACATGTTCCATGATCGGCGCAGGGTTGCCGGTAGCGTTGGCGGGTGACTGAAACCCTGCCCCAGCCGTCGGTCTCGGGTCGGGTGAGCGCCGGGCAGGTCGCGCAGGTGCGTCGCCTCGTCGACCGGGTGACGGCTGCCGACGGCACCGCGCCGCTGTCCGAACACGTGATGCTGCACCTGCCCCGGGGCGGGGATGAGGGCGTCCGAAACCTGCTCGTCGTGGCCGGCGGCGAGCTGCTCGGCTACGCCCACCTGGACGTCACCGATGAGGTCGCCGGCTCGAGCGCCGAGCTCGCGGTCGACCCGGCCGCCCGTGGCCGCGGCGTGGGGGGCGCCCTGGTGGCGGCGATGCTGCGGGAGAGCCCGGACGGCCGGTTGCGGCTGTGGGCGCACGGCGAGCAGCCCGCGGCCGCCGCCCTGGCCCGGACGATGGGCTTCACCCGCACCCGGGTTCTGTGGCAGATGCGCCGCGACCTGTCCGCGGCCTTGGCGGAGCCGGTGCTGCCGGACGGCGTCAACCTGCGGACCTTCCAGGTCGGTGCGGACGAGCAGCGGTGGACCGAGCTCAACAACCTGGCCTTCGCCGACCACCCCGACCAGGGCCGGTGGGGGGTCCAGGAGGTCATGCTGCGCGAGCAGGAGCCGTGGTTCGACCCGGCCGGCTTCTTCCTGGCCGAACGGGACGACCGGCTGGTGGGGTTCCACTGGACCAAGGTGCACGGCGGGACCGCGCACGAGGGCCACGACCACGAGCCGATCGGCGAGGTCTACATCGTCGGCGTCGACCCGGCCGAGCAGGGCCGCGGGCTCGGGCCGGCGCTGACGCTCATTGGCCTGCACTCGCTGCGGGACCGGGGTCTGGGCTCGGTCCTGCTCTACGTCGACGAGGGCAACACCAACGCGATCCGGGTCTACGAGCGGCTCGGGTTCCGGCGCTACGCGACCGACGTGTGCTTCTCCCGCGGATGATCGTTGTGCAGGGGTCGTTCACCTGACGGTGGAGTGAGCGCCGTCACACGGTCGCCGGTGCGACACCTGGAGTTCGCCGTCCGTTCATCTGCCAACCGGGGCGCGGCCACCTGGGCTGCCTAGCGTCGCTGTCGACGAGGGCGCACTCCGTCGTACGACGGGGCGTCGGCGACCCTCCCGACCCGAAAGGTCCTCCCCGTGCAGGTCACCCGCACCGGCCAGCTGGCCGGTCTGCTGCTCACCTCCGCGCTCGCGCTCACCGCCTGCGGCAGCGGCGACAACACCACCAAGCCCACGACCGCCACCAAGCCGTCCGCGACCGGCGGCAGCACCGCCACCGATGCCTCCTGCGCTACGGGCTCGCTCAGCGCCCAGGGCTCCACCTTCCAGGCCAACGCCGAGCTGCAGTGGAGCAAGGACTTCGCGGCCAAATGTCAGGGGGCCCAGGTCGCCTACCAGGGCACCGGCTCCGGCGCCGGCAAGACGGCGTTCGGCAACGGCACGGCCGATTTCGGCGGCACCGACTCGCTGCCCAAGGACCCTGAGCAGGCGGCCGCCGACAAGACGTGCGGCGCCGGCAACAAGGGCGTCGTCACGCCGATCGTGGCGGGCGCGGTCGTGCTGACCTACAACCTGCAGGGCGTCGACAAGCTGGTGCTGTCGCCCAAGACGGCCGCCGGGCTGTTCCAAGGCAAGATCAAGCAGTGGGACGACGCGGCGGTCAAGGCCGACAACCCGACCGCCAAGCTGCCGAGCATCCCGGTCGTGCCGATCCACCGCAGCGAGAAGTCGGGCACGACAAAGATCCTCTCCAGCTGGCTGCTCGCGACCGCGCCCGCCGACTGGAAGCTCGGCGCCGACGAGACGCTGACCTGGCCGGGTGGCCAGTCCGCGAAGGGTTCGGATGGCACCACGACCGCCGTCAAGCAGTCCAAGGGTGGGATCACCTACACGGAGCTGAGCTTCGCCGCGCAGCGGGGGCTGCCGTTCGCCGACATCGTCAACAACAGTGGCAAGGCGATCACGCCGAGCGGCGCCAGCGTCTCGAGCGCCTTGAAGACGGCCAAGGTCGACACCGCCAAGGGTGACGTCCGGATCAGCCCGGACTACGCGACGGCCACCCCCGACGCCTACCCGCTGGCTGCCCCGTCGTACGTCCTGACCTGCGACAAAGGCAACAAGCACGCCGCCTTGCTGAAGGCCTACCTGACCTACGTCCTGACCGATGGCACGGGCGTGCTCGACAAGCTCGGCTACGCGCCGCTGCCCGACGAGATCGCCACCCAGGCCAAGGCCAAGGTCGCGGCGCTGGCCTGATCCGGTGCGGTGTGCGGGTTGGCCCGGGTCCGCCCGCACACCGCAGCCGGCCGCCCCCGTCCGGCCGCCCCGGACCGGCTGCCTACGCTGTTGCCCACAGCCGCCGACGACAGGACAGCAATGGCCTCGCCCACGGTCACGTCCCCCGAGCGCTCGCTGCGGGGCGACCCCCGCCGGGTCGGGGACCGGGTCTTTCGCGGCGTCAGCACCGGGTCGGGCCTGCTCGTGCTCGTGGTCATCGTGCTCATCGCGGTCTTCCTGGTGCAGAAAGCGATTCCGGCGCTGCGCGCGGACAGCACCAGCTTCCTGACGACCAAGCTGTGGACGCCGGACAACAGCCCGCCGATCTTCGGGATCGCTGCCCTCGCGTTCGGCACGCTGCTGTCGAGTGTGATCGCCCTGCTCGTCGCCGGGCCGATCGCCCTCGGCATTGCGCTCTACATCAGCGAGTACGCCCCGGCCCGGCTGGCCAAGCCGGTCGGCTACCTGGTGGACCTGCTCGCCGCCGTGCCCAGCGTCGTCTACGGCCTGTGGGGCCTGCTGTTCCTTGTGCCCTACTCCGGGCACTTCCAGCAGTTCCTCGGCGACCACCTGGGCTTCCTGCCGCTGTTCGACCTCGGCAAGAACGGCGTCGTCGGCCGCAGCGTGCTGCTCGCCTCGCTCGTGCTCGCGCTGATGATCCTGCCGATCATTGCCGCGATCAGTCGGGAGATCTTCCTGCAGGTGCCGCAGGCCAACCGCGAGGCGGCCCTCGCCCTCGGCGCGACCAAGCTCGAGATGATCCGCTACGCGGTGCTGCCGTACAGCCGTTCCGGGGTGACGGGGGCGCTCATGCTCGGCCTCGGCCGGGCACTCGGCGAGACGATCGCGGTGGCCCTGGTGCTGTCGCTGGCACCGACCACGAGTTTCCATATCCTGGACGCCAGCATCGGCGGCAACACGATCGCGGCGAACATCGCCACGCAATACCAGGCCGCCGAGCCGCTCGGCCAGCAGGCGCTGATCGCGTCCGGGCTGGTGCTGTTCGTCATCACCTTCGCGGTCAACGGCCTGGCCCGCTACGTCGTTGCCCGCGGCGGCCGCCGGACGGGCGCCGCATGACCACCACCGCCCCGACCGTCAGCGCTTCCCTGCTGGCCGGCAGCGGCCGGCGGCTGACGCCCCCGCTGCTGCTCGCCCTGTTCGCCGGCACGCTGCTGGTCAGCCTGCTGCTGTTCGCGGTCACCCCGCTGCAGGGCCGGGCGGACTTCGTCGTGTTCACCGTCGTGTTGTTCGCGATCGCCCAGACCGGCGCGTCGTTCGCCCTCGAGGGCCGCCGGTTCGCCGCCGACCGGTTGCTGTCGTTGCTGGTGCACCTGAGCTTGCTGGCGGCGCTCGTCCCGCTCGTGGCCGTCCTCGGCTACACCGTCGCCAAGGGCCTGAAGCGGCTCGACGTGCAGTTCCTCACCCACAACCTCAACGGGATCGGCCCGCTCGACACCAACGGCGGCGAATACCACGCCATCATCGGCACGCTGCAGCAGGTGCTGATCGCGATCGTCATCGCCACGCCGATCGGCCTGCTGGTCGCGATCTACATCACCGAGTACGGCCGCGGCGCCTTGGCCTCGGCGATCCGCTTCGTCATCGACGTGATGACCGGCATCCCGTCGATCGTGGCCGGCCTGTTCATTTTCGCGTTCCTCGTGATCGGCCTGCACCAGGGCTACTCCGGCTTCGCGGCCGCACTCTCACTGACGATCCTGATGCTGCCGGTGGTGGTCCGGTCAGCCGAGGAGATGATCAAGCTCGTCCCGGACGAGCTGCGCGAGGCGTCGTACGCGCTGGGCATCGCGAAGTACACGACGATCCTCAAGGTGGTGCTGCCGACGGCTTCAGCGGGCATCACCACCGGCGTGATGATCGCGATCGCGCGGGTGACGGGCGAAACGGCGCCGCTGCTGCTGACCGCCTTCGTGACACCGGCGACCAACCTCGGCCCGTTTTCGGGCAAGCAGACCGCCATCCCGACGTTCATCTTCGACCAGGCCAACCAGGGTCAGGACATCACCTACGACCGCGCGTGGGCGGCTGCACTCACCCTGATCGTGATCGTGTTGACGCTGTACGCCGGCGCCCGGTTGCTGACCCGCCGCAACACCCTGGCCCGGAGGTAGCTCGTGTCCAAACGCATCGAGATCGCAGGCCTGTCTGCCTTCTACGGCAATTTCAAGGCGATCGACGACATGAGCCTGACCATCGAGCCGAAGTCGGTCACCGCCTTCATCGGTCCGTCCGGCTGCGGCAAATCCACCCTGCTGCGGACGATCAACCGGATGCACGAGGTGCTCAGCGGCGCGCGCGTCGAGGGCAGCCTGCTGCTCGACGACCAGGACATCTACGCCGACGGCGTCGACCCGGTCGCGGTCCGCCGGATGGTCGGCATGGTCTTCCAGCGGCCCAATCCGTTCCCCACCATGTCGATCTACGACAACGTCGCGGCCGGTCTGCGGCTCAACGGCGAACGGTCCAAGTCGACGCTCGACGCAACCGTCGAGTCCGCGCTGCGCCGGTCGAATCTGTGGAACGAGGTGCAGGACCGGCTCGGCAAGCCCGGGATGGGCCTGTCCGGCGGGCAGCAGCAGCGGCTATGCATCGCCCGGGCGATCGCCGTCGAGCCCGAGGTGCTGCTCATGGACGAGCCGTGCTCGGCACTGGACCCGATCTCCACCCTCGCCATCGAGGATCTGATGAGCGAGTTGAAGGACAGCTACACGATCGTCATCGTGACCCACAACATGCAGCAGGCGGCCCGGGTCTCGGACCGCACCGGCTTTTTCACCATCGACGGCACCGGGCAGCCGGGCCGGCTCATCGAGATCGACGACACCCAGAAGATCTTCTCGAACCCCACCGAGAAGCGGACCGAGGACTACATCACCGGCCGCTTCGGCTGAGTGCCGCTGACGTCGGGCCCTGGCGGGGTCCCCCCACCGCCAGAGCCCGAGCTCGAGATCGGCCTGCACAACGATCACCCACGGCTGTTCGCCAACGCCCTCAGGCGCGTCCGACTTCACCCCGGCGCGACCAGAGGACCGCGGCGAGCGCCGGCACCCCCGCCGCCAGCCCGAAGCCGAGCCCGGTCACCATCGGCAGCGCCACCCCGAGCCCGCCGCCGAGCGTGAACGCCAGCTGCAGGGCGGTCTCGGACCTCGCGAACGCCCCGCTCGTACGATGCGGCGGCACATGCGTCTGCAGGGCGGCGTCGAGGGAGTACTTCGCCAGCGACCCGGCCAGGCCGCTGATCCCGACCGCGAGGGCAGCCGTGCCGGCACTGGGGAACACCACCGCCAGCAGGCAACAGCCGGCCGGTGCGGCCAGCGCCACCGACCCGGTCAGGCCGGCCGCCCTCCGGGCGCTGATCCGATTGGCCAGTACCGTCCCCAGCAGCTGACCGGCCACGGCCGCGCCGAGCACCAGGGCCACCACGGCCCCCGGCGCCCCGCGGCCGCGCAGGTCGAACGCGAGGAACACCGTGAGCAGCCCGGCGACGACCCGTAGGGCCACCGTCGTCCACAGCGGAAGGCGTACGACGTCCGGGGCGTACCGCAGCCGGTAGACCCCACCCGCCACCTGCTCGCTGTCGCGGGCCTCGTCCACATGCCCGGGCAGCCGGAGGGCGACGATCGCCCCGGCGAGCAGCACCAGGCTCGCCAGCCGCAGCACCCAGTCGCTGCCGAGCGTCCTCGCGACACCGACGCCCAGGCCGGCCGCCGCCGCGCCGGCCGCGGTCGCGGCGATGTTGAGCCGGGCGTTGGAGGCGACCAGGCCGAGCGCCGGTGGCCGGACCCGGACGACCGCGGCGTTGCGGGCCACCCCGTAGGCGCGGGCCAGCACCAGCACCACCAGCGCCTTGGGGTAGAGCGTCAGGCTCGTCAGCGCCCCCGCCATCGACCAGGCGACCAGGCCCCGGCCACCGGTCGCGGCGGCGAGCACGGTGCGCCGGCCGTGCCGGAACCGGTCCAGGAGCGGTCCCGCGACCGGCACCAGCAAGGAGAACGGCAGCAGCGTCAACACCAGGTAGAGGGCCACCCGGGTACGCGCCTGGCCGAGCGGGACGGAGAAGAACACCGTCCCGGCCAGCGCCACGGCGATGAGGGCATCCCCGGCGGCCTGCAGCGCGTGCATCCACAGCAGTGCCGCGAGGCCGCTGGAGTCGGCGCCGTCAGCCGAGGCCGCGGCCCGCAGCCGCCGCACAACCGTTCGGGACACGCCCGCGACGGCGCTCCGCGCGGCCGTGACCCGTCCCGCTGCGACCCCGTCGGCGCTCACCCGGTCATGGTGTCGCAGCGCCCGCTGTCAGCGCTTGGGCGGCAGCGACTTCGCGGCCAGCTTGGCCTGCTTCGCCGTACGCCGGGACACCCGGCCGGCCGCGTGCGGCAGCGACTCACGGCCGCCGGTGTCCGCGGCGGCGAGCAGCAGACCACCGAGCAGGCCGAGGTTTTTCAAGAAGTGGAGCTGCTGTTGCTGCTTGGCGGCGGGGTCCGGTGCCGCCCAGAACGGGTGGCCCACGTAGGTCGTCGGCACGAGGCTGCCGGCGAGCACCAGTGCGGCCAACCGCGGGAAGCGACCGGTCGCGAGGGCGAGCCCACCGACCAGGTGGGTTGCCGCATTGGCCCTGACCAGTTGCTCGGGCGAGGACAGCCCCGCGGCCCGGACCGCGTCGACCCGGCCACCGGGCTTGCGGAGGGCGTCGAGGCCGCCGACGACGAACATGCTGGCGAGCAGGGGACGGGCAAGGCTGCTGGTCGGGCTCACGGGTGCTCCTTCGGTCGGGCGGGTCTGGGCGGCTCTACCCCGGTCGGGCCGGGCTACCCGGTCCCGCCGGCCGCGCCCTTGAGGGCCTGCAGGAGCGGTGCACCATCTTTGATCTTGTCGGCGGCGGGCACCTGCACGACGACCTTGGTGCCGAAGTCGAACAGCTCGAGGGTGGTGGTCGAGGCGATCGGCTTGCCGGCGGTCTTCGCCGACCCGGGCAGCTGCACCACCTGGACGTACTTGCGCAGCCGCCCCGCATCATCGATGTAGGCATCGAACGGCAGCGTCTTGAGCCCGCTGGTGGCCAATCCCTTCTTCAGCACGTCCCTGCTCAGCCCGGTCGAGGCGTCAACCGCCTTCTGGACGTCGATCGTGCCCTTGTAGTGCGTCGTCTGCTCGCCCCGCACCTGCTCGGTGCCGACCTTCTGCACCCCGTTGCTGACCCCCTTGAGGGTCGCGAAGGACGCGCTCGGATCGGTGCTGCTGCCGAGCGAGGTGCCCCCGACGTCGGCCAGGGACAGCTTGTAGAACGTGTCCGGCATCTTCGGCAGCGCCAGATACAGATTACCGCCGGTGATCCGTTCCTGGATGCTGCCGCCCTGGCCACCGGAGTCCAGCTTGAGGTTCAAGGTGCCGGTCTTGGCGCCGTAGTCGAAGGCCCCGTCGCCGGTGAACGTGACCTTCTGGGCGCCGCTGGCGGTCTCGCTGGTCAGCACGAACTTGCTCGAGCCTGCCCCGACCACCTTGTCGCCGGCGGCCCGGACGGCCGCGACCGGATCGGCGTTGACCGCAGCCTTGCCGCTCCCGCCCCCGCAACCGGCCGCCAGCAGCGCGGTGAGCGCCGCCACTGCGGTCAGGATGGGGCGGGAGCGGGCCAGCAGCATGCGGTCTCCAGGAAATCGGGGGGTGAACCTCCAGTGTCTCCCAGAGCGACCTCGGCACACCACCGGCAGGCGATCAGACCGCCAACGCAACGCCCGGCACGAGGGCTGCCAACGTCGCCCCACGGACCGCCGCGTCCTGGCTGTGCACCAGCTGGAACGCTGCTGCCCGCAGCAATCGCTGCTCTGGCGCGGCCGCGTCCATCCCCTGGCCGCCGCGCGAGGCGAGCAGTGCGGTGGCGCATTCCAGTCCGAGCAGCAGGGCCCGCGCCCGCACCGCGAGCCGCTCGTCCAGGCGTTCGGTGCGGTGCACCTCGTCGAGCAGCCGGTACGCCGTACCGCGGACCTCGAGCACCTGCTCCCGCAGCGCCTCGGCGGTGGCCGGAGCCCGCTCCTGCAGCAGCGCGAGTGCAGCCAGGGCGATCCCGAAGGTCGAGGGCTGGACGTTGGCGTTGCCCGCGGCGTCGGCAGTCCGCCACTCGTCGGCGTCGAGGACCACCGTGACGCACGCGTCCGGCAGGTGCAGGCCGTCGTAGCGGACCGCGTGGGTGCTCGTGCCACCCATCGCCGCCAGCGCCAGCTCGCCGGTGCTCCGCAGCCCCGGCGAGCGCGCCGGCACGATCCCGAAGACCACCTGCCCGGTCGCGGGAGCGAGCGCACCGACGAGCACCAGATCGAGCATCGGCCAGCCCGTGCACCACGGCTGCGGGCCGGTGAGCGACCAGCCGCCATCCACCCGCTCGGCGTGGACCGACGGTCGCGCGGTGCGCAGGTTGCTCCACGCGACGCCGCCCTGCAGCCGGCCGTTGCACAGGTCGGCCAGGTGCGCGCGCTGCAGCGCGACGTTGTCGGACAGGGCCAGCGACCGGACGACGGGCCCGTGCTGGAACCACACGAACCATGCGTCGGGGCTCGCTCCGGCCAGTGCTTCGCTGACCTCGCGCTGAGCGGCGGCGCCCAGGCCGCCGAGCTCGGCCGGGCCGTAGACGGCCAGCAGACCGGCGGCCGCCAGCTCATCGATCACCGCCCGGGTGACCCCGTCACGCTCCAGCCCGGCAGCCCGGTCGGCGAGTGAGCGGATGAGGTCTGTCACGTCGGCTCCTGAGCGTTGCGGATCGGCTGTCGTCCGGCCCCGCACAGGCGCAGCAGCGCCGCCAGGCCGTCGGGTGTGCCTGGCCAGTGCCGCTCCAGCGTGGGCACCCCGGCCCGGCGTACGACGGTCCGCAGGACGAGGGCGACCAGGATCGCGTCGTCGGCGTAGCCAAGCACCGGGATGGCGTCAGGGACCAGGTCGATCGGCAGCGCCAGGTAGCCGAGCAGCAGCCACAGCCGCACCCGGACGCCGCGGGGCAGCGAGCCGTCGCGGGCCAGCCGCGGCAGCAGCCGGAGCAGGTCGGGCAGCAGCCGCAGCGCCTCCTTGAGGCCGGTGCCGCGCGGCTTGGCCACGAGCAGCGCGCCGAGCAGCAGCAGCCAGAGCAGGACGAGCCCGGCCGCGGCGGCCAGGAGCAGCCGGCCGGTCACCGCTGCGGGTTGGCGGCGAAGAACGCCCAGGCCAGGGCCGCGCCGTCGGTCGGCCAGCCGTGCCCGAGCCGGGCGCGCAGCAGTAAGCGGACGGGCTTCGCCGATGCGTCGACCTGCTGCCAGAACCGGACCGTGCCCTGGGCCGAGCGCAGCCTGGCGCGCAGGCCGCGGTCGTAGGCCCGGCCGGCTGCCGGCACGGTGCGGTCGGCGAGCCCCTGCACCTGCAGCACCGCGACGGGCTGACCGGGTCGGCAGCTGGTCGTCTCCAGTGGGCCGGCGAATGACGCGATCGCGGCCACCGCCCCGGCCCGCTCGCAGGCGTAGCGGTGGGCCATCATGCCGCCGTTGGAGAAGCCGACGAGGAAGATCCGACGGGGATCGACCGGGTGCGTTGCCCGGACGCGCGTGAGCAGCGCGTCGAGGTAGCCGACGTCGTCGACCTGGCCGGCCTTGGCGCGGCCGCAGCACAGCCCGGCGTTCCAGGAGCCGTCGTACGCCTGGGCGTAGACGACGATGAAGCGCCCCACGACGGCCGGCCTTGCCCACTGCTGCTGGCCCTGGGCGAGCGCCAGGCCCTGCCGGTAACCGGGGAGCGCGATCACCAGCGGCGCCGACCGTGGCAGCCCGTGAGGGACGATGATCCGGTACGTGCGGCGGCGGCTGTCCTGCACCCAGGTGACGTCCTCGCGCAGGTCGCGTTGCACCTCGGCGGGCGGCGGCAGCGCCTGGCCATGGAGCCGGATCCGGGCGAACCCGTCCGCGCTCGCAGGGAGCGCCTCGACGCTCGCGCCGGCCGGCAGCGGCCGGTCCGCCGTGACCAGGTCGGGCAGGCCCGGTCCGGCCACCAGTGCGGGCGGGATCACGTGGGCGGACGCCGGCCGGTGACCCGCCACCGCGGCGCCGGCGATCACCGCGACCACGATGGCAAGCCCGGTCGTCGGCCCCGCGAGGCGACACCCGAGCTGGCTGACCGATCCCCCCATACCGCCAGCTTAGGCGGGCATTGCGATGCCCGGCCCGGCGGAGACCTGCGTGCGGTCCCGTTCACCCAGCAGGCCGTACGCCGCACCGAGGCCGGCCCACAGCAACGTGGACGTCGCCAGGGCGAGCAACCGGAACTCCCAGAGCAGGCCGGCCGGCACGTCCAGCCGATCGGGGTTGCCCGGCAGCAGGAAGGTGAGCGCCACCGTCGCGACCACGACGGCGGCCACCGCCAGCTCGCGGTGCGAAGCCCTGACCGCCAGCCGGCGCCACACCCGGACGGCCAGCACGGCGCCGACGGCGCCGATCACGAGCACCGAGAGGTAGGCGTTGGTGCGAAGGCCGAGGGTGTCCGGATCGCCGACCCCCGGCGGGTTGGCCGGGTAGCGCAGGAAGGGCACGAGGAACACGCCGAACCACGCTGCGGTCGCCAGGGAGGTGGCGCCGCGCCAGGGGTCCGGGTCCGGACCGTTGCGGTGCAGGACGGCGTCCAGGATGCCGAACAGCACGCCGAGGGCGACGCCGGTGGCGAGGGTCGCCGCGACGAACCCGACGTGCTGGGTGCTGCGGCTGAAGACCTCGGCGTGGTGGGCGACGGCCTGCCCGGCTGCCCGTGCGCGGGCGTCCGCAGCGGCCGTCCGCGCCGCCTCGAGCCGGACGGCCCGATCCATCAGCGGCTCGGCCAAGCCGAACCCGAAGGCCCCGGCCAGCAAGCCGCCGACCGCTCCGGCCAGGACCCCTCGGCGCAGCCCGCGAAGGAGGTCCACGCCGGCTAGTGGCAGGGCGCGCCGAGCAGGTGCCGGCCGTCGTGGGCGAACTCGTGCAGGTAGTTGGCGACGACCGCGGCCTTGCCCAGCACCGGCGAGAGCAGCTGGCCCTGGTCAAGGAAGACGGCGTAGAGCGTCAGCAACGCGAGCAGGACGGCTCCGGTCGCGAGCACGACGGCAAGCGCCTGCTGGGCGACCGGGCGCGCGAGGGCGACGAGACGGGGGGTGGGGACGGCGGACACAGGGCCTCCTCCGGGGTTTCCACGCCCCGCTCGGTGAGGTCGGCGACGGGTCAGTCTCTGACTCGCGCCCCCGCCTCGCAGCCGGGGCATCCACAGTGGCGGGAACGTCCCGGGTTTGCACCGGGGTTCCTGCGCACCGTCGCCTTGATCGCGCCCACCCTTTCGTCCAGCGGCACCCGCCGTCAAGGCGGCTACCGGCCGAGGACCTCGGCGATGACGTTGGCGAGGCGGACATCGCCCTTGGCGATCAGCCGGTCGCGCTCATCGGTGATCGTGACGGTCCACAGCTGCTGGGTGCGGCCCCGCTGGATCGGGATGGCGAGGACGTCGAGGACCCCCTCGCGGACCGCCCGCACGAAGTTCGTGTGGTTGGCCACCCCCACGACGTTGCCGCGGTCGGCGAACCACATCGCCGCCCCGATGCTCGCGACCGTCTCGACCACGCTGCAGTACACACCGCCGTGCACGATCCCGTACGGCTGGTGCAGCCCGGCGTGGACGTCGATCCGGCCGGCCACGTGGTCGCCGTCCGCCTCGGTGATCGTCAGCCCAAGCCGTTTGTCGAACCCGGGCACTGTGGTCTGCGTCATGGCCGGGAGTCTGCCCGGCCAGGACCGGCTGGGCACCCGAAACCCAGCTGCGGGGGAATCCGCCCGCGCCGCCCGAGAGCCTGCGGCGGTCAGCTGTCCGGCAGGCACCGGCGACGTGACCGGGCGGGTCGAGGCTGGGCCGGACGCGTGACGCGCCCCCGAATCTTTGACATGGTGAACCAATGTCAGCACCTGAGCGTGCTTGCTGTTGACGACAGTCCCGGACCCGGCTGACGCGCCCACCTGCCGCCCCACCTGGGAGTCCCGATGACCCGATTGACCACGCTCGCCACCGGCTCAGTGCTCTGCGCGCTGGTCCTCAGCGGTTGCGGCGGGAGCAGCAAGACCCCAGCCGCCCCCAAACCCGCCGGCGGCGGGGCCGCGCCGAGCACCGGGACCACAGCGGCCGGGACGCCGCTCACCATCAAGGGCTTCGCCTTCAGCCCGAAAGCGCTCACGGTCAAGGTCGGCACGACTGTCACCGCGACCAACCTGGACAGCACCCCGCACACCTGGACGTCCGGCCCGGCCTCCTTCGATTCGGGGAATCTCAACCAGGGCAAGTCGTTCTCGTTCACCTTCAAGACACCGGGAACGTTCACCTACGTGTGCACGTATCACAAGGCGATGGTCGGCACCGTCGTCGTCACCTCCTGACGGCCGCTCACCCCCGGGACAGTCCGGGAGCACCACGCAGCCTGCGCGTCCGGGCGCCGAAGGATTCCTCGTTGACGCCCCGCCGCACGCCCGGCCGGGTGGGGCGGTCTTCCAGGGTTGGCACCGGGCCCGGTTGGCACGATGGGCACCACCAGGTTTCGCGTTGCCAGTTGGCGCCGGTGACCGAGTCCCGAAAGCCCACCGGTGTCCCCCAGCGGCGGCACGGCCGCTCCGCCCGGCCGTAGACCCAGTGCGTCCGCCCCCGTCGGGTGTCGCCGGTCGTGACCTGCCCCGGGTGGTCCAGCGAGTGCGTCATCATCCGTCTGGCCAGCCGCACCGCCGCCTGCAGGTCGACGTCGCGTACCGGGGTCCACGGTGAACTCCCTCGCAAGAAGCAGGTCTCAACCGCCCAGAGGTTGCCGATGCCGGCCAGGTTGCGCTGGTCGAGCAGGGCCTCGACCAGCGGGCGGTCAGGGTCGGCGCCGAGACGGCGTACGGCCTCGTCCTCGTCCCAGGACGGGCCCAGCAGATCCGGCCCGAGATGACCGATGATGGCGTGCTCGCGGGCGGTCTCGACGAGTTCCAGCACCGGCATGCGCAGGGCGTAGGCCGTCGGGCCGTCCGTCGACAGGACGAGCCTGATCTCGTCGTCGAAGGTCCTGGGCAGCGCCTTGCCGGGGCCGACCAGCTGCCAGGACCCGTCCATCTCGAAATGCGTGTGCAGCGTCAGCCCGCCGGTGAAGCGGGTGAGCAGGTGCTTGCCGTAGGACTCGAAGGCGGTGATCCTGCGCCCCGCCAGGTCGGCGGTCGCATGCTGCGGGACCCGGAAGTCACTGGCCGTCACGGTGCGGCCGACGAGCCCGGCCGCCATCCGATGGGCGGCTTTCCAGACGCTGTCACCCTCCGGCACCCCGGCAGTGTCCCCCGACCGGGGGCCGTCACGCCTGCCCTGCCAGGTGCCGTCGCCAGCCGCCGACCGCACTGACATCGCGGGCTCCGGCACCGCCGCCCTCGGTACACACGAAGCCGAGCACCTCGGCGCCGGTCGACAGCCGCACCCGACCGAGGCCGAGCGGCGCAGCGATCGCGTCGGCGAGCTGCCCGACCCCCTGCGACGGCAGGTCCCACACCTCGACCGGGAACGCGCCCTGGCCGCCACCGACGAGGGCCGGCCGGGGGACGCCGTCACCGGCCAGCCGCAGCAGGCGGTACGCCGGGGCAGTGCGGTCCCGGTGCGACAGCCGCCCCCCGAGCCGGACCAGCTGCGGGTTCAGTGGCAGGCCGGACAGGTGCGCCCCGACCACGGCGACCAGGGTCCGGCCGGGCGGGGCCGTGGTTCGGGCGACCGGCTCGCCGCACCACGCCGAGGCCAGGTCGAGCAGCGGCCCGTCGGCGAACGCCGGTGCGATGAGCTGCACCCCGAATGGCAGCCCGTCGTCCCGGCTGCCGGCCGGCACGGCGACGGCCGACAGGTCGAGCAGGTTGACGAAGTTGGTGTAGGCGCCCAGCCGCGCATTGACCCCGAACGGGTCGGCGTCGACCTCGGCGTGCGTCGGGTGCCCCGGCGTCACCGGCAGCAGCAACGCGTCGACATCGAGCCAGAGCGGTTCGGTGGCCCGGCGCAACGCGGCGAGCCGGTCGATGCCGCGGAACGCGTCCGCAGCCAGCAGCTCCCGGCCGCCGAGCACGATCCGACGTACGACGGGGTCCAGGTGCGGCCCGTCCGGCTCGAGCAGGTGACCGAAGGCGGCGTAGCGCTCGGCGACCCACGGTCCCTCGTACAGCAGCCGGGCGGCCTCCAGGAACGGCGAGATGTCGACCCGCACGACGTGCGGCACCACCGTGGCGAGATGGGCAACGGCGCGGTCCCAGGCCTGCTGGTGCTCGGGGTCGAGGTCCAGGGGGCCGTCGGGGATCGCGACGACCCGGGCGGTCGCGGCCACCTGCACGGGCAGCTGCGCCGGCACGGCCCGGGACCACGGGTCTGTGTCGTCCGCGGCGAGGACGGCGAGGGCCTCGCGGGCCTCGGCGACGGTGCGCGTCAGGGTGGTGACGCAGTCCAGCGACCGGCACGCCGGCAGCAGACCGCGGGTGCTCACGATGCCGCGGGTGGGCTTGTTCCCGACCAGGCCGTTGAACGCCGCCGGCACCCGGCCGGAGCCGGCGGTGTCGGTGCCGAGCCCCAGCGGCACGATCCCCAGGGCGACCGCGACAGCACTGCCCGAGCTGCTCCCGCCCGAGACGTGCTCGGCGCTGGCGACGCTCGAGCAGGCGCCGTACGGCGATCGGGTCCCGACCAGCCCGGTCGCGAACTGGTCGAGGTTGGTCTTGCCGACCGGGACGGCGCCGGCATCGAGGAGCCGTTGGACGCCGCCGGCGGTGCGCGTCGCCGGCACGGCCAGGGCCGGGCAGCCACCGGTCGTCGGGAACCCGACCAGGTCCATGTTGTCCTTCACCACGAACGGAAGTCCGGCGAGAGCTCCTGTGCTGCGGTCGAACCCAGCCACCTCGCTCTCGCTCAGCGCACGGGTGAACACGGGCTCGCCCACGGCGCGCGCTGCCGCCCCTGCCTGCTGCGCGGCGCTCATGCGGACGCCGCCCAGCGGGCGCGCTCGGCGTCGAAGGCCGCGTCGCGGCGGGCCGTGAACGCCGTCGTCGGGACGTCGTCGGTCGGCAGCAGGTCGGAGAGCCGCAGGACGGCCGGGCGCACGTCGAGGCCGCTGCGACCCGCGCGGACGTCCTCGCGCA
>JBKJOO010000251.1:0-3111 GCA_046595615.1 Mycobacteriales bacterium | reverse complement strand
GCCCGCTGGACCAGGGCTGCGGCGACGGCCGAGTCGACGCCACCGGACAGCCCGCACAACACCCGGCCCGAGCCGACCTGCGACCGGATCCGAGCCACCTGCTCCTCGACGACGTTGCCCATCGTCCAGGTGGGGGCGCAGCCGGCCGCCTCGAGCAGGAACCGCTCGAGTACCCGCTGGCCGTGCTCGCTGTGCAGCACCTCAGGATGGAACTGCACGCCGTACAAGCCCCGGGCGGTGTCCTCGAACGCGGCGACGGGCGTCGAGCCGGTGGAGGCGGTGACGGTGAAGCCGGGCGGTGCGGTGGACACCGCGTCACCGTGCGACATCCAGACCGACTGGGCGCTCGGCAATCCGGCGAACAGCACCCCCGGTTCGACGACGGCCAGCGCGGTCCGGCCGTACTCCGCGGTGCCGGTCTGCGCGACCGTGCCGCCGAGCGCCCGGGCCATCGCCTGGTGGCCGTAGCAGATGCCGAACGTCGGGACGCCCGTCTCGAAGAACCCGGCCGGCACCTGCGGGGCGCCGTCGGCGTAGACCGAGGACGGCCCCCCTGACAGGATCACTGCTTTCGGTGCGCGGGCTCGGATCCCGTCCGCGGTGATCGTGTGCGGGACGATCTCGGAGTAGACCCGGCACTCGCGGACCCGGCGGGCGATGAGCTGGGCGTACTGCGCCCCGAAGTCGACGACGAGGACGGTGTCGGTCACCGACTGAGTCTACGGAGCGACCTCAACGCCCTTCCAGAAGGCGATCCGGTCAGTGATCTCGTTCGCGGCGTCCTTGGGCGCGGGGTAGTACCAAGCCGCATCCGCGTTGGTCTGACCGTCGACGACGACCGAGTGATAGCTCGCGGTGCCCTTCCAGGGGCACACGCTGGTCGTGGCGGAGTCGGTGAGGACCCCGTCGACGACCGAGGCGCGGGGGAAGTAGTGGTTGCCCTCCACCACGACGGTGTCGTCGGAGGAGGCGATGACGGTGCCGTTCCAGGTTGCTGTGGTCATGCTGGGGACAACCGCGCCGACCCGGCCGGCATGCCCAGTCAGACCGAGGGCGTCGCACCGACTCGGTGCGACGCCCTCGGCAAGCGGCTGGCGGCCCCCCGACCGCCAGCCGCCTGACCGCGCATCCTGGGCCAGGGACGGGCCCGCGTCCAGCCGGCCGCTCAGGCCCGGTCAGCCGCCCGGTCCGACGCCCTGCGCGCGCTGCAGATCCTTGCCCTCGGTGCGCAGCGACGGGGCGATCATGACCTCGACCTTCTGGAACTCCTTGATCGAGCTGTAACCGGTCATCGCCATCGCCCGGCGCAGGCCACCGAACAGATTGGTCGTCCCGTCGTCGGTGACCGCCGGGCCGAGCAGCACCTGTTCGAGGGTGCCCACCTCGTCGACCCGCACCCTGGTGCCGCGCGGCAGCACCGGGTGGTGCGAGGCATGCCCCCAGTGCCAGCCGTGGCCGGGAGCCTCGCTGGCGCGCGCGAGCGGGCTGCCCATCATCACCGCGTCGGCGCCCATCGCGATGGCCTTCGCGACGTCGCCCCCGGTGCGCATGCCGCCGTCGGCGATGACATGCACGTAGCGGCCACCACTCTCGTCGAGGTAGTCGCGGCGGGCGCCGGCCGCGTCGGCGATGGACGTCGCCATCGGCACCCCGAGGCCGAGGACGGCCCGGGTGGTGTTGGCCTGTCCCGGGCCGACCCCGACGAGGATCCCGGCCGCACCGGTCCGCATCAGGTGCAGGGCGGACTGGTACGTCGCGCAGCCGCCGACGATGACCGGCACGTCGAGCTCAGCGATGAATCGCTTGAGGTTGAGCGGCTCGGACCGCGACGACACATGCTCGGCCGAGACGACGGTGCCCTGGATCACGAACAGGTCGACCCCCGCGTCGAGCACGGTCTGGGCGAACTGCACGGTGCGCTGAGGCGTCAGCGACGCCGCGACCGTGACTCCGGCGTCACGGATCTGCTTGACCCGGGCGGTGATCAGGTCCGGCTCGATCGGCTTGGCGTAGATCTCCCGCATCCGGGCGGTGGCCCGGTCCGCAGTCAGCTCGCCAATCTCGGCCAACAGGGGCCCCGGATCGTCGTACCGGGTCCACAGGCCTTCGAGGTTGAGCACGCCGAGGCCACCGAGGCGACCGATCGCCACGGCCGTGTCGGGGCTGACGACGCCGTCCATGGCGCTCGCGACCAGCGGCAGCTCGAAGCGGTAGGCGTCGATCTCCCAGGCCAGCGAGACGTCCTCAGGATCGCGGGTGCGGCGGGAGGGCACGATCGCGATGTCGTCGAAGCCGTAGGCGCGGCGACCGGTCTTGCCGATGCCGATCTCGATCTCGGGCACGCCTCAGAGGCCTTCGCGGGAGCTGTAGTTGGGCGCCTCGACGGTCATCTGGACGTCGTGCGGGTGGCTCTCCTTCAAGCCCGCCGCGGTGATCTGGATGAACGAGCCGCGCTCCTGCAGCTCGGGCACGGTGCGGGCCCCGACGTAGAACATCGATTGGCGCAGGCCGCCGACGAGCTGGTGGGCGACCGCCGACAGCGGACCGCGATAGGGCACCTGCCCTTCGATGCCTTCGGGGATCAGCAGGTCGTCCGAACCGACGTCACCCTGGAAGTAGCGATCCTTGGAGAAGGACCGCTCGGGTCCCCGGGACTGCATCGCGGCGAGCGATCCCATGCCCCGGTAGGCCTTGAACTGTTTGCCGTTGATGAAAACCAGCTGTCCTGGGCTCTCTTCGACACCGGCCAGCAGCGAGCCGAGCATCACCGAGTCCGCGCCGGCCACGATCGCCTTGGCGATGTCGCCGGAGTACTGCAACCCACCGTCGCCGATGACCGGCACACCTGCGGGGGCGCAGGCGCGCGACGCCTCGTGGATCGCCGACACCTGCGGCACACCGACGCCGGCGATGACGCGGGTGGTGCAGATGGAGCCAGGTCCGACACCGACTTTGACACCGTCTGCGCCTGCGTCGACCAGGGCCTGCGCGCCTGCCCGGGTCGCGACGTTGCCGCCGATGACGTCGACGTGCGCTGCAGCCGGCTCGGCCTTGAGCCGGCGGACCATCTCGAGCAACCCGCGCGAGTGCCCGTGCGCGGTGTCGACCACG
>JBKJOO010000172.1:0-10818 GCA_046595615.1 Mycobacteriales bacterium | reverse complement strand
AACCGCGTCCCGTAAGCCCCGCCGCGCCGCGCACACCGCCCCGCGCACCGCCCCGTAAGCCGCGCCGTAAGCCCCGCCGCCCCGCGCCCCGCACCACACGCGCCCCGCACCGCCCGCCGACTCCGCCGCCCGCCGTCCGCCGACTCAGCCGACTCCGCCGACTCAGCCGAGCAGCGCCCGCAGCTCCGGCCAGGTCGCCGCGAACCCGGGATGCAGTGGCAGCTGCTCGACCGCGCCGAGCTGCACCCACCGCACATCGGTGCTCTCCCGGTCGAGCGCATGGACCGCCAGTTGCTCCGCCGCCGTGGCGAGGACCGTCGTGTAGGTCCAGCCGCCGTGGTCGTCGACGAGGTCCCCCGTCACCACCAGCGACGTGGTCGTCAGCCCGGTCTCCTCCGACGCCTCCCGCAGCGCCGCCTCGACGGCGCTCTCCTTTCGGGCCCGGGCACCACCGGGCACCCCCCACGTGTCGCCGTGATGGCTCCACGACGCCCGGTGCTGCAGCAGGACCCAGGACCCGGGCGCGGCCAGCAACAACCCTGCCGCGCCGTACCGTCCCCAGTGCCGGTGCCCACGCTGGCAGCGCGTCCAGCCGTCCCCGTCTCGCAGCACCTGGCGAGTCTTCCGCGGAAGACGGCCGGGCGCCCGCTCACGTCCACCGGCTCAGCGGCGGCGGGCCTTGCGTAGCACCGCGACCGGGAACGCATCGAGGACGATCCCGCGTTGCGCCCGCAGCGCCCGCCGGGCCCGGAAGACGCCCCATAGGCCGAGCCCCCAGATCGGATACTGCACACAAAAGGCCACCCGGAACGCCCCGAGCGAGTACGACGCCGGACCGCCGGTGCTGAGCACGTCGAGCACCGTGCCGATCGCCAGCACCGTGGTGAGCGAGGCGACGAAGCCGCCGACGTTGACGATCCCGCTGGCGCTGCCGATCCGGGCCGGCGGGTTCTCGGTGCGGGCGTAGTCCAGGCCGACGATCGAGCCCGGTCCGTTGCTCGCCAGCACCACGACCAGCAGCACCAACAGCCACAGTGGCGCGCGGCCGGGCCAGAGCAGGACCACCGTCCAGGTGACGGCGCTGCCGCCGACGATGGTCAGCACGAGCACCGACCGCCGGAGCGGGAACGTACCGACGAGCCGGCCGAGCAGCGGCCCGACCACCATCCCGCACAAGACCAGCAGCGACAGCAGCGCGCCTGCCGTCGTCGGTGAGCGCCCCTCCCCAGCGACGAGGAACGGGTAGCCCCAGAGCAGGCCGAAGACGCTGCCGGAGAACTGCGTGACGAAGTGCGTCCAGAGGCCAAGCCGGGTCCCGGGCTCGCGCCAGGACTGCCGGACGGTGCGCCGCAGCTCGCGCAGCGACAGCTCGATCGGGACCACCACGGTTCCCCGGGGCACGTCGCGCAGGAACACCGCCACGAGCACGGCGACCGCGACACCGACCATGCCGGCGAGCTCGAAGGACCGGGTCCAGCCCTGCCCCGCCAGCAGGGCGACGAGCGGGTACGTCGCGCCGATCTGCCCGAGCTGACCGACGATCGCCGTCAACTGGGTGAGCACCGGAACCTGCCGGGGCGCGAACCAGACCGGGATCAGCCGGATGACGCTGATGAACGTCATGGCGTCGCCGGCCCCGACCAGGACCCGGGCAAGCACGGCGTAGGGGACGGTGTGCGAGGTGGCGAGGACGAGCTGCCCGGCGGCCATCACCAGGCCGCCGGTGACCAGCAGGCGCCGGCTGCCGAACCGGTCGAGCAGCGCGCCGACGGGGACCTGCAGCGCGGCGTACACGGCAAGCTGGAGGACGCTGAACAGGCTGAGCTGTGCGGCGCTCGCCCCGAATCGGTGCTGCGCGGTCAGGCCGGTGACGCCGAGCGAACCCCGCTGGAAGACCGCGACGCCGTACGCGAGCACGCCGAGACCCCAGACGAGCCAGCCCCGCGTCGGGGTCGTGGTCATGCGCCTCCTCCCAGGGGCCGGCCGGACGACCACATGGTGCGGGCCGCGATCTCGACGTACGCCGGGGGGGTGGCCCGGTCACCGGTGATGGCGAGGACACGCCGACGAGATCGGGGCGAAACCTGCGCCTGATGTCGTGGCCCGCACCGAACCGGAGGGACGAGGGCAATGACGACAGAGCACGTGCACGGTCCGGCAGCCGCGGACGTGCTGGCGCGGGGGGTCGACAGGCGGACCATGCTGCGGGCGGCAGCCGGGCTCGCTTCGGCCGGGGCGGCCGGATTCGCCTTCCCGGGCCCAGCGGCCGCGGCGCAGGACGACCGCGCGGAGCACCCCGAGGTGCTCCAGCCGGGGACCGGCCGGATCCGCGGCAGCTACCTCGCCTCGACCCCTTCCACGATCAGTTGGGGCAAGCTGCCGAACCGGGACACCGACCCGGTCGCGATGATCGCCTCCGGTGGTGTGCTGACGGTCGACGCGCTGTCGCACGAAGGTGTCCTTGAGGACCAGGGCAGGGACCCGCGGGGCTACTTCGGTGGGTTCGGCGTCGCCGCGGACGACGTGCTGCGCGACGCCGTCGACATCGCCGCGCACGCTGTCCACGACGGACCCGGCCCGCACGTGGTCACCGGTCCGGTCGCCGTCCAGGGGGCGATGCCAGGTGACGTGCTGAAAGTCGAGGTGCTGGGGTTGCGGCTGCGGGTGCCGTACGGCGTGATCAGCAGCCGGCACGGTAAGGGCGCCTTGCCGGGCGAGCTCCCGGACGCCTGGAACACCGAACCGCGCTATCAGCGCTACTTCAATCCCGGCCACAACATCAGCATCTTCACGCCCGTCAGCAGGCGCCACGGCGGGCTGCGGGGGCAGCTGCCCGGGGTCCGCCGAGGCTTCCCGCTGTCGCCGTTCATGGGCTTGATGGGGGTGGCGCGGGACACCAGCGTCCTGGTCGACTCGGTCCCGCCCACGGTGGCCGGCGGCAATATCGACATCAACGACCTGGGGGTCGGCAGCAC
This sequence comes from Mycobacteriales bacterium, assembly GCA_046595615.1. Classification (GTDB taxonomy): domain Bacteria; phylum Actinomycetota; class Actinomycetes; order Mycobacteriales; family SCTD01; genus JAYSQK01. The sequence continues at coordinate 7,843 of JBKJOO010000172.1, read as the reverse complement.
ACTGTGGCTGCCCGTGCAGGTCGCCGGCGCCAAGTTCTTCACCGGTGACCCACACATGGCGCAAGGCGACGGTGAGGTGGCGCTGACCGCGCTGGAGGGCTCCCTGCGGGCCACCTTTCGGCTCAGCGTCGTCAAGCGGGGTGGCGACGCGCCGAGCGTCGCGTTCGACGGCTACGCCTTCGGGGAGACGGCGGAACACTGGTTGCCCATCGGCCTCAGCGATCCGGACGGCCCGGTCGGCGGCCAGGTGAAGACCCTCGACGAGGCCATGAAGGCGGCGGTCCGCAACGCGATGTCGTTCCTGACCTACGACCTCGGCATGGACGCGCCGGTGGCCTACGCCTACCTCAGCGCCGCAGCGGACTTCCAGGTGTCGCAGGTCGTCGACCGTACGACGGGCGTGCACGCGCTCATCCGAAAGGCCGACTTCCGATAGGCGTCGGGAGCGTCGCGCGGGAGATGTGACCCGCCGTTCACTGACGCCGACGGCTCCGGGATACTGGTCGGTAACCGCGCAATCCTGGAGAGGGAAGCCCCTGTGAGTGACATCAGCTTCGACGGCCGCGTCGCGATCGTGACCGGCGCCGGCGGCGGGCTCGGCCGCACCTACGCCCTCGAGCTCGCGGCCCGAGGCGCGCTGGTCGTCGTCAACGACCTCGGCGGCAGCCTGGACGGCACCGGTGGCGACGACAGCGCTGCGAAGAAGGTGGTCGACGAGATCAAGGCCAAGGGGGGAGACGCCGTCCCGAACTTCGACTCGGTGATGACCCCCGAAGGGGGCGCGAACGTCGTCAAGACGGCCGTGGACGCCTTCGGCAAGGTCGACGTCGTCATCAACAACGCCGGCTTCCTGCGCGACAAAAGCTTCCTCAAGCTCACCTGGGAAGACCTCGACGCGATCATCGACGTGCATCTCAAGGCCGCCTTCTACGTCAGCCAGCCGGCGTTCGCGAGCATGAAGGAGCACGGCTACGGCCGCTTCGTCTTCACCGCTTCCAACGCCACCTTCGGCAACTTCGGCCAGACCAACTACGCCGCCGCAAAAATGGGCCTGGTCGGGCTGTCGAACACCATCGCGGTCGAGGGCGCCCGCGCCGGCATCCTGTCCAACGTGATCATGCCGGTCGCGAAGACCCGGATGACCGAGGAGCTGCTCGGCAGCTTCGCCGAGAACCTGGCGCCTGAGCTCGTCACCCCGATGGTCACCTACCTCGCCAGCGAGGCCTGCACGACCACCCACGGCGCCTACTCCGCTGCCGGCGGCCGCTACGCACGGGTCTTCTGGGGCCTCGGGCAGGGTTGGTTCGCGGGCCAGGACGGCACTCCCACCGCCGAGGACGTGCAGGCGCATCTGGCCGAGATCGAGGACCGCGAGGGCTACCTGGTGCCGGCGTCGACGACCGACGAGATCATGGCGCTGGCCGAGCTGTTCAAGGCCTGAGGCCGGTACCACGGGGGCGTGTCCGCGGTCGGGCGCGCCCCTTCGGGCTGCGCGCCTGCTACCTTGATGCCAGACAGCCACCGGCTGTCGCCGCGCGACTGCTCCCGGACCGGCCCTGCTGACAGGGCCGCGGTGCGGCGTCGCCGCCACAAAGACCGCGCACCTCGCGCCCGGGCAGGCCCATGTACCGGCCCCCGGCAGCCCGCTCAAGGATCCTCGTTGACCTCCATCCGCCCCCCCGCCCATGCCCGTCCGGCCGCCCCGCGGGCCTCCCGCAGCCAGCTGCTCGAAGCCGCCCGCCTCGGCGAAACCGTCGCCCAGGCCGACCTCACCGGCCGGCCGCAGGACGCCACCTCGTCGTACGCCTCCTGGCGGCGCCTGCGCCGGCGCGCCACCACCGACACCCGCCAGCTGCTGCGGGTCGCCTTCGACACCGGCTACGGCCGGGCGATGCAGACCTCGGGCCTGCTTCCGCACTGACCCTCCCCCGCCGATCCCCCGCCGATCCCCCGCCGATCATGGAACTTGTGCGGAGCCGGCACGCTCAGCGCAACCGCACATGTTCCATGATCGGCGCAGGTCAGGAAACCCAACCGGCGCCGAGCTGGTCGACGGCGGCGACGCGCAGCACGGCGGTGCCTTCGGCATCGGACGCCGCGAGGTCGACCTCGGCGCTGATGCCCCAGTCGTGGTCGCCGGCCGGATCGTCGAGGATCTGCCGGACCTGCCAGATGTCGGCGCCCTGCTCGACCAGCAGCAACCCCGGACCGCGTGCGTCCGGACCGGTGCCGATCGCACCGTGTTCTGCGAAGTAGCCCACAAGCGCTGCTCCCCAGTCGATGTCGGGGTCGAGCTCGGCGAGCAGATCCCAGCGGCGCAGCGCAGCAAGCTCGACCCGCCGGAACATCGCGTTGCGGACCAGCACCCGAAAAGCCCTGGTGTTGCGAGTGACGACGGGCGGAGCCTGCGCGACGACGACCGCTCCCCCGCCAGCCACCAGCTCCGACCACTCGTCCAGCAAGCTCGAGTCGACCTGACGGACCAGCTCGCCGAGCCACGCCGTCAGGTCGTCGAGCTCCTCGGTGCGGGCGGGTTCCGGCACGCTTCGCCGCAACGCCTTGTAGGCATCGGCCAGATAGCGCAGGACGAGCCCTTCGGACCGGGCCAGCCCATAGAACCCGACGTACTCGTTGAAGGTCATCGCGCGATCCCACAGGTCGCGGGCGACCGACTTCGGGCGCAGCTCGTGGTCGGCGACCCAAGGATGGCCGCGCGCGTAGAGCTCGTACGCCGCGCCGAGCAGCTCGGCCAGCGGCCGTGGAAAGGTGACGTCCTCCAGCAGCGTCATCCGCTCCTCGTACTCGATGCCGTCGGCCTTCATCTGCTGGATCGCCTCGCCCCGCGCCTTCTTGCGCTGTGCCGAGAGGACCTGCCGGGGGTCGTCGAGCGTCGCCTCGAGCACCGACAGGACATCCAGCGGGTACGACGGGGCAGCGCGATCCAGCAGCTCGAGAGCGGCCAGCGCAAAGGTCGACAGCGGCTGGTCGAGCGCGAAGTTGGGTTGTAGCTCGACCGTCAGCCGGACCGTGCGGCCCTCGGCGTCCGGGGTCGCCAGACGCTCGACCACACCACCGGCGAGCAACGCCTTGTAGGCCGAGATCGCCTGCCGCACATGTCTTCGCTGGTTGACGCGGGGCTCGTCGTTGTCGAGCAGCAGTCGCCGCATCGTCGCGAAGGCGTCGCCGGGGCGGGCGATGACGTTGAGCAGCATCGCGTGGCTGACGACGAAGCTGCTGGTGAGCGTCTCGGGTTCGGCGGCCACCAGCCGCTGGAATGTCGGTTCGCCCCACGACACGAAACCCTCGGGCGGGGTCTTGCGCCGGACGCTGCGGCGCTTCTTCGGGTCGTCGCCGACCTTGGCGAGGGCCCGCTCGTTCTCAATCGTGTGCTCGGGCGCCTGCACGACCACGGTGCCCGCGACGTCGTAGCCGGCCCGACCGGCCCGGCCGGCGATCTGGTGGAACTCCCGCGCCTTCAGGTGGCGGGTGCGCACCCCGTCGTACTTACTAAGTTGGGTGAACAACACCGTCCGGATCGGCACATTGATGCCGACCCCGAGGGTGTCGGTGCCGCAGATGACCTTGAGCAGGCCGGCCTGGGCGAGTTGCTCGACGAGCCGGCGGTATTTGGGCAGCATCCCGGCGTGGTGCACGCCGATGCCATGCCGGACCAGCCGGCTCAAGGTCTGCCCGAACTTCGTGGTAAAGCGGAAACCGCCTATCAGCTCAGCGATCTGCTCCTTCTCGGCCTTGCTGCAGACATTGATGCTCATGAGCGCCTGGGCCCGCTCGACCGAGGACTCCTGGGTGGCGTGCACGACGTAGACCGGCGCCTGGTGGGTCTCGAGCAGCTCCGTCAGGGTCTCGTGCAGAGGCGACAGGACGTATTCGAAGCGCAGCGGCACCGGGCGCTCGGCGTTGCTGACCACGGCCACCTCGCGACCGGTGCGGCGCAGCAGGTCGTCGGCGAACCGGCGGGTGTCACCGAGCGTCGCGCTCATCAGCAGGAACTGCGTGCCGGTCATCTCGAGCAAGGGCACCTGCCAGGCCCAGCCACGGTCCGGGTCGGCGTAGTAGTGGAACTCGTCCATCACGACAAGCGCAATGTCGGTCGCGGCACCCTGCCGGAGCGCCTGGTTGGCGAGGACCTCGGCGGTGCAGCAGATGATCTTTGCGCCGGAGTTGACGCTCGCGTCGCCCGTCGCCATCCCGACGTTTTCGGCGCCGAAGACCTCGACCAGGGCAAAGAACTTCTCGCTGACCAACGCCTTGATGGGCGCGGTGTAGACGCTGCGGCGCCCGGCGGCCAGCGCCGCGAAGTGGGCGCCGACGGCAACAAGGCTCTTGCCGCTGCCGGTCGGCGTCGCGAGCACGACGTGGCTGCCCGAGACAACCTCGAGCAGCGCCTCCTCCTGCGCCGGGTACAGGGTGATGCCGCGCTCGGCCACCCAGCTGGTGAACGCATCGAGCACCTCGTCAGGCTCGCCGTTGCCTGGGACGAGCACATCGGTCAGGTCGCTCACGGTGTCACGCTCCCACCTGTTCGACGCCGAGCGACCACAACAGCAGGGAAGCGGGGCCCGGGGCGCCGACATTGGTGCGACCACGCCTGCCGGGGCGCGACCAGGATCGGCCTTGCTGCTGTTGCGGTCGTTCCAGGGGGCCGACCCGTGCGGGAAGCTCAGCGCGGGCGCCCGGCCGAACGCCGGGCCGGCGGCTGACCGGCGCGGGCGGCGAGCTCGGCCCGGGTGCGGGCGGGGCCGGCCGGCGTCCGGGTCGCCTTGGCGGCGCTGCCGCCCCGGGCGCTGCTGCTCCGGGCGTTACTCGCGGTGTGCCCGCTGTTTGCGGTGTGCACGGTGCTGCCGGTGTGCGAACTCGTTGCGCCGTGCGCCCCGCTGCCGGCGTGCGAACTCGTTGCGCCATGCGCGGTGCTGCCGCCGCGCGGGCCGGCAACCGCGGTGCGCCCGGTCGCCGAGCGTTGGCTCTGCCGGCCACCACCGCGCGCCTGCCGCGGCTGTTCCGGCGGGAGGGCCACCGGCTCGACGTAGGCAGCAGGCGGGCCGGTGAGGGCGGTGATGGCACCGTCGCCGGGCCGGACCGCGGCGGTGGTGGGGCGAATCCCGGCCTGCTTGGCGAGGGTCCGGACCTCGCCGGCCTGATCGGGCGTCGCGATCGTCACCACGGTGCCGCCGGCGCCGGCCCGCGCGGTGCGCCCTGACCGGTGCAGGTAGGCCTTGTGCTCGGTTGGCGGGTCGACGTGTACGACGAGCGCGACGTCGTCGACATGGATACCCCGGGCGGCGATGTCGGTCGCAACGAGGACCCGGGTGCTGCCCTCGGTGAAGGCCGACAGGTTGCGCTCGCGGGCGCCCTGACTGAGGTTGCCGTGCAACTCGACCGCGGGGATGCCGGCGGCGGTGAGCTGCTTGGCGAGCTTCTTGGCCGTGTGCTTGGTGCGCATGAACAGCAGGCTGCGCTCCTGGCCGGCGGCCAGTTCGTGCACCACGGCCTGCTTGTCGGCGGAGCTGACCGCGAAGACGTGGTGCGTCATCGTCGAGACCGGCGCGATCGCCGGGTCGACCGAATGCGTTGTCGGCTGGTGCAGGTAGCGCTTGACGAGCACGTCGACGCCGTTGTCGAGGGTGGCCGAGAACAACATCCGCTGACCGACCTCGGGAGTCCGGTCGAGCAAGCGCTTGACCGCCGGCAGGAAGCCGAGATCGGCCATGTGGTCGGCCTCGTCCAGGATCGTGATCTCGACGGCCGACAGGTCGCAATAGCCCTGCCCGATGAGGTCCTCAAGTCGGCCGGGGCAGGCGATGAGCACGTCGACGCCGGGAGCGAGGGCCTTCACCTGGGGGTTCTGGCCGACGCCACCGAAGACCACCGTGCTGGTCAAACCGGCGGCCCGGGCCAGCGGCTGGACGACGGCGAGCACCTGGTTGGCGAGCTCACGGGTCGGCACGAGCACCAACGCACGTGGCCGCTTGGCGACGCGGGTGCCGCCGACCAAGCGGGCGACGAGCGGCAACCCGAAGGCGAGCGTCTTGCCTGAGCCCGTCCGCCCACGGCCCAGCACGTCACGGCCGGCGAGGGTGTCGGGCAGGGTCGCAACCTGGATGGGGAACGGCGACGTGATGCCCTGCCGGTCCAGCGCAGCGACCAGCGGGGCGGGGACGCCGAGCTCGGCGAACGACGGGATGGCGCCAGTCGGTCCGGCAGCGGCACGCGCTGGAGCCGAGGGCCGGACGTCGGTCCGCGTTGCGACCGGCTGACTGCGGGCTGCTTGACCGTCGGGTCGCGCCTGGCCGGCCGGGCTGGCTGCCTGCAGTGCCGGGACCGGGGCGTGCCGGGCTGGCTCAGCCGGGCGGCCGGCCCGCCGACGTCGCGGCGCGGCCGGGGGTGGGGTGGGGCTACTCACGGGGTTTCCTTGGGGAAGTGGGGGGCGGGGTCCGCCGCAGTTCCCGTCACTCGCAGCCGGCGGTGCTGCGAAGGGCCCTGCGCCTACTCCGCGACGGTCACCAGCGTTGCGGTGAGAACCTTGCCCGCGGCGGCGCGGTAGCTGACGTCGGCGCCGGCGACGGCACCGAGCAGGGCCCGGCCGAGCGGGCTGGCTGGCGTGATGACCTCGATGCCAGCACCGGACTGCTCGAGGAAACCGACCAGGAAGTCCTCCGGGGCCTCGTCCTTGCCGAACCGGATACCGACCCGGCTGCCGACCTGCACGGTGTCGCCGGTGGTCTCCCCGGCAGCTGGGGCGGCCAGCTGGTAGCGCAGCGCGGCGATCCTCGCGTCCAGGTCCTCGAGCCGGATGATGGCCTCGACGTTGCCGGCGCGATCGGCCGCGTCGCCGGAGCCGCCCGTGACGGTGCTCTCGGCGAACGCCTGCACGCGCTGGGCGAGCAACTGCTCGAGCCGGTCGGTGAGGGCGGCGCGCGCTGAGGTGGAGAGGGCGTCCAGGGTGAGGGTCAAGGGGTTCCTTTGCTGCGGTCGGATGTCACCGGGACAACAGCGGGCGGGCGCTGGTGGTTCCGGGGCAGTTCGTGATCTGCGGCACCCTTGTCCGATGGCAGGGGACCTGACGGTGGCGCTCGAAGGCTTCCACGCGGTCAAGCACGCCCTGCGGTTCGCACCGGGGCTCGTGCAGACGATCATCGTAACCGATCGGGCGTCGGCAGCGGCGCTGGCCGCCCGGCTCGCCCCGGACGTCAAAGCGCTGCTGCTGTCCCGCGCGACGGTGGGACCGGTGGCGCACCCGACCGGTGTGACCGGGGTCGCCGACCGGCCCGCGCGCGACGACGGGCCGCTCGCCACCAGGCGCAGCCCGCTGGTGCTGCTGGACGACCCACGCCACCCGGGCAACGTCGGCGCCGTCGTACGGGTCGCGGCGGCCGCGGGCGCCAGCGGGGTCGCCGTCTCGGGGACGCTGGATCCGTGGCACCCGGCGGTCCTGCGCGGCAGCGCCGGCTTGCACTTCGCCTTGCCGGTCCTGTCGGTCCACCCCGACGACGTCACCGGGCCGTTGCTCGTGCTCGACGCCGAGGGTGAGCTGCTCGGCGAGATCCCCGACAACGCCGTCCTCGTGGTCGGCAGCGAGCGGGCCGGCGTCGGCCCACTGCTCCGAAGCCGCGCCGATGCGGTCGTCGCGCTGCCGATGCGGGCCGGGGTGAGCAGCCTCAACCTGGCAACCGCCGTGTCAGCGGTGCTCTACCGGTGGCGGCTGGCCTAGCAGCCGGACGTCGGTGTGGCGCCGCCACCGCGTGGCCGACGCGGGCGTTCCGCCGCCGGGACGCGCCCACCTGGAGGACCCGGGGCTCGGCGACGCCCTGCCGGTGGCCGCGAG
>JBKJOO010000127.1:0-10838 GCA_046595615.1 Mycobacteriales bacterium | reverse complement strand
CCGGGGGTGGGCAGGGGCGCTCGCTCGACGGGTGCACCGACCGGGTGGCCACCGTCGCGATGGCCTTCGCTGATCTCGTCGACACCAGGGCGCTCGACCTGCCGCTGCCGGGCAGTGGCGCCCGCCAGCTGCAGTACCGGGCCGATGGCTGGGACGCCGTCGTCGGCACGGTCGTGGTCGATGACTGGTCGGCCCACCGCGAGCAGACCGCCGCCCACTTCGCCCGGCTCTACGGCGCGTCGCCTGATGAGCATCCACGCGTGCGCGGCGCCAACCTCGGCCTGTCCGGTGCCGCCTACCGCCGGATCGGCGGCTTCCCGCGACTGGCCCTCGCCGAGGACCACGCGCTGGTCGCCGCCCAGACCCGGTGCGGGCTGCGGATCGCCCGGCCCGGCGACCTGCCCGTCGTCACCTCGGCCCGCCGCGACCCCCGGGCCGCCGGCGGCTTCGGCGAGTTGCTGTGCTCGCTGGAGGTGCCCAGCGGGGAGGCGGCGAGCGCCTGAGCAAGGCTTACCGAGGCCATACATCCCCCGCGCGGGGCGCGAACGCCGTCGGCCCAGGCTCCTGGCGGTCGGTCGCAACGAGCGGCCACACCGTGGAGGTCATTGATGAACGTCATGCAGCGAGCCCTGACAGCCGGGCTCGGAACGACCCTGGTGGCAGGGGTGGTCCTGTCCGCAAGCCCCGCCCAGGCCGCCGAGAGCACGTCGGGGTGCGCGACCGGTGCCCTGCCGGGCGTCGTCCTCGGCAGCCCGGGTGTCAAAGCCCAGCAGGCCGAAGGCGTCTACCTCTGGCACGGCGCGCATGGCTATTCGCTGCGGGTCACCCACCCGGGTAAGGCCCGCGTCGTCGTCTCGGGTGTGATCACCGTCAGCCGGGATGTCTCAGCCGTACGACGGGTCGCGCTCGAGCGGGCCGACAGCGTGACCCGGAGCAACCACGGACGCACGCTGGCGTTCCGCTTCACCAACTACGGCGGGGTGGACGGCATCGACTTCGGTGCCGAATGCAGCAGGACGGTGCACGTGGCGCTGCGGATCGCTGGCCGGTCCGCGACCCCCGGGCAGGTGTTCCTCGGTCAGCACCGCGCCTCGCCGACCAGCGTCCCGTTCACCATCGAGCGGGCGCACGCCGCCCAGTCGGCCCGAGTCAGCTGACCGAACTCCTCACGCGCCGGGCAGGGGCAGGGTCACCGTGAAGGCGGCCCCGCCCTCCGGCGCGTGCCCCGCGCCCACCCGGCCGCCGAGCCGGCCGACCAGGCCGCCGACGAGCGCGAGGCCCAGGCCCGTCCCGACCCGGCGTACGCCTCGATAGCGGTTGAACAGCACGGACCGCTCGAACGCCACCGCGATGTCGTCCTCGGTCAGGCCCGGGCCGCCGTCGCGCACCTCCAGCACGGCCCCACCGGCCCCGGCGGACAGCGAGAACGTGATGGGGCAACCGGTCGGCGTCACCCGCAGGGCGTTCTCCGCCAGCCCGTCCAGGACCTGCCGCACCCGGCCGGCGTCGGTGTGCACCAGCAGCGGCTGCGCCGGGAGGTCGGCGCGGAACGGCACCCCCTCCCCCGCGCAGCGCGTCGACCAGACCACCGCCGCGGCCCGGACGACCTCGGTGAGGTCGATCAGCAACGGCTCGAGCCGGAAGTCCTGCGCGCCGAGCCGGGCCAGGTCGAGCAGATCCGAGACGAGGCGCTCCAGGCGCTGCGCCTCCGCCTCGATGGTGCGCCCCGCCGTCACCGCTCCGGCCCCGGTGGCGACCTCGTCACCGATCGCCTCGGCGTAGCCGCGGATCGCCGTCAGCGGCGTGCGGAGCTCATGGCTGATCGAGAGCAAGAAGTCGCGTTGGCGCGATTCGCTGCCGGCGAGGGCGTCGGTGAGCCGGTTCATCGCACCGGACAGTTCGGCGACCTCGGCGGGGCCGTCCTCGGCCAGCCGGACATCTCGCTCGCCGGCCGCCAGCCGGTGCGCGCCCTCGGCGGCCCGGACCAGCGGCCGGGTCAGCCGGCGCGCCACGACGACCCCGAGCAGGGCTGCCGCGCCCAGTCCGAGCAGCAGCGCCAACAGCAGCCGCCGAAGCACCGGCGGCGTCAGGACCTGCGCGTTGGAGGCGCGTTCGAGCAGCAACACCCCGCCGTCGCCCGGCACGGGCTGCACCTCGACGAACACCCGCGAGCCGCCGAGCCGGCGTACCGCGGACACCTGGTCGCCGCGGCCGGCCGCGGCGACGTCGGCGGGGTCCCCGGTGGCCGGGCCGAAGCTGGTGCCGTCGGCGCGCACCCGGACGACGGTGATCCCGCTGGCCCGCAGCACGCGACCGGCCGGCCGGCCGGTCCGGAAGGCGTTCGGCACCGACGTGCGCGCCTCGGCCACCAGGATCGCCTCGCGGCGGAGCACCGCCCGCGCCTGGCCGTCGTAGGCGTGCCGGACGAAGCCGAGCGCGGCAAGGGCTGCGGCGAACACCGCGAACGCCGCAGCGAGACAGGTGGCCAACGCGACCTGCCGGGTCATGCCGACACGACGGGTCACCTGGAGCGCGCCGTCGCCGCGTAGCCCACACCCCGGACGGTCTTGATGACGCCGGCCGCCTCGCCGAGTTTGGCCCGCAGCTGTGCGACGTGCACGTCCACGGTCCGGGTGCCGGCCGGCGCGGCGTAGCCCCACACCTCCGAGAGGAGTTGCTCGCGGGGGAACACCCGGTCCGGCCGGCGCAGGAGGGCGGCGAGCAGGTCGAACTCGGTCGCGGTCAGGGCGATCTCGCTGATACCAGCGGCTGTGGTCACGGTGACGCGGCGGGTGTCGGGTTCGAGCCGCACCGGTCCGGCGACGAGCGGCGGCGCCGCGGCGACGCCCTGGGTACGCCGGAGCACAGCCTTGACCCGGCTGACCAGCTCGCGCGGGCTGAACGGTTTGGTGACGTAGTCGTCGGCGCCGAGCTCGAGGCCCAGCACCCGGTCCACCTCGTCGTCGCGGGCCGTCACGAACAGCACCGGCGTCCAATCGCCGGACTCGCGCAGTGCCCGGCAGACCTCCGTCCCGTCGAGCTCGGGGAGTCCCACATCGAGCACGATCGCCACCGGGTGCAGGGCCCGCGCGGTGGCGAGCCCGGCCCGCCCGTCCCGCTCCACCGCGACGCCGAACCCGGCCCGGGCGAGATACAGCCGTTCGAGTTCGGCGATGGCCGGCTCGTCCTCGACGACCAGCACCAGCCCCTTGCCGGCCGACGTCGGGGTGGCCGGTGTCATGCGGGCAGTCTCCGGTATGCCGGGGCAGCGCCACCGGTCGGCCGGCAGGACTTACCCGACCCGAACACGGCGGCGGGTGGAACGGCAACGGTGATCCCGCACGATGGAGATCTCACCGACCCCAGGAGCCCGTCATGACGTTCGTCGCCCGCACCGCGTTGCTCGGCACCGCCGGGGCGCTGGTCCTGACCGCCGGCGGCCTGGCCGCCGTCGGTCTCGGCACCGCCAACGCCGACCCGACCAGTGCCGCGGCGCCCAGCGCCACCACCCAGGCGCACGCGCTCACGCCGGCGCAGCGGGCGACCCTGCGGTCCACCGGCCATCTGAGCGTCGTCCGGCACACCCGCAAGCACGGTGACGTCACCGTGCTGGTCCAGCGGGGCGTGATCGAGGCCGTCGACGCGACGTCGATCACGCTGCGCAGCAAGGACGGCTTTCAGCACAGCTACGTCATCAGCGCCGTCACCAAGGTCCGGGAGCGCCGGCAGAGCGTTGCAGTCGGCACGCTGCACACCGGTGAGCGGGCCATGGTCGTCGCGGTGACGACCCCGCACGGGGACGTGGCCCGGCGGATCGCCTGTCTGCGACCGGCCTGAGCCCTGCCGCGCCCGGGTGGGTTCAGCGGGTCATCGGGACGGGACGGTCCGCGAGTGCCCAGCTCTGCACCGCGCCGGTCCGGTGGCCGAGGAACGCCGGGCGGTTCGCCGCGCTGAACAGCAGGGGCAGCACATCTGACGCACGCAGGACGCCGAGATCGCCCTGTCTGGCCGAGGTCTCGCCGAAGTCGACGACCCGATCGGCCCGGACCGCTCCCCCGGCCAGCACGAAGGGCGTCGGGTCGCCGGTGTGCAGCACCCCACCGGTGGAGGGGGTGGCGTGGTCGCCGGTGACCGCGACCACCGCCCGCCCGGCCAGCTCGAGCAGCGGTGCCAACCCGGCGTCAATGGCCTCCAGCACGTCGCGCTTGGCGTACGGCGACTTGCTGTGGCCGGCCTCGTCCGGTGCCTTGGTGTGGACATGGACGAACGCCGCACCGGCTTCGAGCAGTTCGACCCCGGCCGCCACCCGTGCGGTCATCTCCTCCGCCAGATCCGGTCCGGCCGGCAGGTCGCGCCGGGTCCAGCCGAGCAGCTCGGCGATGCCCCGATAGAGCCGGCTGCTGGTCACCGCCGCGCCGGGCACGCCGGCCAGCTCGACGAAGCTCGGCAGCGGGCGGCGGGCACCGGCCCACTTGGTGGTCAGCAGGTCGAGGGCGGGACGGCCGGCGGCGACCCTGGCCGCGTTCACCTCGGCGGCCATCAACACCTCCCGGGCCCGCAGCAGCAGGGCGCACAGGTCGCTGGCGAGGGCCTGGCCGGCCGGACCGGTCGCCACCGGCCGCAGCCACGGGTGCAGGTGCTCGAAGAACGGGTCGGAGTCGCTCACCTCACCGGTGGCGTGCGCGGGGAGCAGCAGCAGGCTCTCCCCGCGCCCCCCGAGCGGCGTCAGCCGGGCGCCGAAGCCGGCCGCGACCGGCTCGAGCTCGGCGAGCAGTCGCGCCGCGTCCTCGGCGTCGTCGGCGGCGGCCCGGCCGGTCACCCACACCACCCCGCCGTCGGCCGTCGAGGTGCGCAGCGCCGCGTGCAGCACTGTCCCGGCGTACGGGATGTCGAGGCCGGCGCCGAGTCCCTCGAGGACCGCCCGGCCGGGGAAGGGCTGCTCGCCGTAGCCGAACATCGCCCAGTGGCTCAGCTCGGAGGACGGCGCCCGGCCCCAGCCGAGCGGGACGTGCCAGCCACTGGCGCCGCGCCGGGCGAGCTCGTCGAGCACCGGGGTGCGGGCCGCCTCGGCCGGGGTGCGGCCGCCGAGCTCGGGCACCGGCCGGTCGCCGAGCCCGTCGAGGACCACCAGCATCACCGGGAGCCGGTCGTCATCGAGCCGGGGCTGGCTCTCGCCGTAGCCGGGCGGCTTCATGGGCGCCACCTCACAGCGGGGTCGCCCGGCCGGCCAGCAGGGCGGTCAGCGGCGCCACCGTCGCCGGCGGCACCAACGCCTGCCATCCCTGGCCGGTCCGCAGGGCCGCCCGGATCGACGTCGAGGTCCGCCGGGTCCGCTCGTCGCCGGGCACCTCGACGACCTCGTACCCCCCGGCGGCGAGGCGCCGCGCCTTCTCCCGCTCCCACGGCCCGTAGACCCCGACGTACTGCACCGCGTGCAGCGGGACGTACGACGGCCAGTGCTCGGGCCGGCCGAGATCGAACGGGACGATCAGCACCCGGCTGGCCGGCGCCGGGCCGAGCGCCGCGGCGAGCAGCTCGAGCCGCTCGTAGAAGGTGAACGGGTTGGCCGCGCCGAGGTGCCGGTGGTCGCTGCCGGTCTCGGCCCGGAGCGTGCCGGGGTCGGGATTGGTGACGCCGATGACGAGCCGGCCGCAGCTGGCCAGCGCCAGCTCGAACAGCCGCAGATGGTCGCCGTGCACCGGTTGGAAGCGGCCGGTCACGCACGCCAGCGAGGTGCTCATCGCAGCAGGGCGCGGGCGATCGCGTTGCGCTGGATCTCGACCGTGCCGGCGGGGATGCGCAGGTTGCGGGCGATCCGGAACAGCTTCTCCTCCGGGCCGTTGCGGGTCAGCCCACTCGCGCCGTGCACCTGCAGCGCCCGGTCCGCGACCCGGAAGAACGCCTCGTCGTTGACCAGCGCGACCAGGCTGATGAGCCGGATCGCGTCGCTGTGCAGGGGGATGTCGAACGGTCCGAGCGCGTCGAGTTCGGCCTGCGCGTGCAGCGACATGGCCCGGGCGGTGTACACGTCGGCGTCGATGTCGGCCAGCATGTGCTGCACCGCCTGCAGGTCGGCGATCGGGCCGGCACCGGAGCGTCGGAAGCCCGCCCGCGCGACTGCCCGGTCGAGCAGCCAGCCGCCCCAGCCGGCGCACATCCCGCCGCGGCACATCCGCCGCCAGTTGATCCACGTCAGGGCCAGCGCCAGGCCCTGCCCGACCTCGCCGATCCGGTTCACGTCCGGCACCCGCACGCCGTCGAGCACCAGCTCGCCGGTGAGCCCGTCGTCGAGCATCGTCGGGTAGTCCGCGCCGCGCCGGAAGCCGTCGCGGTCGGCCTCGACCATGAACATCGTGAGCGAGCGGCTGCCGGCCCCGGGTTCGGTGACCGCGACGATCTGCGCCACGTCGCAGAAGTGCGCGTTGGTGATCCAGCCCTTGGTCCCGGTGATCACCCAGCTGTCGCCGTCGCGCTCGGCCCGGGTCGTCATGGACAACACGTCGGAGCCGACGCGGGGCTCGGTATTGGCGAAGGCGCAAGTGGTCTCGGCGCGCATCAGCGGGCCCAGGAACCGGTCGCGGCCGGCCTCGGACAGGTGCACCAGGTTGGGGCTCGGACCTTCGGTCCAGCCGAGCGCCGCGAGACCGAGGCCGAGGCCGGCCCGCCGGTAGACGAGCTCCTCGACGTACATCATCTCGACCCTGGTCAGCCCGAGACCGCCTACCTCGACCGGCATGTGGGGGGTGAACAGCCCAGCCGCCGCCGATCGGCGTTGCACCTCGCGGCGGGCCTGCCAGACGGTCTCGTGCATCCGGCCGCCCCCGTCGAGCGCCGGCGCCCAGGCGCTGCCGACCCCGTGGGTGGCCAGCTCGCGCTCCAGCGGGGTGACCTGCTCGGACAGGAACCGTTCGTAGCGCGGGAGCAGTTCCTGCACCCTGGGCGTCGCAGCAACCTGGAGCTCCATCTGGGCAGTATGCCGCTGCCCGATCGGGTCTGATGCGGTCAGCGGCCCGCTGCCAGCCGGGCGAGCGCGGTGAGTCGGCTGACCGCCCGGAGGTACTTCTTGCGGTAGCCGCCCGCGAGCAACTCGGCCGGGAACAGCTCGTCGAGCGCGACGCCGCTGGCGACGACCGGCACGTCGCGGTCATAGAGCCGGTCGGCCAGCACGACCAGGCGCAGCGCCGCCGCCTGGTCGCTGACCGGGCGCAGACCGGTCAGGCAGACCAGCGGGACGCCGTCGACCAGCGCGCCGTACCGCGACGGGTGCAGTTGCGCGAGATGTCCGAGCAGGTCGGCGAACACGTCGTACGACGCACCGGGCGTGCCCTCGGCCCGCAGCCGCACCTCGTCGTCGGTGGCTGGTGCCGGCGCCGCCGGCAGGCCGCGGTGCCGGTAGTCCTCCCCGTCGACTCGGACCGGCTCGAAGTGCGCTGACAGTTGCTGGATCTCACGCAGGAAGTCGACGGCGTCGAACCGGCCCTCCCCCAGCGCCTCGGGCAGGGTGTTGCTGGTGGCGGCGACCCGCACACCGGCTTCGACCAGCCGGGCGAGCAAGGTCGAGACGAGCACCGTGTCGCCGGGATCGTCGAGCTCGAACTCGTCGATCGCCAGCAACCGGTGGAAGGACAACGCCTCGACCGCCTGGGCGAAGCCGAGGGCTCCAACCAGATGGGTGAGCTCGACGAAGGTCCCGTAGGCGCGCGGTTCAGGGGACGCGTGCCAGAGCGAGGCGAGCAGGTGGGTCTTGCCGACCCCGAACCCGCCGTCGAGGTAGATGCCCGGCCGCCCGGCGGGCCCTCGGCCCTTGCGCAGCAGCCGTTTCGGTGCCGGTCCGAGCGTCCCGGCGAAGACCCGGAGCCGCTCGACCGCGGCGGCCTGCGAGGGCTGGCCGCGGTCCGGGGCGTAGGTCTCGAAGCGCACGGCTTCGAAATGCGGCGGGGGCACCAGCCCCGCGACCAGGGTCTCCGGCGGGACCACCGGCGAGCGGTCGACGAGGCGGGCGGGCACGACGGCGGACGCTATCCCGGCAACCCGCGCAGGAAGCTCGCCGCGACCGGCGCGGCGGTCCGACCACCCGAGACGCCCTGCTCGACGTAGACGCAGAAGGCCAGATCGCGACGGTAGCCGGTGAACCAGGCGTGCGAGAGCAGCGGCGTCGCGGTGCCGAACTGCGCCGTGCCGGTCTTGCCGACGGTGCCGGGTGGCAACCCGGCGCCGGCCGCGGTCCCGGAAGTGACGACCGCTGCCATCAGGGTCCGCAGGCCGGTCGCGACCCCCGGCGGCAGTGGCGTGCTGTCGCCGCGGGTGCCGGCCACCAGATGCGGCTGGCGCCAGGTGCCGGACGCGACTGCCGCCGCCATCGAGGCGACCAGCAGCGGGCTGGCCTCGACCCGGCCCTGCCCGATCGCGTCTGCGTAGCCCTCCGCCGTCCCGCCCGGCGCCGGCACGCTGCCGCCCTCGCCGGCGCCGGTCTCGAGCAGGTTGCCCGGCCGGTCGAAGCCGTAGAGCGCCGCCGTCCGGCGCAGGGTGCCCTTCGGGAAGCTGTTCGCGAGCCCCAGGAAGGCCGTGTTGCAGGACACGGCGAAGGCGGTCGTCAGGCTCATCGTCGGCGGCAGCGGCGCCTCGTCATTGACGAACTGCTTGCCACCGTAGACGGCTTTCTCGGGGCAGCTGACGACGCTCGTCGGGGTCCGGCCGGACAACAGCGCCGCCGTCGCGGTGACGATCTTGAAGACCGAGCCCGGGGCCTCCGACGCGAACGCCGTCGTGACGCCGATGACCGGCTTGTTCGCGACCGCGCGCACCTCCCCGGTGGCTGTGTCGATCGCCACGAGCGCGGCCCGGCCGGGGGCGCCGGCCAGGGCCACCTGCGCCGCGCGCTCCATCCCGAGGTCCAGCGTGGTGGTCACCGTGCCGGCCGGGGCGGGCGGGAAGTCCTTGATGACGGTCCGCTGCCCGGTGCGGCCGTCCAGCAGCTCGACGCGCCCGCCCGAGGTGCCGGTGAGCTTCGCGTCGTACAGCCGCTCGAGGCCGGTGCGGGAACCGTCGGCGGCGCCGAGGACGTTGCTGGCCAGGTCGGCGCTCATCGCCCGGATCGGCGCGCCATGGCGGTCGAGCAGCTGCCCGCGGGTGATGATCGGCGTGCTGCGCTCGAGCCGCTGGCCGTTGCGCAACCCGGGATAGACGGCGTCCGAACGGAACAGCACCCGCCAGCCGTTCGGCGCGTGGGTGAGCTCCAGGGCGGTCTGCCAGTCGAGCCGGCCGAGCCCCTTGAGCTGCAGGTGCACGGCGAACGGCAGGTGCCGGCCGTCCCTGGCGAGCACCCCCGGCACGACCTCGACCGCGGTGGTCATCAGCCGGCGGTCCAGCGCCCGGTACGACGTACCGGGGTCGTCGCCTGCGGCCGCCAGCGCGGTCATGTCCTCGTAGCGTTTGGCCGGCCAGTCCGCGAGGAAGTGCCGCCCGACCGCGAGGGCGGCCCGCCGGTCGCGGGCCTCCTGCGCGGCGGCCCGGCGCTGCACGACGACCGTGGTGGTGCCGGCGATCGCGACGACGCAGGCCAGGAGGGTCCCGACGACGACCCCCCTGCGCACACGGCCATCTCACCATGCGCGCGCCGCACTAGGGTGCGGCGCATGAGCGGACCTGTGGCGGGAGCTGACCCAGCGGTCGTCGGGCCCTACCTCGCGACGGCACTCGGCGACCCGGCCTGGACCGATGCCCGGGTCGTCCTCATCGCCGGCGGCAAGAGCAACCTGACCTACCGGGTCGACAGCCCGGCGGGCTCGGTCGTGCTGCGCCGTCCGCCGCTGGGGCACGTGCTGCCGACCGCCCACGACATGGTCCGCGAGCACACCGTCATGTCAGCGCTGGCCGGCACCGCTGTCCCGGTGCCGCGGATGCTGCACCTGTGCACCGACCCGGAGGTGCTGGGGCAGCCCTTCTACGTCATGGAGCTGGTCGAGGGGCCGATCTGCCGGGAGGAGCTGCCGCCGGGCTACGCCGATGAGCCGGCCCAGCGACGGGAGATCGGGCGCGGCCTGGTCGGGGTCCTGGCTGATCTGCACCAGGTGGATCCCGCCGCCGTCGGCCTCGGTGAGTTCGGCCGTCCGGCAGGCTATCTGGAACGCCAGGTGCGTCGCTGGTCGGCCCAGTGGGAGGCGACGCGCATCGAGGGCCACGAGCAGCTGGACCAGCTCGCGACCGACCTCGCCGCCGATGTGCCGACCAGCCAGCGCTACACGGTCGTGCACGGTGACTACCGGCTCGACAACACCGTCCTGCACCCGACCGAGCCGGGCCGTATCGCGGCGGTCCTGGACTGGGAGATGTCGACCCTGGGCGACCCGCTGGCCGACCTCGGCGTGCTGCTGGGCTACTGGTCGCAGGCCGACGACGCCGGCTTCCGCACCGACGCGCTCGTCGTGCCGGCGGCGACCGTGCTGCCCGGCTTCCCGACCCGCGCGGAGGTCGCCGCGCTCTACGCCGAGCGCACCGGGCTGGACCTCACCCCGCTGCCCTGGTACGCCGCCTTCGCTGCCTACAAGCTCGCGGTCGTCTGCGCTGGGATCGTCGCGCGGGTCCGGGGTGGGGCCATGGTCGGCGACGGCTTCGACGGCATCGAGCAGCGGATCGGGCCGCTCGTGCAGATCGGCCGCAGGACACTGGCTGACCGCGAGCTCTAGCCCGCCGCCCGCAAAGTGGGGCACGGCGTCGCCAGGCCGCAGCCCGCACACACGACGCTGCGGCGCAGCCGTCCCGTCACGATCGGCCGGTGGGCCTGCCGCACCGCCCACAGCCGGGCAGCCAGCTCGCTGATGCGCGCTACCGCCTGGTCC
>JBKJOO010000380.1:0-5490 GCA_046595615.1 Mycobacteriales bacterium | reverse complement strand
TTCGAGGCCGACCTCGGTGGCGGCGCGGTGGGCCGGTTCGTCGGCGGATCGCCGAAGCAGTTCCTGGACCGCTACGCCGTGGCCGATCCGATCGCCCTGCTGCCCACGGGAGTGCCCAGCGTGCTGGTGCACGGGGCGTCCGACGACATCGTGCCGATCAGCCAGAGCGAGGCCTACGTCGCGGCGGCCAGGGCCGGCGGCGACCGGGCCGAGCTCGTCGCCGTGCCCGGCGACCACTTCGCGCACCTCGATCCACGGAGTGCGGCGTGCGCGCAACTCCGGACGGCCCTCGCGATCGGCTAGCCGGCGGTTCTCGGAACCGGCACCGGCACCGGTGTCGGGGGCGACGCGGCTCACAGCGACCGGTCCTTGACGTGGGTTACCGTCGGGTAACACCCTGGTTGCATGGCAGAGGTCCGGCACGGCGAGCTCGCACTGCACGGCAACCTGCTGCGGTACGCCGAGGCAGGCCAGCGCGGTCCGGTCGTCGTCCTCGTCCACGGCATCGCCTCGCGGGCCGCGCAATGGGAAAGCGTCATGGCGTTGCTCGGCGAGACCTGCCACGTCATTGCGCCCGACCTGCTCGGTCACGGCCTGTCCGCGAAGCCCCGCGGCGATTATTCCCTCGGCGCCCACGCGTGCGGTCTGCGCGACCTGTTGGCTGCGCTCGGCCACGACCGGGTCACCCTGGTCGGGCATTCCCTCGGCGGCGGCGTCGCGATGCAGTTCGCCTATCAATTCCCCGAGCGGGTCGAGCGGCTCGCGCTCGTCTGCGCCGGCGGCCTCGGCCCGGAGGTGAGCGTGCTCCTGCGGGCCGCCACCCTGCCCGGCGCCGAGCTGGTCCTGCCGGTCATCGCCGGCTCCTGGGTGCGGGCAGCCGGCCGCTGGGTCGACGGCCAGCTGGGCCGGGCCCGGATCACGGTGCCGGCGGCGATCCGCGAGGCCCTGGTCGGCTTCGGTTCGCTGGGAGATCCCGCCACCCGCGAGGCCTTCGTGCACACCGCGCGCAGCGTCCTCGACGTCAAGGGTCAGCGGGTCGACGGTCGCGACCGGCTCGGTCTGGCCACCGACCTGCCGCTGCTCGTGGTCTGGGGCGAGAAGGACGCGATCATCCCGGTCCAGCACGGCCGGGCCCTCGCCGCGGCCGTCCCGTCCTGCCGGCTCGAGGTGTTCGCGCAGTCCGGACACTTCCCGCACCTGACCGAGCCGGCGCGGCTGGCAGCGCTCCTCGCGCAGTGGGTGGCGACGACGAAGGCCGGCGTCCTGTCCTTCGACAGCCGGCAGCCGTGCTAGACACGGGCGCTCCAACCCACCTGGAGGTATGACGTGAACGTGCTCTACACGGCGCAGGCGACGGCGCGCGGCGGCCGCGAGGGCGAAGTCGTCAGCGACGACGGCGTCATCGACCTCGAGCTCGTGATGCCCAAGGAGCTCGGCGGTCCTGGCGGCGACAAGAGCAACCCCGAGCAGCTGTTCGCGGCCGGCTACGCGGCCTGCTTCCACTCCGCGCTCAAGCGCATCGCCGGCCAGGACAAGGTCGACGTCGAGGGCTCCTCGATCACCGCGCGGGTCGGGCTCGGACTGGAGGGCACCGCGTTCGGCCTCGCGGTCACCCTCACCGGCGCGTTCCCTACCCTCGACGCCGCAGCCGGCCAGGCGCTGATGGACAAGGCCCACCAGGTCTGCCCCTACTCCAACGCCACCCGCGGCAACGTCGAGGTCCAGCTCACGGTCGCCTGACCGCTCCCGCCCCGGCGGTACGCCGTACCGGGGCGCCTCAGACGACGACTCGGCCGCCCTTGCCGACCACGACAACCCCACCGTCGGTGATCGTGAAGCCGCGGGCGCGGTCGTGCGCCGGATCGACGCCGAGCGTCGCGCCGGGCAGCACGACGCAGTTCTTGTCCAGGATCGCGTTGCGTACGACGGCGCCCCGGCCGACCTCGACGCCGTGCATGAGCACGCTGCCACTGACCCGCGAGCCCGAGTGCACCCGGACGCCCGGCGACAGGATCGAGGTGTGGACGGCGCCGCCGGACACGATGACCCCTTGGGAGACCAGCGAGTTGATCGCGGTGCCGACCCGGCCCGGCTCGTCGAAGACGAACTTCGCCGGCGGGAGCGACGGCGCGCTCGTCAGGATCGGCCACTGCCGGTTGTAGAGATTGAAGACCGGGTGCACCGAGACCAGGTCCATGTGCGCCTCGTAATAGGCGTCGAGCGTCCCGACGTCGCGCCAATAGCCACGGTCGCGATCGGTGGCGCCGGGCACCGCGTTGTCGGCGAAATCGTAGACTTCGGCGGCGCCGCGGGCCACCATCATCGGGATGATGTTGCCGCCCATGTCGTGGACCGAACCCTCGTCGCCGGCGTCGAGTTTGACCGCCTCGAGCAACGCCTCGGTGGAGAAGACGTAGTTGCCCATCGAGGCGTAGACCTGCTCCGGGTCGTCGACCAACCCCGGCGGGTCATCGGGTTTTTCCAGGAACGCCTCGATCGTGCGCCCGTCCGGCGCGGTCTGGATGACCCCGAATCCTTTGGACTCCGACCGCGGGATGCGGATGCCGGCGACCGTGACACCTGCCCCGCTGGCGATGTGCTGCTCGACCATCTGCTTGGGATCCATGCGGTAGACGTGGTCCGCGCCGAAGACCACGATGTGATCCGGCTGGTCGTCGTACACCAGGTTGAGGCTCTGGTGGATGGCGTCGGCCGAACCGCTGAACCACTGCGGCCCGAGGCGCTGCTGCGCGGGCACCGGCGTCACGTAGTTGCCGAGCAGCGTGGACATCCGCCAGGTAGTGGTGATGTGCAGGTCGAGCGAGTGCGACTTGTACTGCGTCAGCACCACGATCCGCAGATACCCGGCGTTCACCAGATTCGACAGGACGAAATCGACGAGCCGGTAGATCCCGCCGAACGGCACGGCTGGTTTCGCCCGGTCCTCGGTGAGCGGGTTCAGGCGCTTGCCCTCACCGCCAGCAAGGACGATGCCGAGGACGCGCGGAGCAGTCATGCCCGCATCCTGTACCACCTGCCGCCTTCCATCTAGGTTGCGTTGCATGCGCATCGGCGTGTTGACCCGGGAATGGCCACCTGAGGTGTACGGCGGGGCAGGCGTCCATGTCGAATACCTGGTGCGCGAGCTCCGCCGGCTGGCCGTGGTCGACGTGCACTCGTTCGGCGGCACCTCCCTGGGCGCCGTCGCCCATGCCGCGGACCCGGGCTTGGCCGACCAGAATGCGGCCCTGCAGACGTTTTCGGTCGACCTGCGCATCGCCGCGGCCACCGCGGGCTGCGATCTCGTGCACAGCCACACCTGGTACGCCGACCTGGCGGGTCACCTGTCGGCGCTGCTGCACGGCATCCCGCACGTGCTCACCACACACTCGCTCGAGCCGCACCGGCCGTGGAAGGCCGAGCAGCTCGGCGGCGGCTACCGGCTGTCGTCCTGGGCCGAGCGGACCGCCCTGGTCGCCGCCGACGCGGTCATCGCGGTGTCGGAGGGGATGCGCCGCGACGTCCTCGACGTCTACCCCGAGACCGATCCCGACCGGGTGCACGTCGTCTACAACGGCATCGACACCCAGGAGTACGCCCCGGCCCCGGGCGTCGACGTGCTCGAGCAGCACGGCATCGACCCGGCCATCCCGTACGCCGTCTTCGTCGGTCGGATCACCCGGCAGAAGGGGCTCGAGCACCTTCTGCGGGCCGCCGGCGACCTGCCCGGACAGTTGGTGCTGTGCGCCGGAGCGCCTGACACCCCCGAGATCGCCGCTTCAACCGCCGACCTCGTCACTGCCTTGCAGCAGCGCCGGTCCGGGGTCGTCTGGATCCGGGAGATGGTCCCCAAGACCGATGTCGTCCAGCTCCTTTCCCATGCGACCGTCTTCGTCTGCCCATCGATCTACGAACCGCTCGGCATCGTCAACCTCGAGGCGATGGCCTGCGGCACAGCCGTTGTCGCCTCCGCTGTGGGTGGCATCCCGGAAGTCGTCGTCGACGGCGTCACCGGCCTGTTGGTGCCGTATTCGGCGGACGACCCGGCGGCGTTCGAGACCGGGCTCGCCACGTCGGTCGCGGCGCTTCTGAGCGACCCCTCGCGGGCGCATTCGCTCGGGGCCGCCGGCCGGGCCAGGGCGGTCGCGGAGTTCGGCTGGGACGCCGTGGCCCGCCGTACGCTCGAGGTCTACCAGGCGGCCCTGTCGTGAAGGTGCACCACCTGGACTGCGGGCCGATGCAGCCACCGATCGTCGGCCGCCTCGTCTGCCACGTGTTGCTCTGTGAGACCGCCGGCGGACTGGTCCTCGTTGACTCCGGGATGGGGCTCGCCGACATCGCCAATCCAGCAAAGCGTCTCGGTTTCCTACGACATCTCCTGCAGCCATCGTCGGACCCGTCGACCACGGCTGTTCGTCAGGTCGAGGCGTTGGGGTTCGAGGCCACCGACGTCCGCGACATCATCCTGACGCACCTCGACCTCGACCACGTCGGCGGGATTGCGGACTTTCCGACCGCGCGCATCCACGTCACCGCCACCGAGCACGCCGCCGCAACCGCGCCCGCATTGCGCGAACGGTCGCGTTACCGCCGGGTGCAGTGGGACCACCACCCGACCTTCGTGACGTACAGCGAACCGGGTGAACCCTGGCGGGGCTTCGCCGCGGCCCAGCCCCTTTCCGGCCTCGACGCCCGGTTCGTCCTCGTGCCGTTGCCGGGCCACAGCCGCGGCCACGCCTGCGTCGCGGTCGACACCGAGGACCGCGGTTGGCTGCTGCACGCCGGCGATGCGGTCTTCGACGGCTCGACGCTGGGGACCGCTGCGGCTCCGCGGCGCGCCCTGCGCACCTTCGAGCGGGTGGTGGCCTTCGACCTGGCGCAGGTCCGGGCGAACCACGAACGGCTTGCCGATCTGCAGGCCCGCGAAGGTGCCGCCGTGCACGTCCTGCCGGCGCACGACCCGACCCAGCTCGAGCGTGCCCAGGCTGCCGCGGCACTCAACTGACGGAGTCCGGCTTCGAACTCGGGCTCCCGGTCTCGGGCTCCCGGGCTCGGGCTCCCGGTCTCGGGCTCCCGGTCTCGGGCTCCGGCTCCGGCTCGGCCTCGGGCTCCCGGGCGCGGGCTTCGGCTCCGGCTCCCGCGCTCGGGCTTCGGCTTCGCCGCCGGTGCTTGTGCTGGTCCGGCGCTCCTCCCTGGGCGGTCGCGTTCTCTGGGCATGCCAGTGGGGCCCAGTGGGTGCTGGGCCGGTTGGGCGGGGTCATCTGGGTGGTCCGGCGGCTTGTCCGGTCGGGTGTCCGGTGAGCGGATTGTCGGACAGCGCGTCGAGCCAGCCGGCGGTGGTCATCGTCCGGCCGTGGGTGCAGCTGAGCCAGCGTTGTTGGTCGTGCAGTTGGTGGTGGTGTTGGTGGCAGAGCAGCACGAGGTTCGCCAGGTCGGTGGGGCCACCGTTGGCCCAGTGGATGACGTGGTGGGCTTGGCATTGGGCTGGCC